>JBGZHY010000077.1:0-9532 GCA_041848045.1 Lachnospiraceae bacterium
AGGTAGACACCTTTGCTCCTTGTGTCAAATGCTTAAAACCGGGCGGAAAAATCGGAAACGTAAACTATTTGGGTTCCGGCGACTATGTGGAAATTCCTCGAGTAGAATGGGGTGTAGGCATGGGGCATAAGCAGATTAACGGCGGTCTGATGCCGGGCGGAAGACTTCGTCTTGAAAAGCTTGCTTCTCTTGTAAGCGCCGGAAAGCTGGATCTGTCCCACTTGAGCTCTCATATATTTGAGGGATGGGAGAACCTGGAGAAGGCACTCTTCCTGATGAGAGATAAGCCGGCCGACTTAATCAAGCCTGTAGTAAAGATTAAAGACTGATGAACGTTTTAGTGGTATCCGGATTTCTCGGTGCCGGGAAAACTACCTTCATTAAAGAACTCTCTCGTCATACCGGGCGTCGCTTCGCCATTCTGGAGAATGAGTACGGCGCTCTCGGTATTGACGGGGACTTACTCAAAGAAGCCGGTGGAGGTAGTGACAATATATGGGAAATGAACAATGGCTGCATTTGTTGCTCTAAAAAAGGGGACTTTGCAGCCTCTATTCTTACCATTGCCAACACGCTAAATCCGGAGTTTCTCATTATCGAGCCCAGCGGCGTCGGCATGCTGAGCAATGTGATTGCCCACATCAAAAAGGTGGAGTACGAACGTATCTCCATACTCGCACCTCTGACGATTGTGGACGGGAATAATATTGCCAAATACAGACGAGAGTTCGGCAGCATTTATGATGACCAGATCCTCGCCTCCTCTACCGTCATTCTCTCCAAAATGGAGAAGGCATCCTATGCGGAAAGAGAACAGGCGGCAGCACAAATCAAAGCCATACGTTCGGACGCCGATATCGTGGAAGAGCATTACAGCAATATGCCCGATAAATGGTGGCAGGAACTGCTGACCAAGCTGCACGACGGCTCCTCTCTTCCGGCTGCCGATGAAAAAGCGGAGGAAAACTTTGACAGCCTGGCTCTGGAGAATGTCAGTCTGCTTCATCCGACAACGCTGATTCTTTTGCTGGAAGATATCCTGCGCAAAGGCTACGGCAACATCATCCGTGCAAAGGGAGCCTTGCGCATCGGGCGTATCGGTCTGAAATTTGATTTGGTGGACAGAGAATACGCTATTTTGGTTTGCCAAGCAGAGGAGATTCAAAAAGCTGCCTTGGTATTCATCGGCAAAAATATACAGAAAGCAAAGCTGCAAAAACAGTTTACCCAAGCAGGGGAACGGAGCAAAATATCTTTTCGCCCCTCGGCAGGGCGATAAAGCAGCGGCAAATCACCTTATTGTTCCGTGATTTGCCGCTGCTTTTATTCCCTGAAGACCTTATCCAAATCTTTATTTAATCCAAGGCGCTCGGTTTCGCCTGCGCATAATCTGACCAGGAGGATATGGCAGAAGCACCGCTCAGGTCTGCGCTTGCCGTATATGTGCCCACCGTAATGCTGTACTCGGACTGGCCGCTTACGTATACCTTTCCGTTCGCATCCTGTATCGTAACGGTATTTCCCGCCGCATCCTTGATGCTGCCTGCATTGTACAGATTGCTTAAGCTGCTGTTTTCCGTTACAATCCAAGTACTGTCTGCGCTGATATAGGCATTGGCATAGCCGTCGCCGCCGCTTCCCGCATTGCTTTCGTCATTGACAAAAGCACCTGTCAGGGTACTGCCTTCGGTCATATAAAAGTCCAGCTTACTGATGCTGTCCCAGATAATTTTCCCCTGCATATCCTGGCTGATGGCGGTGAACAGGCTGTCAGCCCCATTGGCTCCCGTACTGCCCCAACCCCTTTGGTTGCTGTTGCCCGTCACCTGCAAAAAGAAGTCGTTTTCATCCGCATATTTAATTTCTACATCCTTTAACACAAAAGTGGACTCCGTATTGGTCGTATAAAACATACCGCCGTTTTTCGCCTGCAAAGTTCCGCCGTCCATCTCAAAGGTTGAATTGCCGATTTCGGAATCGCCGGACATGCTTTGATATAAAATCACATTCCAGGTCAAGCCGTTTTGCTCCAAATCGCTCATATTTCCCGTCAAATCACAATCAAAAAGCCGCAGTGAATTTAAACCTTCTATGCAGACAGCCTCGGAGCCTTCCGCCGTCAAATCCGCATCGTGAATACTGATATCCGCTGTCGAATACACCGCAGGAGAACCTACGCCGGAGGAGGTGTAGCTTCCGCCGTCCACCACCATGGTTCCGCCTCCTCTGTCGCTTCTGACCGCTGCCGAGGACTCTCCCTTGGTACTCGCCGTTACATCCCAAGCGTATAAGGTACCTGCTCCCGCTGCATGAATGCCGCCTGAGGTGTTTTCTGTGGTTTGGATATTCGTATCCGCAATATACACGACTCCCTTATCGTAGGCAAAGGCTCCCGCCGCTCCCGGCGCCTCCGTGGTAATCGTACTGTCATCAATGTAAACATTCCCCTCTGTCGCCAGAACGGCAGCACCTACGCCATAAAAGCTGGAGGTATCTCCCCCCGTGCTGTCAGCCGATACTCTGCTGATTTTGGCGTCGCTGATGCTCACATTGGCGCCGCCGGATACCAAAACGGCATTCTCATCCGTCCCGGTGGATGCAATGGTTTCATTGCTGATGCTTGCATCCTCCGTATAGCTTTGCAAAGCTGCATAGGATTCCGGCTTGGAAGCGGAGCCTCCTCCCGGAGGCGCTCCCGGCGCCCCTTCCGGCGCTGTTCCCTCCGGCTTATCCGGCGCTGCCGTTTCCGTGCCCTCGCTTGTTTCCGCACCCACTGTACTCTCCACGCTGCTTGCGGCAGAATCCGCAGCTGTCGTGGTACCGTTTACACCCTGGCAGGCAAACAACAAAGCGGAGCTTGCCGTAAGAGCCACGGTCAGACCAAGATACTTCTTTCTCATTTCAGATATCTCCTATCTTTTATATCTTTACCGATATGATATCATAAATCACTGAAAACAAGCTGAAAAGTCACAGCTTGTTTTCCATTTCACCACAATATTACTCTTGTTCCTGCAAAGCATTCCAGCCCAGTTTTAAAGCCCCCATAATCCCTTGATCATCCTGCAGTCCTGCCGGCACAATATAATGCTCCAAGTCTTCCATTTCCTTGGTCTGCAGATAGCCCTTATTGATTTTTCGCACTTCCTCGCGAATCATCGGAAAAAGCTTTTCCTGGTGCATCACACCGCCGCCCAGAATAATGATTTCCGGCGAAAGACTCAATATCAGCGTGTAAATGGCCTGCGCCAGGTAATAGGCTTCCCATTCCCATACCTTGCTCTCCTCGCTTAAGTCCGCAGCTTTCTTTCCCCAGCGTGCCTCGATGGCCGGTCCGCAGGCCAATCCCTCCAGGCAGTTGCCGTGTGTCGGACACTGCCCCGCAAAATGGTCCTCCGGATGCATACACATTTTGATATGTCCCGCCTCCGGATGCATCATACCGTGCAAAAGCTTTCCGTTGCTCAGCACCCCCATACCGATGCCGGTTCCCACCGTGATATACAGCGCGTTTTCCTTGCCTCTGGCATTTCCCCAGCTTAGCTCTCCCAGTAAAGAACCGTTCACATCCGTGTCGAAACCGACGGGAACCTGCAACTCCCTTTGCAGACAGCCTACCATATCAAAGTTTTTCCACGCCAATTTCGGCGTGTTGGTAATGTAGCCGTAGGTCTTTGACTTCTTGTTCAAATCCAAAGGTCCGAAGCAACCGATACCCAAAGCCGCAATGTTCCTCTCCTTAAAAAATGCCTTTATTTTCGGCATAGTTTCCTCCGGCGTCAAGGTCGGAAAAGAAACCTGCTCATGAATCCTTCCCTGCTCATCCCCAACCGCACAAATCATTTTGGTTCCGCCGGCTTCCAAAGCACCTAATATCATATTCTCACCTCATCTTTATTAAATTTTGCACTGCATACCGTTTTGCGCATTTTCATCCTCTGCTCTTATCCTGCTCCCGCCTTTTCAAAATCATCTCCACCGCCTCTTTCAGGTTGTCAGCCGTTAAATCCGGATCCAAAGGATACTTCTCATCCTTACCCCCAAGTCCCGTTCGTACCAAGGCCTTTTTGATGCCTGCTCTCCTTGCCATTTCCATATCCAAGCAGGAATCCCCCACCATCCAGGCATCTTCCAAATCAATATGAAAGCGCTGCACCGCCTCTTTGAGCATTCCGATTTTGGGCTTACGGCAGTCGCAGTCTATCTTGTAGGCAGGATTTTCCTCCGGAAAGCCCTTGTCCGGATGATGCGGACAATAATAAATCCCATCCACAAAAACCCCCTCCCTGCCCAGCAGAGTTTTCATTTTTTTATGAATATGCTCAATGTCCGCACAGGAGCAAAGTCCCCGCGCCACGGAAGGCTGATTGGTAAGGATGATGGCAAGGATTCCCGCCTCGTTTAACAGGCGAATCCCCTCCAGAGCCCCATCCTCCAGCTCAAATTCTTCTTCTCCGAAGATAAAGCCCTTCAGGCGATTGACGGTTCCGTCCCTGTCCAAAAACACGGCAGGTTGCCGATATTCCAGATTCTTTCGGGCAATCAGGCCGCTGTCCAGCTCTGTCAGCATTTTTTGTATCCGATCCACCGTACCGACATCCTTAATATATTCCGGCGACACATAGGCATAAATCCCTTCTCCCTTCCTTGCCATTTCCGCCAAAATATCCTTTTCCAAATCTGTCTTGCAAGGCTTCGTAACCCTGTCGCAAACGGAGGCATGGAGTATATAAAATCCGGCATTCACCATATTGTCGTACCAATAATCCCGTACATTATGCTTGGAATCAAAACGGATAACCCTCCCATGCTCATCCGTTTCAATCAAATCCGAATCATAAGGATGCCCGTTGGGATGCACGAAAAGACTTGCCAGGGCAGCTTTCTCCCGGTGAAAACGCTCCATTCCGGGAATATAGATATCGAAAAACACATCGCCGAACAGAAGCAAAAAATCATCGCCCTCCAGTTTATCCTTCAGATAGTAAAAAGCGCCTGCCGTCCCTAAAGGCTCCTCCTCCACAATGTAATCAATTTCACAGCCGAAATCCTTTCCATCTTTAAAATATTCCTGTATCTTCTCTCCCAGATGCCCGATAATCATCGTCACCCTGCGAATGCCGTATCTTTTCAGCTGTTCCAACTGCCAAAAAAGCAGGGGCTTTCCTTTAATATCCACCATAGGCTTGGGAATCGCGTTTTTGGTAATCTCGCTTAACCTACTTCCCTTTCCCCCTGCCATAATGACTGCCTGCATCTTCCGCCCTCCTTCTCCTGCCTGACTTGTCAAAGAATTTTATCAATAGTATAATATAGTCTTAGCGGCTTCGCAAGTTGTGGATCAGGGAATTTTTACAAGAAGAAAGGCAAGTATATATATGAATGCATTGCGTCAAAATCTCATTGCCGTTATCAAAGAGCAGCAATTAAAACTGGGATATCGGGAAGAAAGCATACGACTGTTCTACCCCGCTTCCTCCTTAAACGCCTTATTGGGCAGAGAGCGAAAGGACACGAACACGGCAGAATTTGCAAAAAAGGCGCTCAAAGACCTCGCCGCCGATTTCGGCGATATTGATATCAGCAAAAGCGGAGAGCGTTTCTGCCTGCGTATTCCCGTCAAAGGCTGCCGCTATGTGCATGAACTGGAAACGGATCATGGCTTTTTACAGGAATTGATTACTGCCGTTGCCGCGCATACGCACAGTATGGAAGAGATTATTCAGATCTTTTATCGCCACGGCACGCAGCTTGTTGTAGAGGACAGAAATGACGGTGAATTTGATAAGTTACTGTATTTTGCAGACGGAAAACCGGATGATTTTTATTATTTGCTCAGCAATGAGGCGGGGCATATCAGCTACCACCGCTTCAGTAAGGCGGATTTTGAGGAGATTTTTTCATCATAAAAAAGCTGTCCACGGGCAGCTTTTTTATTTGCTTCTCCTATTCATTCAATTCCAGGGAACCCATGCCCAAGGCAGTCTTTATTCCCACACCGGCATATCTGCCGAAAGCCAAGAGCAGGTTTGCAATCGCCGCCAATTCATCCGAAGCCTCTATTTTTATACTAAGCTCCCCCATAAATGCCGGCACGGAGCTTCTTTCCAAAGAAAATCTTACCGTCTGCAGCCTGTATGCTTCAATTTGCACATAGCTTTCAAAATCCTCTAAAAGCCGCGGATCAAAATCCTTCCCCTCTGCAAAAATAAGATGATAACGGTTCAGCAAATTTTGAAACAGAAGCCTGGGCGTAGGAAACAGTGCATAGCGCTCTTTTTGTTTAAAGCTTGTCGGTGTCTGAAAGTAAAGCTTCAGCATCTTGTGGGGCTTAGGAGAACGATAGATATTCTCCAAATCCTCCAAGCTCAGATACTCCTCCTCGATTTCTTTTATTTCCACCCTTTCTTCCCGCTTTCTGAAGCAAAACTCTCCCTGCATATTCTGTATGGCTCGCGTAATATAGAATCTTGCTTCTTCACCGAGCATATTGATCTCCCAAACAAAAGCACCCTGCTTGCCGAAAAGGACGCTTTGACTGTAAGGTTTCATCCTGCTCTCATGCAAAACCTCCGCATAATCCCTGTCCATATATTCCATCAACACGCCATGGGTCACGGATGACAGGTGATAATTATGTACCTTATCCTTTCTGCCCGAGCAACTTAACCTTAATTTTGTCAACATAGGTCATTCTCCCCATCTATATGATAATGACATCCTCGTCCTGCTCATAGACGGCATTTCCGAAGACACTTACCTCTTCTTCTCCGTATAACTTATATACTCTAACATTATCCTCCTCCCAAATCAAGCGTTTCAAGCCCTGCAGCAGGCGTTCATATGTTTTTTTACCCAGTCTTGCCTCAAATGCGGACTTCTGCACCCTTTTCCCGAAGCCTGAAAGATATTTTGCCACTTTCAGCCTTTGCCTGTTATCCGCAATATCATATATGATCACCACAATATATTTTATTTCTTCTGCTAATGCATATTGTTCCTCTTCGGCAAGCATCGCTTCAAAATCCCAGGCTTGTCCCATATATTTTACCTCACTTTCAAGGGAATATAAAAATCAGGATTCCCCTCATCAATGCATCTGGCCAGATTTTTCACCTGCCACCATATGGCTTGCCGAAAGCTGGTGGGTTTCTCCAAATAGGGCAAATAATTCATTTCCATATTCATTTTCTGTTCCATTTTCTTGATAATCAGTTTCAAACCTGCCTCCGATATATGCACCGCCCCGCTCTCCTCCTCTTTTTCAAATTCAGTGATTTTAATCTCCGCTCCTTGCACCAAACTCATCATCGTTGAATCCACCAGTACAGCCCTCCATTCTTCCAGCAAGTCACTCACCAAAGCCGGATGGCTGTACTTAATTTGATGTACAAACCCAATGTAAGGATCTATGCAGCGCTGTTCCAATTCTGCATAAATCTCATAAAATGCCAAAGTATAAGCAAAACTCAGCATCGAGTTAAAAGCATCCTTGGGAGGCTGCTTACTTCTTCCGTTAAACTTGAAATCCTCATGTATAATTTCAGACAGTGCTTTAAAATAGTTTCTTGCCGCTGTTCCCTCATAACCCATCAACACTTCCAGACTTTTTGCCTGCTCTATTTTCTTCTCACATATCATGAGCTGCTTCAATTCTTCTTCCACATTTCCCGGATATGTTCGCAAATATCTTTTTAAAATCACTCTTTGATTATGCACCTTCGCCGCTTGAATTTTTTGTGCAAATTTCAAGCAAAATTCCGAATTATCCGAAGCATATACCTGCTTTTTTATGCGCTCTGCGTTGGCATGCTGTGTAGAACTCAGTTTCCCGAAATATCTCCCACCCTTGGATAAAAAAGTAAGTCGGACGCCTTTACTTAAACATTCTCTTAAGCATGAACTCGTCACATTGACGTTTCCCAATATCATGATGGAATCTAAAGTTTCCTGGGCAACTTCTCTTTTTGTGCCGTCTTTTTGCTCAACGATCAATTTCCCCTTTGTTATGCTTAATTTGGCACCATAATCGGTAATATACAATGCTGACATACGCACAATCCCCCTGTGACTGATGATTTTGTATTTTAACGCAGAACATAGGAAGCACGCTCTTTCTCCACATACCGGAAAGAGCATTTTTCTTTCCGTTTTTATGATAAGACGCTGACACACGAAAAAGTCCAATCGATGCTTCTTTACATGTCGAAGTGGCGTCCATCTCCGTTTTCTTACGGATTTTTTATTTTCCTTAAGCTGATCGTCAATAAATATAAGCATTCTCAGCTACGGCATTTTTTACTTTGCTGTTAATGTAATCTGAAGTTCGAGCTTTTTATGGCGTGTATTTTTGAGCTCAGAATATTTCCTATACGAGAACACGAGGATTATTGTTCCGAGCTGCTTATGGCGTTTTTATCTCATGTTCCGAGCGTATATCTTGCACGATATATGAAAAATGGGGGTTAGTCCCCTTGCGAGGGATCCGGCTTTCTATCATAGACCACAGCTTTTTGATATTACGGAGTTACAATGGTTTCAGTCCCCCTTACGGAGGCTCCATCTTTCTATCAGAAATCCGGTTCAGGTTCTATCTCATCAAGAAGTTTCAGTCCCCTTACGGAGGCTCCATCTTTCTATCATGACCGGCGCCAACCTCTCGAGCGCCGACCTCAAAGTTTCAGTCCCCTTACGGAGGCTCCATCTTTCTATCGCGTGTTCGCTCACTGTTGCATGCCCCCTAACCACCGTTTCAGTCCCCTTACGGAGGCTCCATCTTTCTATCAATCAATGACTTTTATTATGCCATGGCAGGGGAAGTTTCAGTCCCCTTACGGAGGCTCCATCTTTCTATCTAACCTGCGCAGAGCTAACCTAAATGGCGCGAAGCTGAGTTTCAGTCCCCTTACGGAGGCTCCATCTTTCTATCGTGAAAGCCCCGACAAGTAATACGGTGCAATCCCCGTTTCAGTCCCCTTACGGAGGCTCCATCTTTCTATCCGAATTAAGGACGCCTGCCTAATAGATGCAGACCTAAGGAGTTTCAGTCCCCTTACGGAGGCTCCATCTTTCTATCCAAAAGCGGCAGCAGTACTTTGATTCCATGGTTGCGAGCAGTTTCAGTCCCCTTACGGAGGCTCCATCTTTCTATCGCGGACAGCACTGGCGATACAAGGCTGGCAGAGGCACTGTTTCAGTCCCCTTACGGAGGCTCCATCTTTCTATCAAATATCATCCAATTCTGTGTTGGTAGGTACTCATACAGTTTCAGTCCCCTTACGGAGGCTCCATCTTTCTATCTGAAGAAGATGTGAAACCTGTAGTTTGTAGTCGCGGTTTTCGTTTCAGTCCCCTTACGGAGGCTCCATCTTTCTATCTTTTCGTTCGAAATTTGGAAATATCAATCCGGTGGCTTTACGTTTCAGTCCCCTTACGGAGGCTCCATCTTTCTATCAAATAAGCCGACGCCCATTCGCCGACGTCCCCAGCTAAGTTTCAGTCCCCTTACGGAGGCTCCATCTTTCTATCGAAA
>JBGZHY010000078.1:0-11578 GCA_041848045.1 Lachnospiraceae bacterium
CAAGGCTTTTTAAAAAATCCAACACTTCATCCCTGCTTTTGAGTCCCTCCATATTCGGAAATTCATACAGAGAAGCCAGCAACCCCTTATCCGGACGTTTGCGCAGCGCAATTTTGTCCCGGTCATGAATCAACAGTACGGTTTTGTACTCAGTTTTGCGCTTGGCTTTCGGCGGAATGTAAGGAAAATCCTGCTCTTTGCCCCGGGCATGGGACAGGCAAAAAGGAGAGAGGGGGCAAAGGCTGCAAAGGGCTTTACCCTTTGGCAGACAGAGCAGGGCTCCCACATCCATCAGTGCCTGATTGAAATCACCCGCCCGTATATCCGGCATCCTGTCCAGATAAAAGGAAAAGGCTTCTTTTTTGGCGGCAGGCGCTTTAATGTCCTCTGCATACATCTGCAGTCTGGCAAAGATGCGCAGCAAATTGCCGTCAACGGCGGGAACCTTTTTTTGAAAGGCGATGGAAGCGATGGCGGCGGCGGTATAGGGACCGATACCCGGTATTTGCTGCAGCAGCGCAAAGCTCGCCGGCAGTTCTCCTCCGAAATGCTCCGTAACATACAGGGCACCTTTATGGAGATTGCGTACTCTGGAATAATAGCCTAAGCCCTCCCACAGCTTCATATACCGGTCTTCGTCGGCGGCGGCAAGGGCGGCAATGTCCGGCAGAATCGACAGAAAGCGGTTGTAGTATGATTTTACAGCCTCTACTCTGGTTTGCTGAAGCATAACCTCCGACAGCCAGATATGGTAGGGTTTCGGATCCTCCCGCCATGGGAGAATGCGACGGTGTATGTCATACCAGCTAAGCAGAGCCTGATGAAAATCCTTGTATTTTTCAGAAGACGGCATGATAAAACCTCTTTTCTTATAGTCCCTAGAATCATAGCTTTTTTGTCGGCAATGCGCAAGCTTACAGACTGCTCATTTTCAGCTTGCAGATTCCCGTAAATTTCAGTAGAATTGAATAAAAAATAGGATGGTCAAAGAGGTAAGATATGGAAAAAAGGCTTACATTGGAAGCAAAATTTATCGCGTCCGTCAATTTTGCGATGCAGCAAAATGCTGTACCCCTGGTTCGCAGCCTGCTGGTGAGGAATGAAACGGAGGAAGCTTTACGGGATATTCACCTGAAACTTCGGTTTTCCCCTGCTTTTGCAGAGGAATTTTCCTATCATATTGCCGGGCTTGAGCCGAAGGAAAGTATGGAAATCAGTCCGGTACGCATTATCCTGTCTACGGAGTTTTTGTTCGCCCTGACGGAAAAAATGGTGGCAAACATCTATATGGACTTGTATGAAGGGGAAAATCGTGTCGCGGAATACAGCGATACCATAGAACTGCTGACCTACGACCAGTGGAGCGGTCTGTTTCTGATGCCGGAGCTGCTGGCGGCTTTTGTGATGCCGAATCATCCTTCTTTGACGGGGGTGTTAAATAAAGCGGCGGCATATTTGCAGAAATGGCGGGGGGACGGCTCTTTCTATGGCTACCAGACCGGAAATCCGGATCATGTCAAGGAGCAGATGGCTGCCATATACGCCGCTTTGCAGGAAGAAGGTCTGATGTATAACGGGGCTGCTTCCCATTATGAACGCTTTGGACAGCGTATCCGCCTGCCACAGGCGGTTCTGGAAAAAAAGCAGGGGAACTGTTTGGATTTATCGGTTTTATATGCCTCCTGTTTGGAGGCTGTGGATTTACATCCCCTTTTGGTATTCAAGAAAGGGCATGCCTATGTGGGCTGTTGGCTGGAGGAAGAGAGCTTTGCCGATTGTGCGGAGGATGATGTGGCGGCTTTGGAGAAGCGCAGTGTTACGGGCGAGGAAGAGATTCTTTTGCTGGAAGCCACAAATTTTGCGGGCGGAGAGAGGATTGATTTTGAAAGGGCTTTGAAGCAGGGCAGGGATCATCTTTTGGATTTATCCTCTTTCCTTTGCGCCATTGATATCAAACGCTGCCGAAACAGCGGCATACGCCCTATGGCGGTTTTGGTAAAGGAAAAGCTTTCTGTACAGACAGCAGAAGAAGAGGCAGGCAAAGGAGGAGATGCGGAAGCGCCCAAGGCTTTGCAGTTGCACAGGATGCGGGATCTGTCAGGACAGGAGGAGAGCTTAAGCAAGCAGAAAATATGGGAAAGAAATCTGCTGGATTTCAGTCTGCGCAATGCCCTGCTGAATTTTCGCGCCAATAAGAACACCCTGCAGTTGATGGCGGCAAATTTGGGGGAGTTGGAAGACAGGTTGGCGCAGGGAGAAGAATTTTCATTGCAGCCCCTTCCGGCAGAGTGGCAGTTCTCTTTGCGGGATGCCAAGATATATGAGATAGAAAACCAAAAGGATTTGGCGGACAGTATTGCGGCGGAGGAGCTGAAACAAAGGCGTATTCGCAGTTTTTTAAAGGAGGAGGAGCTTATCCTGCACCTGAAAAATATGTACCGCAGTGCCAAAAGCAGTATTGAAGAAAACGGAAGCAACACTTTATTTCTGGCACTGGGCTTTTTGCGCTGGTTTGAAACGGATATATCGGAGCGTGCCCGCTATGCGCCTTTGGTGCTGATTCCCGTAGAGCTTGTGCGCAGCAATCGGAACAAGGGTTACGTTTTGCGCAGCAGGCAGGAAGATGCCCAGGTAAATATTACCCTTTTAGAGTATCTGCGACAGGTACAGGAGATTAAGATTACAGGTCTGGACCCTTTGCCCATGGATGAAAAGGGCGTGGATCTGCCTCTGGTCTTTCATACCGTCAGACAGGCCGTTATGGCAAAAAAAGGCTGGAATATTGAGAATCTGGCTTTTTTGGGCCTCTTTTCCTTCGGGCAGTTTGTCATGTGGAACGACATCAGAAATCGTTCCGAGGATTTGGAAAGCAGTGCCGTCGTATCGGCTCTGATTGCGGGAGGAATGGAAGTTGCTCCGCAGAGCGCAGGCTTGGATGTACAGCGCTTGGATAAGGAGATAAAACCCGGCGAAATGATACTGCCCCTGAGTGCGGATTCTTCACAGATGCTGGCGATTGCGGCGGCGGCAAAGGGAGAAAGCTTCGTTTTGCACGGACCGCCGGGAACGGGAAAATCCCAGACCATCACCAATATGATTGCCAATGCCCTGTACAAAGGGAAGTCCGTTTTGTTCGTGGCGGAGAAGATGGCGGCTTTGACCGTGGTGCAGAATCGTCTGGCGGGTATCGGTCTGGAAGCCTTTTGCCTGGAGCTGCATTCCAATAAAAGCAGCAAGGGCAGTGTGCTGAAACAGTTGGAAAGATCTTTAGAAGCAGGCAGGATAAAGGCCGCGGAAAATTATGCGGGGCAGGCGGATAAAATTTACACTTTGCGGGCGGAGCTCAACGGGCTGCTCGAGGCTTTGCATACCGAAAGGGAATACGGAATATCGCTTTATACTGCCATTGAACGTTATGAAGAATACAAGGAATATAAAGGGAAAGTCGTTTTTGCGCCGGATTTGCTGCAGGAGATTTCCGGAGAAAAGATAGGGATATGGGAAGAAGCTTTGCGGCAATATGTGCTTTCTCTTACACCGATAGGCACTTATGCAGGGCACCCTCTGGAAAGCTGGCAGAGCGGGGAATATTCTCTGGATTTGCGGGAAGCTTTGGAAAGGGATGTGCAGCACCTGGCGGAAGCCGCAAAAGAAGCGGAGGCGGCGCTGCAGGATTTGTGTATCCTGCTTGCCGTAGAGGACAAGAGTCAAAAGGCTTTGGAAAATCTGCGGGAGTACCGGGAGATTTTGGAGGATACAAGCCCGATATTAGAGGGGCTTCTTTCTTCTGCGGATTTTGCGGAGGCGGCAAGGCAGACGGAGGATTTGTGCAGGCTTTTGGAAGAATACAAAGCCTGCCGCAGCGCAGTGATGGAGCAGTTTTCGGAGGGGGTATTTGCTTATCCCGCAAAAGAAGCACAGCTCCGTTATCAGGAAGCGTCAAACAGCTGGTTTTTGCCTAAGTTTTTGGAACAGGGCAGATTATTAAAGGAATTAAAACAATATGCCAAGGCAGGGCATATGCTGAATAAAGAAAGTCTGCCTGCCGCTTATGAAAAGCTGCTGCAGGCAAAGCGCTTGGAAGAAAGTATAGAAAATGCGGGAAAAACGGTGGAAGACAAGATAAGCCCGCTGTATAAGGGAAAGGATACGGATGCGCTTTTGCTTTTATCCGCTTTGGCAAAAAGCAGGCGCAGCCGCCTGTTGACGGAAGGAATGCGGGAAACGGAGAGCTCAGCCTACAGAGCATATTTATGCAGAGAAGGAAATAAGAGCGAATTTATACAAAGGGCAAAGATTTTGGAAGCCTTTATGGATGAGGCGGAAGGTTTTGCCCGTCGCTACGGCGCGGATTTTGGCCTGCTTAAAGAAGAAAAGAACTGGATAGAAGGCTTGTGTAAGCTGTGTTTGGGGTATCAAAGAAGTATTGTGCATTTAAGGGACTGGACGCATATGCGGCAGAAGGAGCAAGAGCTACATCGCCTGGAACTTGACTTTCTTGTCAAAGCCTGGCAGGAGGGCAGGGTTTCGGCAGAAGATTTGCAGGCGGCATACAGAGCGAATCTGTATTATGCGCTGATTGCCAAAACCCTGCGGCAGGAAGACAGCCTGCGGCATTTCAACGGAAAGCAGTTCGAGGACAGCATAGGCAGGTACAAGGCGCTTTTGGAGGAATTTAAGTATCTGAGCATACAGGAGCTGGCGGCGAAGCTATCGGCACAGATACCCAACGGCACCGCAGGCGGAGCGGCTTCGTCGGAGCTTGGCATTTTAAAAAGAGCGATTAAGAGCAACGGCAGAATGCTTTCCATCCGCAAGCTGTTCGATGAGATACCCAACTTACTGCGCAGACTCTGCCCTTGTATGCTGATGAGCCCGATTTCCGTGGCACAGTATATTGATCCGGCTTTCCCGAAGTTTGACCTTGTGATTTTTGATGAGGCATCTCAGCTTCCCACCAGTACGGCGGTAGGTGCCATTGCAAGAGGGAAACAGGCGGTTATCGTGGGTGATCCGAAGCAGCTGCCGCCTACCAGCTTTTTCCGAACCAATCGCCCGGATGAGGAGAGTATGGAAAAGGAGGACTTGGAGAGCTTGCTGGATGACTGCCTGTCGATTTCCATGCCCCAGGAGTATCTGAAGTGGCATTACCGTTCCAGACATGAGAGCCTGATTGCTTACAGCAATGCCAAATATTATGAGAACAAATTATATACCTTTCCTTCGCCCAACGATTTGATTTCGGAAGTGAAATTCATACCGGTTGAGGGCTTTTATGATAAGGGCAATACCAAGCAGAATAAGGCGGAGGCGGAAGCGGTTGTAGCGGAAATTGTCCGCCGTCTGGGAGATGAGCGGCTGCGCAAAGACAGCATCGGTGTTGTCACCTTCAGCTCCGTACAGCAGAATTTGATTGATGATATGCTGTCGGATGTTTTTGCCAAACAGCCGGAACTGGAAGAGATAGACAGGCAGTCAAAAGAGCCGGTGTTTATCAAAAACCTGGAAAATGTGCAGGGAGATGAGCGGGACGTCATCCTCTTTTCCGTAGGCTACGGCCCGGATCGTGAGGGCAAGGTTTCCATGAACTTCGGGCCTCTGAACAGAGAGGGAGGCTGGCGAAGACTGAATGTGGCAATTACCAGGGCAAGAAAGCAGATGTTGGTATACTCCACCCTGCAGCCGGAGCAGATTGACATATCCCGCAGCCGTGCAGAAGGGGTGGAAGGCCTGAAGGGCTTTTTACATTTTGCCAAAAACGGGCGAGCGACGCTTGCCACAAGAGCGGGGGATGAAAGAAGACAGACGGACAGGCTGGCAGGAGAAATTGCCGCCGCCATTCGGCGTAAGGGCTATCAGGTACAGTGCGGCATCGGATGTTCAGCCTATAAAATGGATATCGGTATTGTGGATGAAAAGCAGAAGGACAGCTATTTGCTGGGCTTGATTCTGGACGGACGAGCCTGCAGGGAGGCAGCCACATCCGGGGACAGATTTATTTTGCAGCCAAGTGTTTTGCGGGGGCTCGGATGGAATATCCTGCGGGTATGGACCTTGGACTGGCTGGATAATCCGGATAAGGTTCTGGAGGAAATTTTGCTGGAGCTTTCCGCAGCGGCACAGAAAAAGGAAAGTGAAGAAGTGCCGCAGGCGGATGAAGCCAGGGTCTTGCCGGAGATTCTGCAAAAGGATGTGCAGGAGGTGCTAGCTCTGCGGCAAAGACCTTATCAGGCGAAGCCGGATATCATCATCGGGAAAGCGGAGCAATTCTATGAAGCCCGAACGAAAACGGAGATGGTCAAGCTGATAAACGAAATTATGGAGCTGGAAGCGCCCATCAGTCGAAGCCACCTTCTGCATAAGGTATTGTATGCCTGGGGTATTGCCAGAAGCGGAAGTCGGGTGGAAGAAATTTTTGACGCGGCGCTGCGGCAGGTGGAAAAAAGAGAAAGCAGGGATTTGGAGAATCTGTTTTACTGGAGGGCGGAGCAGGTGCCGGAGGAATATTCCGTTTACCGTGTACAGAAGGGAGCGGAACAAAAGCGGGGTATGGAGAGTATATCTTCTTATGAAATCGGAAATGCCATAAAAGAGGTGCTGGAGGAGCAGATTTCGATGTCCAGGGAGGATTTGCTTCGGGAAACGGCAAGGAAGTTCGGCTTCACCCGTTTGGGAACGGTGATTGAAGGCACCCTTTCCCATGCCATAAAAGCAGCGGAAGAAAGAGCTGTTATCAAGTCGGCGGAGAATCAAAAGATGGTGCTTACAACAGAAGGGAGATAAGAAATGTATCAGGCTGCAAAAGAAAGATATGATAATATGCCGTACAGAGCCTGCGGAAACAGCGGTCTGCGCCTGCCGGAGATTGCACTGGGCTTATGGCACAATTTCGGCGACAGGGGAAATTACGAGAATATGAAAGAGATGTGCTGCACGGCCTTTGACCGGGGCATCACCCATTTTGATCTGGCCAACAATTACGGTCCAAAGCCTGGGAGTGCAGAAAAGCATTTCGGAAGAATCGTCAGAGAGGAGCTGCAAGCCTATCGGGATGAGATGATTATCAGTACAAAGGCAGGCTATTACATGTGGGAGGGTCCTTACGGCGACGGCGGCAGCCGCAAGTATCTGTTGGCAAGCCTGGATCAGAGCCTAAAGCGTATGGGTCTGGAATATGTGGATATTTTTTACCACCACCGTATGGATCCGCACACCCCTTTGGAAGAGAGTATGGGCGCCTTGGCAAGTGCCGTACAGAGAGGAAAGGCCTTATATGTGGGGTTGTCCAATTACAATGGAGAAACCTTGGAAAAAGCAAGCAGGATACTGGAAGAACTGCATTGTCCCTTTGTGATTAACCAGAACCGTTATTCCATTTTTGATCGCAGTATTGAGGAAAACGGGCTTTTGCAGGCAAGCGAGAGCTTGGGGAAGGGACTGCTGATTTTCAGCCCTCTGGCGCAAGGGCAGCTGACGAAGCGCTATCTGGAGGGGATTCCGCAGGACAGTCGCATCAAGACGGACGGTCGCTTCCTGACGGAGGCGCATTTGAGCAAGGAGCGTCTGCAACAGATTCGGGATTTGCAGGAGCTGGCGAAGGAAAGAGGAGAGAGTCTGGCAAGCATGGCGCTGGCATGGCTTTTGCAAAAGAAGGCATGTACAAGCGTTTTAATCGGTGCATCCAAGACGGAGCAGATATTGGAAAATATAAAGGCTGTCAAAAGTCCTCTGCTGACGAAGGAGGAGCTTGAAAGAATCGACGAGATTGCTTTGGGTGAGAATAGTAAAAATATTTGACTATTTTTTAAAGCTGTGATATCATCAGATCAATATTTTGGGCTAAGGGAGTGTTGTGTATGCGGGCAG
This sequence comes from Lachnospiraceae bacterium, assembly GCA_041848045.1. GTDB lineage: Bacteria > Bacillota > Clostridia > Lachnospirales > Lachnospiraceae > CAKAHY01. Next base: position 7,867 of record JBGZHY010000078.1, read on the forward strand.
TTAAGGTATTTGAAAAAGGGAATGCCGATGTTTTGAAGCTGGTGGAAGTGGAAAAGCCTACTATAAAGGAAGGCTGGTCACTGGTGCAGGTGAAAGGTTTCGGAATTAACCGTTCTGAAATTTTCACAAGAAAAGGGTATTCGGAAAGTGTTGTTTTTCCCAGGATTTTAGGCATAGAGTGCGTTGGCGTGATTGAGGAAACAAGCGATAAGATAAATTTGCCGATAAACAGTAGGGTATTTTCTATTATGGGAGAAATGGGAAGAGCCTTTGACGGGTCTTATGCCGAATATGTTCTTTTGCCCAATACACAGATTTACAGACTTCATGTAGATATGGATCTGGAATGGAGTGAATTTGCTGCTATTCCGGAAACATACTATACAGCCTACGGTTCTCTGAAAAATTTGAACATATCCGGGCATGACAGGGTTCTGGTTCGGGGTGCTGCAAGCGGAGCAGGTCTTGCCTTTGCCAAATTGTTAAAGGCGAAATATCCCGATACCATGCTTTTTGGCAGCACAAGGCAAGCTGATAAAACGCAAAGGCTGAAAGAATACGGCTATGATGAAGTGCTTATAGATAAGGATGGTAAGCTGGAAAGCAATGTGCAGTTTGATAAAATTTTGGATTTAATCGGACCGAAAGTGCTCAAGGATTCTATATATTATTTACGGGAAGGCGGAATCATATGCAGTACGGGACAGCTTGGCGGAAGTTGGTATTTGGAAGATTTCGATCCGATTATAGAATTAAAGAATAATGTATATCTTACAACATTTTATTCGGGAAATGTGGACGAGAAAAAATTGAATGAATTGTTTGCATATATTAAGCAGCATCAAATGAAAATCAAGCCTGAAAAAATATTTAAATTGGAGGAAATACAAAAAGCACACGAATATTTGGAGAGTCGTGAAAGTTTTGGAAAGGTAGTGGTGGTTAATGACTGATAGCCTGAAAAATGCAAAATTGTTTGCACGGAAAAAGGATGAACATTTTTGTCTTTACGAATACTATGCGAGGGCAAACGGACTGCAAAGCAAATCCATGCTGATTTTGATGTGGATTTACTATAATCCGAAAGGGATTACACAAAATACCATTTGCCAAAAAACCTATTCGACAAAGCAAGTTGTCAATGCAACAATAAAAACCTTTCTGCAAAAGGGCTGGATATACTTTGCGGAAAATGAAGATGACAAAAGAAGTAAGAAGATAAAATTGACATCAAAAGGCTATACCTTTGCCTCAAAGCTTCTGGATACGCTGGAGGCGGCGGAGGAGGAGGCCATGCAGCGGCTGAAACCGGAAGAACAGGCACAATTTCTGGAATGGCTGTCGGTTCTTAACATCGGGCTGAAGAAAAATATTGAGAAGCTCATTAAAGAGGAAAGAGGCTAATGATGATAAAATATGCAAATGTATCCTTGACTTGTCCGATAAGCGGAAAGATTTTGGAAGACATTAACTTTGAAATCAAAGAGGGGGAATTTTTTGTTTTGGTGGGACCCAGCGGCAGCGGGAAAACAACCACATTAAAGCTGATAAACAGGCTGATTGAACAGACGGAGGGAGATATTCTTTTTCAAGGGAAAAAACTCAAAGACTATAATCTGCGGGAGCTTCGTTTGTCAACAGGCTATGTTTTACAGCAAATTGCTCTTTTCCCCAATCTGACGGTAGAAGAAAATATTGCTTTGATACCTGAAATGAAGCACATGGATAAGGCTTTCGTTGTACAGAAAATGGAAGACTTACTGCAAAAGGTGGGATTGAATCCGAAGCAGTATATGAAAAGGCTTCCCAAAGAGCTGTCGGGAGGAGAGAAGCAGAGGGTCGGTATTTTGCGGGCAATTATTGCAAATCCCAAGGTACTCTTGATGGATGAGCCTTTTTCCGCCCTTGACCCCATCAGTAAGGGACAGCTACAGGATTTAATCAAAGAATTGCATGCAGAATACCATATGACAACGGTGTTTGTCACACACGATATGCGTGAAGCCCTGAAACTTGCAGATAGAATCTGTCTGATGAAAAAGGGAAAAATCGTTCAGTTGGCTTCTCCGGAAGAAATGAAAAGTAATCCTGCCAATGATTTTGTCAGAGAGTTTTTTGATGTGAAAGGGAAATAGGCTATGAATATCATAAATACCTTTGCGGAAAGAAGAAGCGAATGGATTTTGGCTTTGTTTGAGCATTTACAGATTTCACTTCTGGCTTTGATTATAGCAATAGCCATTGCCCTGCCTTTGGGTATCGTACTGTCAAATGCCAAAAAAGCGAAAGAATGGATGCTGCAAATCACGGGAATATTTCAGACAATACCGTCCCTGGCGCTGCTCGGACTTTTTATTCCTTTTATGGGAATCGGAACACTTCCGGCCGTTGTTGCGCTTGTTATTTATGCGATTTTCCCTATTTTGCAGAGTACGCTGACGGGTTTATCGGAGATCGATGCTTCTCTGGAAGAAGCGGCGACCGCCTTCGGAATGACAAAATGGGAAAAACTTAAAAAATACCAGCTGGCATTAGCTATGCCGATTTTGATGTCGGGAGTTCGGACGGCAAGCATTATGATTATAGGAACAGCTACACTGGCTGCACTGGTGGGCGCGGGAGGACTCGGTTCCTTTATATTGTTGGGAATTGACAGAAACAACTCGGCGCTTATCTTAATCGGAGCGATATCCTCCGCCACGCTTGCGGTGCTGTTCGGTTTTCTGATAAAAACCTTGCAAAATAAAAAACCGAAGACTGTTTTGCTGGCATTTTTTGCTGCACTTCTTGCCCTGGGAATCAGCTTTATACCTTTTCAAAAGCCTGCGGAGCAAAAACTGGTGATAGCCGGTAAGCTGGGCGCGGAGCCGGAGATTATGATCAATATGTATAAATTGTTGATTGAAGATGCAACGGATATTCATGTGGAAATAAAACCGAATTTCGGCAAAACGAGTTTTCTTTATGAAGCATTAAAATCGGGAAGTATAGATGTTTATCCTGAATATACGGGAACAATTACAACAACCCTGCTGCTACGGCAAGTGGAGAATATTTCCAATGATCCCAAGGAAGTTTACGATGTGGCAAGAGAAAAAATTCTTGAGCAGGATAATTTGATTTATTTGAAACCGAGCAGCTTCCAGAATACTTTTGCGATTGCCGTTACCGATACGTATGCACAGGTTAATCATTTGGAAAAGATTTCCGACCTGAAGGCTGTGGAAAGTACGGCGGTAGCAGGCTTTTCTCTGGAGTTTAATGACAGAAAAGATGGGAATTTGGGACTGCAAAGCCTCTACGGATTACATCTTAACGTGAAAACGATGGAGCCCTCTTTGCGGTATCAAGCCATTGCAAACGGAGATGTAGATATCGTGGAAGCCTTTTCAACGGACAGTAAGATCATTACGCATCAACTCAAGATTTTGGAGGATGATAAGCAATTGTTTCCGCCTTATCAGGCGGCGCCCCTGCTGAGGAAGGAAACCTTGGAGAAATATCCTGAACTGGAAAGTATACTGGGGAAATTGGCGGATAAAATCACCACGCAGGAGATGAGCGAGATGAATTATCAAGTGGATGTTGAAGGAAAAGCGGCTTATGATGTTGCCAGGGAATATTTAATCAGGGAAAATTTGATGAATAAGTAAAGGAGCAGATGTAGACGTATGTCCAAGCAATTAGAGAATGCAAAGAAGCTTTACCTAAG
>JBGZHY010000079.1:0-20400 GCA_041848045.1 Lachnospiraceae bacterium
CGTTTCCAAGAATCTGACCTTGATTTCCGGCGAGAATGAATGCGGAAAGTCCACCATTCTCGATGCCATTAAATATGCATATACGGGAGATACTCAGTTCAATAAGGCTACCAGCGGTTATAATACCGGGGTGGGAAAGAGAAACCTGATTTCATATACTCGTTGTCTGGTCGATGCAAGTGCAGGTATTTATGCCAGGCCTGCGGATAAGATACCGGCGGTGTATACGCATATTGCTTTGGAATATCTTGATCAAATCAATGAGCGCCCTTTTGTGCTGGGAGTATTGATTGAAACAGCCATAAGCGATATTCGCTCGACCTATTGGTACGTATTGGATGGTAAGCGATTGGAGGAAGTTTCTTTTGTATATGAAGAGGCGGGGGTAAAGAAGCCCTATGATGCTTCCGGCTTTCAGAAAAAGCATGGAATACAGATGAAAAATAAGAAAGACGGCATCGCCTTGTTTATGCAAATGACGGGGCTTAAATTGCCTTATCAGGAGGTGGCGAAGTACCAAAGAAAGCTGCGTAATATCATGGCATATAACCCGGCTGCCAAGATTCAGGAGTTCATCAAGGAATCGGTTTTGGAAGAACGGGATATTAACTTTGATAAATTGAAAGAGGCAAAGAAAAATATTGAACAAATCAACGGCAGTTTGGAGCAGATCCGGCAGGAGTTGCAGGATTTGGATTCGATATTGGCGGATTACGATGAGCGTGATAAAAAAAGTTTACAGTTGAAAATCGATGATATCAAAATAAAATATAAAGCTCTCCTGGATTGTCGGAAAGAGTTGCAGGACTGTGCGGAAAGTATTAAGCGGGACAAAATCGAACAGGAAATTTTGAGTAAAACGATTGTACAGCAGGACCGGGAAGTGGATGAGCTTGAAAGAACCTATACGGAAGCGCGGAGAGCCCTATTGGAACTGGATGTATCCAAGGCGATTGCAGCATCGGAGCAGACTATCGCTATTTACGGGGAGCAGTTGCTTAAGTTGGAGGAAGAAAAGGAAAAGCTGGAACTGTTTCAAAGGCAGATACAAAAACTGCTCCGGCATTTGGAGGAGGAAAAAGCAGATTTGCCATATGAACAAATGCTGAAGGATTTAAGTTCTCGGAGCTTGGAAGCCTCTGAAAAGCAGAGTTTTATTGACAGATTGAAGGAAGAAATCCGAACTTGCCGTGATGCATTGATTGAGCATAATATTTTGCTGAAAAAGGATTTGGAAGCTTTGCGTCAGGAGTGGCTGGAGCAAAGCCGGATAATTGAAAATTGTCAAAAGAATAAAGCGGATTATTCCGACATGCGGGAGCAGCAGGCACTGATACAGGAAATCAACCAGGCATTGAAAAAACGGGGAATCTCTGAGGAGGCACGTATGGCTTGCGAGTATGTGGCAGAGCTTAGGGATGAGAGCTGGCGCGACGCTATAGAAGGATTTCTGGGAATTCATCGTTATGCCGTGATTGTACCGAAGGACTTGTTTGACATTGCCAACACCGTCTTGGATCAATCCGGACATCGACACGTGGAGCTGGTAAATACCAGGCGCCTGATGGCAAGAAGCTGGGAATGCGAGGAGGATTCCGTATTTCATTATCTGCATATTCAAAACGAAACGGCGGCGAATTACTTTAAATTTTGGCTGGGGAAAATTCATGGTGTGCCTCTGGCTGATGTGCCGAATTATGATAATGCCATGTCCAAAGAGGGAAAGCTGAGCCGAAATATGGCGGTCAGTTACATTCATACGAAAAGAATGAAGCATTATTGTTTGGGAAGCCGGTCAATAGAGCTCAACAGACAGGCAGCAGAAAAAAGGCAACGCGAATTGGAGGTGCAGGAAAAGGAATTACTGGAAAAACAAAAAATAATACAGGAAAAAGCGGAAGATCTGCAAAAAGGCTTGGATTGTTTTAAGGAATTTTCGCTGAGCGCGCATAGAGAATGGGAGAAGACAGCGGCGGATTTGGAGGCTGAGAAGAAAAATCATAAAGACTTGTGGGAAGCGCAGAAGAATAACGCGGAGTTTATTGCTTTGAATGAGCATGCAGTCAATCTGGGCAGGCAGTTGGAGGAGAGAAAAAATCTGCGGAAAGAGAATATCAGACAGGAAACAATATTGAAAACCCGAATAGAGCAGAATGAAAAATCGGTAAAGCTTTATCGGCAGCAGGAGGTGTCCAAACAGGAAGAGCTTGAGCTGGAGCGCAGCGGCAATTATCGAGCTGCGGAAAAAGCGATAGAAGAATATGAGGGCTATTTGTCCGGGCAGAAGCAAGGAAGCGGTTTGTTGGGATACGAAACCAAGAAAAGAGTAGACCGCAGAGTCAGAGAGCTGGAGGGGAACATCTACGGAAAGCAACAGGCTTATAATAACCGCAAGCAGGAAACGGATAAATTGCCTATGGGTTTGGAGTGCGAGGCTGCTTATCAGAAGCGGAGAGGAAAAATTTGGGTTGATGATTTGCAGGGTATACAGCAGAAGCTGAAGGAGCAAACCACAAGCTATGAGCGCATATTTAAAAGGGAGTTCGTGCTGAGTATCTATGAAGCGGCTAAAGATGCCAGAAGTGATATTCGGGATATCAACAGGGAGCTGCAAAAACTCCGTTTTTCCACCAGATATCAATTCGATGTAAAAATGCTGGCGGACAGCTCTGATTATGCAAAGGTACTGCGTTATGCACAATATTTACAGGAAACGGGAACTACGGCAGAGGGACAGATGAGCTTGGCGGGGCTGACAGCCTATAACCATGATGAAGCAGGAGCCAGAGAAGGGGAAATCCGGGATATCATCAATAAGCTGATTGAGCATAATGATACTGCGGAAATGAAGAAATTTGCGGATTATCGGAATTATATGAGTTATGAAATCATTATTAACAATGATGAGGTGAAGGACGGTAAGCTGTCTAAGCAGGTGGGTTATAATTCCGGTGCGGGAACGCAGATTTCCTATACCTTGATTTTGTCCGCGGCTCTGTCTATGCTGTACAATGCCAGAGTAAATTCCGTGCGCTTGATTTTTATCGACGAGCCTTTTGAAAAGATGAGCGACCATAACATTAAATTGATGCTGGATTTCTTTAAAAATCAGGATTTTCAGGTTATATTTTGCGCGCCGCCCAACAAATTGGAATCCATCGGCAGTGAGTGCGGTGTGATTATTCCGGTTTTGAAATGCGGCAATGATAACATGCAAATCGGGAAGGTGAAATTCCATGAGCGTTCGGGAGTATAAACAATATATTTTAGAGGCTTTGCTGAAAAAATACAACAGGCGCCGCGCACAGAAAATCAGTACGGGCAGAAGAATTATGCTAAAACCTACCGAGTTGTATAAAGATTATGCCCAAAACAACGCGGATATGAAGGAAAAGTCGGGACTGGAGGAGGCGCTTGCCGAACTGCATGCCAAGGGCTTTGTGACAGCCGTTTATTTGAAGTTCAGTGAAGACATTGAAAAAATATACTTGGCAGAGGATTACCTGAAGGATATCGAGGAATATTTAAAGCGGGAATATGGAGTGCTTTCCTTCGATACCTTGGCGGACCAGGTACGGGCAAATGTCAAAAGGTATACGGAATCAGGAGATCTTGTACAAAAATATGTAAAAAACCTTTTAACAGAACTCGAAGTTCCCGGATGTTTGCCGGATCCGGAAAGAATAGAGGCAAACTTAAAGCTGCTGGATTTTTTGGAAAAAAATAAAGAGGACTTATATGTCAGAGAACTTTCCGTACTCCTGTACGGCGATTCGAAATGGTTTGAATCTAATAATTATGAAGAGATATGTACCTTTCTAAGAAGCGCCGTCGATATGCCTAAGGAAGAAAGTGAAAAAAATGATGAGATTTTGCCTTTTTTTCATGTGCTGCCGACAGAGCAGGAGATTTTTATCAAGGGATGCTGGGAACTCGTCTGGGAACACGGCACCTTGGATGTATCAAAGCTACAGGGAGGCGTAGCTCTTACGCTGGCTGACCTGCAAAATATAAGGCATATTCAGATCTCGGGGGAAGAGCTGCTGACCATAGAAAATAAGACTTCTTATCGGAGAATGCAGGGCAATCAAAGGGCTCTGATGTATCTGGGCGGTTTTGCGAGCCGTCATCAGATTGCCTTCTTAAAAAAACTTATTGCGGATAAACCGGATTTATGTTGTAGGCATTTTGGCGATATTGATGTCGGAGGATTTTTGATACACAGGCATTTGTGCAGAGAGGTCGGCAGACACTTTGCGCTGTATCGTATGGGCATTCCGGAATTGGAAGATTCACGTTTTCGACAGGCCTTAAAAACCTTGACAAAGCATGATGTTGCCAGATTGGAAGCTCTGCCCGAGGAGGCTGTGTATCGTGATGTTTTCCGGTATATGAAGGAGCATAAAGTAAAATTGGAACAGGAAATGATAAGCTATTATATAGCGAAGGAATAATGCTATCGGTCGGAAAGGAGAAAAGTTTGAAGAAAGCACTTGTATTTATGGCAAACGGTTTTGAGGAGATAGAGGCGATTACTCTTGTGGATATTCTGCGGAGAGCCGAAATTCACGTAGATATGTGCAGTATCCATGAGGAGAGAGAAGTTACCGGTTCCCACGGAATAAGGGTTCGGGCAGACCTTTGTCTTGCTGAGCTTTCATCTCCGGAGCTTTATGCTGCGGTGATTACACCGGGAGGCATGCCCGGTTCAAGCCATTTAAGGGATGATGAAAGAGTTATTGAGATTATACGCTTCTTTTTTGAGCGAAAAGATAAGCTGATTGCTTCCATCTGCGCGGCGCCTATTGTTTTGGCAAAGGCCGGTATTACGCCTAATCTGGCGGGAACCTGTTATCCGGGCTTTGAATCTGAGGTCGGATATGCGGAGTATCGAAAGCAGGCGGTGTGTGTACATGAGAATGTGTTGACTTCCATGGGGGCGGGAACCGCGTTTGTCCTAGGCTTAAAGCTGGTGGAGGCTCTGGCGGGAAAAGAAAAAGCGGAGCAGCTTTATGAGCAGACCATGCTTGGCTATACCGGGGCGGTATGGTAAAGTCCGGATAAAGTGAGGGGTGAAATGTGATGATGGAAAGATGGATATGGATTGGTATTTTGGCTGCAATCGGCGGCATTTTACTCAGAATGATGTTTAGACCGCCCGAAGCTTCTCATCACGATTTATTTTCGGTTGAATTTGATGAGGAACGCCTTGCCTCTTATTCCGGAGAAATGGGGAAGAGCCTGCTAAGCATAGAAGGAAAAAGAAAATATATTTTGCCGACGGAATTTGATTCGTGGACAAAAGTCACTTTGTTTGAATATGGCTTGATATTTTATAGAAATAGAAAAGAGGAAAAGGTATTTTTCCATGAGGTGGAGGAGCTGAGTCCGGTGCTGATGAATTCCTTGTTCGTGAAGTGGAGCTATTTGGCATACCGTTTCCGATGCAAGGACGGTCGCAGCATTATGCTAAAAAGCAATGAAATGCCTGACTTGGATTTGCTGCTGGAGCGCTTGATTACTTTGTCATTGGTGAAGCCCGGGAAAGCGGAGTTTTCCAATAGGCTGTAAATGTTGCTTCGACCTGTAAAATCCGGAATCATGGTTTGTGTTTACGAAAGGAAGCGCCATGCTTGTTTTTTCCAAAAAAGACCTTGCCAATTACAGATTTGCCATTGCCAAAGTGGTTTTTCTTCAGGTATACAGGGAGTTTAACCTTCTGGAGGGAATGGCGGACAGCAGCTGTATGCTGGTGCTGCATCGGGATCAAGGGCTGAAGCTTTGCATTTCCCTTTTACAAAAGCCCGAAAAAAGAGAGTTTTTATCAAGATATCCCTTTGACGCTTTGCACATATACTATCAGAAGGCGCATTACCAAAGGCAGAAGGACAGGGCCGGCGGGGAAGGGGAAATCTTTTTGTTGAGTGAGGAATTTGACCGGCTGTTTCAGGAGTATCTTGTTGCGGCATTTCTGCGTCCGGAGGAATACAAGAAGCAGGAGGGATATGACTTGTACCGGCTCTTGTCGAAGAGCCTGGCGCAGCATTCCGCGCAGAAGTCCGGATGTTTATACAAATATTACGCAAAGAGTAAGGTGGCGGATAACGGCTACGGGGTCAACGACGGCTGCCTCAGTTTTTCGCCGCCTATGGTTTTTAATGACCCTTTCGACTGCGGCTGCAGACTCGCAAACAATAAAAGTATGGAGCATGTATTTAAGGTGCTGTGTCTGACGGAGTGCCACAGGAACATCCTGATGTGGTCCTATTATGCCGATAACCACAAGGGATACTGCTTTGCCTACGATTATGACGATATTATGGAGGGGATTCGCAGCCTGGACATCAACGGTATCTGTATAGCCGGTGAGGTACAGTATAAGAAAAAGCGACCGGAGCAAAAGGCGCCGCAGGATAAATTTTCCTATACGGATATTCTGTTTTATATTGAAGCGGCATTTACCAAATATGAGGAATGGAAACACGAAAAAGAATACCGCTTTGTTATTTTGTCCGACGGGGGATTAAAATCCGCCGACTTTGTCAGCATGCAGATAACGCCACGAAAAGTTTATGAGGGCGTGGCAGGGGACAAGGCGTCGGTCAAAGACAGCAAAGACAGGAGTTTAGAGATTCGGTTTTTGGAAAAGGACGATACCCGTTATGCGTTGAAAGGGGAATGATGGAAATGGAAGGGAAAAAGTACCTGTTGCTTATTGTAGCGGGGCTGTGGCTTGCTATGTTGGGCATTGTTGCCTTATTGTACTACCTGATGCGAAGGCGTAATCAAAGGGGCGAGCGTTTGATGGATGAGGCGGTGAATGAAAGTGTGAATACGGAGCCCATGGGCAAGGGAGAGCTTTTGGTATATCTGATTTCCATCGCTGTTTTTTTGTATATCGCCATTTCGTGGATGAACAAGGGACTTTCTCCGATTATGGCGAGAATGATTGTCATGCCGCCCATACTGGCTTTGTTCAACGCCAGAAAGAGAACGGGGCGAAGCCTGTTTGCGCTGGTGACGGTTTTTGCCCTTTTTCTGGGGGCGGTGTTGAGCTTTCTGATTATCGGCTTTCCGCAGAAAGCACCGGTTTTGTATTTGCATGAAAGTAAAATGGTGACGGGAAGGACAAGGGTATCCGACCTGAGAGAAGCGGGATTTCAGGTGTATGTACGGATCGGCGAGCCTGACCGGGTGAAAGAGGAGGAGGTTTTGCAAAGCGGTATATACAGTCCCTATGAAGAGCCGAAGGATGTGGAGGCGGAGTCCGAAGAGGGGGAGGGGAGTGAAGTGCCGGGCTATGCCAAATATCTGCTGGTAAAGGAAGGAAAGGTGCTGGCAAGCATGATGCTTTCCACAGAGGCGGAAAGCTTTGCGGACCGCAGGCTGGACTGGATTGCCTTCAGGGAATACGGTATACAAAAGATAAGGGAAGAGAAGTACGGATTTTCCATAGACGGGCTGGATTTGTGCGGACAGATAACAGAAGAGGTCATGCAGAAAAAATTTTCCGAAAATCTGGTGCTCAACCGGGAGTTTTCGGAAGGCGGAAGAAGCTATTGGCTTGCATACGGAAGTGACAATACCTTCTGGGATGTCTACGATTGCAGCATGCAAACCGATGCTGCAGGAGAGTTGGTATATCTGCGCTATATGTATGAGAAGGCCGAATAAGATTAGTTATCGCTTATTTCTATAAATAACAGGTATTTATAGAAATAAGCGTTTATTCATATAGAGGGGGCTTATGCTATACTACAAGCAGTAAAAAAAGGGGATTGAAATATGTATCAGGTAGGGATAGACATCGGATCCAGCGCAGCCAAGACGGCGGTGCTCAAGGAGGAAGAACTGCTCCACAGTTTTGTATTGGATACCGGCTTTAACAGCCGTAATACGGCAGAGGCCATATTTGAGATGCTGCGGGAAAAGGGAATCGATAAGAGCAACGCCCGTTATGTGGCTACGGGCTACGGACGGATTTCCGTGCCCTATGCGGATGAGGTGGTAACGGAAATCAGCTGTCACGGTAAGGGTGCGGATTATTTGTTTCGGGAAAACGGAACGGTAGTGGATATCGGCGGGCAGGATACCAAAGGCATTCTTCTGAAAAACGGCAGGGTGATGAAGTTTGTGATGAATGACAAGTGCTCCGCCGGTACGGGAAAGTTTTTGGAAGTCATGACCAATCGTTTGGGCTTGCGAAGCCATGAGCTTTCGGAATTGGCAAGGCAGGGTTCTCCCATCACCATCAGCTCCATGTGTACGGTGTTTGCGGAATCAGAGGTCATCAGCTTAATCGGCAGGGGAACGGCAAGAGAAGACATTGCCTGCGGCGTGATAGAATCGGTGGTAATGAAGGTGGTACAGCTGATATCACAGGTAGGCAGCGAGAAATATTTTCTGACCGGCGGCTTGTGTGAGGATAAGTATATTTTGGAGCGCCTGTCAAAGGCCTTGGCTGCACCGGTTGTCAGCACGGAAAAGGCCAGGTATGCAGGCGCCATCGGCGCGGCGCTTTTGGCAAAGCAATAGATACAGCAAACATGATAAGAAAGAGGAAAGAATATGCAAGGACTGGAGTTGCCAAAGACATTTGAAGAGTTTGTGGAAGCAAGAAAAAACGGTTTCATGCGGGTAAAGGATTTTAAGGAAAAGGGCGGAAAGCTGGCGGGCTGTTTATGTGCTTATACGCCTAACGAGTTACTGGAAGCGGCGGGCGTATGCTCCGTGGGCTTATGCGGAACCAGCAATGAAACCATTCCGGAGGCGGAGAAGGTTCTGCCGAAGAATATGTGCCCTTTGATTAAGAGCACCTATGGTTTTGCGCTGACCCAGAAATGTCCCTATACCTATTTTTCGGATTTGATTGTGGGAGAAACCACCTGTGACGGAAAGAAAAAGATGTATGAGCTCTTAAATGATTTAAAGGAAACCTACGTGCTGCATTTGCCGCAAAGCCAGGAGCGCAGCTATGCCGGCGATATCTGGTATGAGGAAATGAAGATTTTTAAGGCATATCTGGAAAAGAAGTTTGATACGGAGATTACGGATGCAAAGCTTCGTGCCGCCGCGGGCAAGAGAAACCGCCTGCGCAAAGCTTTGTGTGAGATGTATGAGATGCAGACCCAGTGTCCGCCTGTATTAAAGGGTACGGAGATGATGCTTGCCCTGCAGCAGGGGAGCTTTACCTTCGATTTGGATCAGCAGATTGCCAATATTGAACGGAAAATTACGGAAGCGAAGGAGGCTTACGCCAAAGAGGAATATCCGGTGCCAAAGAGCGCCAAAAGGATACTCCTGACCGGCTGTCCTTCTGGAGGCGTGATTGAAAAAATCGGCGTCGTGGTTGAGAAAAACGGCGGCGTCATTGTCTGCCTGGATGACTGTAGCGGAGAAAGGAGCAATAAGCTCTTGGTAGATGAGGAGGCGGATGATATTTTACGGGCAATTTCCGACCGCTACTTAAAAATCAACTGCTCTGTTATGACCAAGAACAGCGGACGTTTTGCAAATACCACGGAAATGATTCAAAAATACAAGGTGGAGGGCGTCATCGACGTTGTGCTGCAGGCCTGCCATACCTTTAACGTGGAGTCTGCAACCATGAATAAGGTGGTGGAAGATTTGGGTATTCCGTATATGAAATTGGAAACCGACTATTCCACGACCGACAGCGGACAGATTGAAACAAGAATTGCGGCCTTTATTGAGATGTTATAAAAAAGCCGAAATCGCCGCAGATGTTAAAATTCTTGCATTTTTACCGCAAAATTCGTATAATGAAGGATAAATTATTTCTTTGAGGCGGTATAAATGGAAGAGAAAAAAAACAAGATTCTAATGCATATAGAGTCCGGTCTGGAGAAGCCGGAGGATTTTATGCCTCAGGAGGCGCTGTACGAAGAACTAATCAGAACCATTAAGATTTATCATCCCTCCGATGATATGAGTTTGATTGAAAAGGCTTATCAATTAAGCAATGCGGCGCATAAAGATCAGGTAAGAAAATCGGGTGAACCATATATCATTCACCCTATTTGTGTTGCCATTATTTTGGCAGGTCTGGAGCTGGATAAGGAAACGATTGCGGCGGGTCTTTTGCATGATGTGGTGGAGGATACCATTTATACCTATGAGCAGCTGGCGGAGCTTTTCGGCAAGGATGTGGCGGATCTTGTGGAGGGTGTGACCAAGCTGACGCAAATATCCTGGACAAAGGACAAGATAGAGATGCAGGCGGAAAATCTGCGGAAAATGTTCCTTGCCATGGCAAAGGATATCCGGGTGATTTTGATTAAGCTGGCGGATCGGCTGCATAATATGCGAACCTTACAGTATATGAAGCCGGAAAAGCAGAAGGAAAAAGCAAGGGAAACCATGGAAATCTATGCGCCGATTGCTCAGAGGCTGGGTATTTCCAAGTTAAAGGTGGAACTGGACGACCTGTCTTTAAAGTATCTGGAGCCGGAGGTATATAATGACCTTGCCAGAAAAATCGACCTGCGCAAGGAGGAAAGGGAGAGCTTTGTCAGCTCCATCATGGAGGAGGTAGGGCTGCACCTGGAGGAAGCCGGCATTCGCGCGGAATTGAGCGGAAGGGTCAAGCACTTTTTTTCGATTTACAAAAAGATGGTTAATCAGGGAAAGAACCTGGAGCAGATTTACGATTTGTTTGCGGTTCGGGTACTGGTGGAGTCGGTGAAGGATTGCTACGCCACTTTGGGGGTTATTCACGAGATGTATAAGCCCATACCGGGACGCTTCAAAGACTATATTGCCATGCCGAAGCCGAATATGTATCAGTCCCTGCATACAACCTTGATTGCCCATAACGGACAGCCTTTTGAGATGCAGATTCGTACCTTCGAGATGCATAAAACGGCGGAATACGGTATTGCCGCACACTGGAAATACAAAGAGTCCGGTTCGGGCAAGATTGTGGACGGTGCGGAAGCGGCAAAGATGAACTGGTTGCGGGAGATTTTAGATTGGCAGAAAAATATGTCCGACAATGCCGAATTTTTGCAGGTGGTCAAGAGCGATTTGGATTTGTTTTCGGACAGCGTGTACTGTTTTACCCCTACGGGAGATGTCAAAAATCTGCCTAAGGGCTCCAATACCGTGGATTTTGCCTATTCCATCCATTCTGCGGTGGGCAATAAAATGGTGGGTGCCAGAGTCAACGGGCGTCTGGTGAATATTGAATATGAGCTGCAAAACGGCGACAGGGTCGAAATCATCACTTCGCAAAATTCGAGAGGTCCCAGCAGAGATTGGCTGTCCATGGTGAAGTCCACTCAGGCACGCAATAAAATCAATCAGTGGTTCAAGGCGGAATTAAAAGAAGACAATATAGAGCGCGGCAAGGATCTGATTGATAAATACTGCAAGGCCAAGGGCATCAACTGGCCGGAAATCAACAAGCCGGAGTACCAGGAGAAGGTGATGCAGCGTTATGCCTACAAAGACTGGGACAGTGTTTTGGCAAGTCTGGGGCACGGCGCCTTAAAAGAGGGACAGGTTGTCAATCGCATGCTTGCGGAAAAAGCCAAGGTGGCAAGCAAGGAAATAAGCGATGAAAATATTCTGGAAAATCTTTCCGCTACGGCAAAAATTCTGCCGGGCAAGCGGGAAAAGAGCGGTATTATCGTAAAGGGTATGCATGATTTGGCGGTGCGCTTTTCCCGGTGCTGCTCACCGGTACCCGGAGATGAGGTGGTGGGCTTTGTGACCCGCGGCAGGGGCATCAGTCTGCATCGAACGGACTGCATCAATGTCATCAATCTGCCGGAGGATGAGAGAGCCAGACTGATCAGTGCCCAGTGGGAAATGAAAGAGGCAGATTCCGGCAATTCCAAATACCAGGTGGAAATCAATATCTATGCAAAGAACCGCATCGGTATGTTTGTGGATATCTCGAAGATTTTTACGGAAAGAGGTATAGATATTACCGGCATGAATTCCCGCACCAGCAAACAGGGATTGGCAACGGTGAACATGTGCTTTGAAATTCACGGCACCCAGGAGCTGCAGGCGCTGACGGCAAAGCTGCGCCAGATTGACGGTGTGATTGACATAGAAAGAACAAGGGGTTAGGAAGAAAATGGGAAAGCTGAAGATAGAAAGCATGGAGCTGGGCTGGGTGGCAACCAATGTATATGTGGTGTCCAACACGGAAAGCGGAGAGTGTCTGATTATCGACCCGGCGGCAAAAGCGGAGAAGATCATTGCCTGCATAGAAGAGGGGGGATATCAGCCCCGAGCTATTTTGCTGACCCACGGACATGCAGACCATATACTGGCTGTGGATGAACTGCGGGACAGATACGGTATTCCCGTATATATGAGCGAGGATGAAAAAGAGCTTATTGCGGATGCGGAGCATAACGGCGCCATGATGCTGTTTCGGAAAAACATTACGACCCACGGGGATATCTTTTTGCGGGACGGGCAGGAGCTGGAGCTTATCGGCTGCCGTTTTCGTGTGCTGGCAACGCCGGGACATACCCGAGGCTCTCTGTGTTATTATGAGGCGGAGGAGAAGCTGCTGTTTACGGGAGATACGCTGTTTAAAAACAGCTACGGACGTTATGATTTGTACAGCGGAAACGGCACCGCATTGCGGGAGTCCATTTTGAACAAGCTCTTTGTTCTGGAGGATGAGGTTAGGGCCTTTCCGGGGCATATGGCGCCTACCACCATCGGCTACGAAAAGAAATACAATCCGATTTTGAAAGGGATATAGATGATTTTACTGATGCTGCAGGAAGTGCCGCATGAGCAGGATGTTCGGGAATTGTTTATGGCATTTTATCCGGAGCAGGAGTATGCTTATACGGAGAATACGGAGGCGGATATTGTTTTTCAGGCGGTGCACAGGGCGGGACAGTACCTGTGCAGTCTGCGTTTTATGAAAGAAGAACAAAGCTTTTCCTTTGCCGTGGAGGCGGGGGAGAATCGTGCGCAGAATAAAAATGCATTGAAAAAGCAGGTATATAAGATTTTGGAAGCCCGAACGGGAAGGAGCCTGCCCTGGGGAACCCTGACGGGCATACGTCCGAGCAAGCTGGTTATGGAAATGCTGGAAGCAGGACTTTCCACGGAGGCAATTGCCCTGAATATGCGGGAAGCTTATTTTATCAGCGAAGAAAAGCTGGAGCTCTGCATGCAGACAGCCCGTACGGAGAAGCGGATATTGGACAAAATGGATTATCGGGAGGGCTTCAGTCTGTATATCGGTATTCCCTTTTGTCCCAGCACCTGTGCCTATTGTTCCTTTACCTCCTACCCCATAGGCAAGTGGAAAAAGCAGGTTCAGGCTTATATTGCGGCCTTGTGCTGGGAGCTTGCCGAAACGGCACGTCTGATGCGGGGGAAGAAGCTGCAGAGCATCTATATGGGCGGCGGTACGCCAAGCTCCTTGGAGGCGAAGGACTTGGACAGGATTCTTGCCTGCGTGGCGCAGCATTTTGATTTGGAGCATTTGTTGGAATACAGCGTGGAAGCGGGGCGTCCGGACAGCATTACCGAGGAGAAGCTTAAAGTGCTGCAAAAATATGGGGTAAGCCGTATTTCCATCAATCCCCAGACCATGAAGGAAGAAACCCTGCGCTTGATCGGCAGAGGACAGACCACGAAACAGTTTTTGGAGGCCTATGCTGCGGCGAGAGAGTTGGGCTTTGACAACATCAATACGGATATTATTCTGGGTCTTCCGGAGGAAAGCCTGCAGGACGTGGAGCACACCATGGCTGTCTTAAAGGAACTGGCGCCGGAATCCGTGACGGTGCACAGCCTTGCCATCAAGCGGGCGGCAAAACTGCGTACCCATAAGGAGTCCTATCTGGGATTGAAAATAGAGAATAACAGCCGCATGATAGAAAGCAGCGCAAGGGTTTGCCGGGAAATGGGGCTTGCGCCTTACTATTTATACAGACAAAAGAATATGATTGGAAATTTTGAAAATGTAGGCTATGCAAAGCCCGGAAAGGAATGCATTTACAATATTCTGATTATGGAAGAAAAACAGAGCATTCTCGCCTGCGGGGCAGGAACTTCGACGAAGCTGGTATTCGGGGAGGAGAACAGGCTGGAGCGCATCGAGAATGTCAAGGATCCGCAGCTTTACATAGACAGACTGGAAGAGCTGCTGGAGAGAAAGCGAAAATTATTAAAACAGGAGAGATTATGACGCTAGTAAAAAAGCCGGTGACCGGTATGAAAGACATTTTACCCGAAGAAATGCGGCTGCGGGATTATCTGATGCAGCTGATTAAGGAAACCTACAGAAGCTTCGGATTTTCATCTTTGGAAACGCCGGCGGTGGAGCATATCGAAAACCTGCTTTCCAGGCAGGGGGGAGATAACGAAAAACTGATTTTTAAGATTTTGAAACGGGGAGAGAAATTGAATCTTGGCGAGGCACAGTCGGAAGAGGATATTGTGGACGGAGGACTTCGCTATGATTTGACGCTTCCCTTGGCGAGATATTATGCCTGCCACAGCGGGGAATTGCCTTCGCCTTTTAAGGCGCTGCAGATTGGAAGCGTGTGGAGGGCGGACAGACCGCAGAAGGGCAGATTCAGACAATTTACCCAGTGTGATATTGACATACTGGGGGAAGAGAGCAATCTGGCGGAAATCGAGCTGATTACGGCGACGGCGTTGGCGCTGTCCCGCATTTGTCCCGATACGCATTTTTGCATCCGTATCAATGACAGACAGATTTTGGCTGCCATGGCAAGCTATGCGGGCTTTCCGGAGCAGGAGCGGGATAAGGTCTTTATCATATTGGACAAAATGGATAAAATCGGCTCGGAGGGAGTGCAAAGAGAGCTTGTAGAAGCCGGCTTGGGGGCGGAGGCGGTAGAAAAGTACATGGCCTTGTTTACGACCTTAGGCAGGGATGAGGAGGCGCTCCTGTCTTTGCAGAATATAATGGGAGAGCATATCGGACAGGAGCAGATACAGTCCCTGTACGAGATTATGTGCAGCGTCAAGGCAGGTACGGAAGCCTGCTTCAGTCTGGAGTTTGACCCCAGCCTGGTGCGGGGAATGGGCTATTACACCGGAACCATATTTGAGGTATCCATGGAAGGCTTTTCCGGTTCGGTTGCAGGAGGCGGAAGATACGATAAGATGATAGGGCGTTTTACGGGTAAAGATACGCCTGCCTGCGGCTTTTCCATCGGTTTTGAAAGAATCATTACCATTCTTGCGGACAAGGGCTTCCGGGTACGGGAAGAGGGAGCCAAGAAGGCATATCTTTTTGAGAAAGGCATTGCGGGCGACAGATTGGCGGAGATTTTTAAGCAGGCGGCGGCAGACCGCAAGGCAGGAAATATCGTCAGCATTGCCCGTATGAACAAGAATAAAAAATTCCAGAAGCAGCAGCTTACAGACAGCGGCTATACGGAATTTGTAGAATTTTATAAAGAAGAGTTAAAGTAAGGAGAGAATATGGCAGAGTCAATGAGGGGCTTGAAAAGAAGCCACCGCTGCAAAGAGGTGCTGCAGGCGCAGTTGGGTAGCGAAGTCTGTGTAATGGGCTGGGTACAGAAAGCCAGAAATAAGGGCGGACTGATTTTTGTGGATTTGCGTGACAGAAGCGGCTTGCTGCAGGTGATATTTGAAGAGGACAAATGCGGCAGCGAAAGCTTTGCAAAGGCGGAGAAACTGCGGGCGGAGTTTTGCATTGCCGTAAAGGGGCAAATCGAAAAAAGAGGCGGGGCGGCAAATGAAAGCCTTGCCACCGGTAATATTGAGGTAATTGCAAAGGAGCTGCGTATTTTATCCGAAGCGGAAACACCGCCTTTTCCGATTGAGGAAAACAGCAAAACAAAGGAGGAGTTGCGTTTAAAGTACAGATATTTGGACTTGCGCAGACCCGATATACAAAGGAATATTATGCTGCGCTCCCAAGTGGCGACCCTGACCAGAACCTTCCTTGCGGAAAACGGCTTTTTGGAGATTGAAACGCCGACCCTGATTAAAAGCTCTCCGGAAGGGGCGAGAGATTATCTGGTACCGAGTCGTGTACATCCGGGGTCTTTCTATGCCTTGCCGCAGTCCCCGCAGCTTTTTAAGCAGCTTTTGATGTGCTCCGGCTATGACCGCTATTTCCAGCTTGCACGCTGTTACAGAGATGAGGATTTGCGGGCGGACAGGCAGCCGGAATTTACCCAGATTGACATGGAATTGAGCTTTGTGGATGTGGAGGACGTACTGGAGGTCAACGAAAGGCTGATGCAGAGATTGTTTAAGGATATTCTGCAGGTGGATATTCCTCTTCCGATGCCTCGTATGACGTGGCAGGAGGCCATGGATCGCTATGGAAGCGACAAGCCGGATATACGTTTCGATATGGAGCTTAAAGATCTGAGCGGACTTCTTGCGAATACGGAATTTGCAGTATTTCGTTCCGCCCTTGTCGAAGGCGGCAGCGTCAGAGCCATCAATGTCAAGGGACAGGCGGCTATGCCGAGGAAAAAGATAGACGCCCTTACGGCTTTTGCAAAGGATTACGGTGCAAAAGGGCTTGCCTATCTGGCGCTGGAAGAGGATGGGAGCATCAAGTCCTCCTTTGCCAAGTTCCTGAAAGAGGAAGAAGTACAGGCGATAATTACCGCTATGGGGGCGGAAGCGGGAGATTTGCTTTTGTTTGCGGCGGATAAGACCAAGGTGGTATGGGCGGTGCTGGGAGCGCTGCGTCTGCATCTGGCGGAGAACCTCGGTTTATTGCGTAAGGATGAGTTTAAGTTCCTCTGGATAACGGAGTTTCCGCTGTTTGAGTATTCCGAAGAGGACGGCAGATACTATGCCGTACACCATCCTTTTACCAGTCCGATGGACGAGGATTATGCCTATATTGAAAGCGATCCTGCAAGGGTACGTGCCAAGGCCTACGATATTGTGCTCAACGGTACGGAATTGGGCGGCGGTTCCGTGCGTATCCATCAGCATGAGGTACAGTCCAAGATGTTTGAGGTACTGGGACTTTCCAAAGAAGTGGCGCAGGAGCGCTTCGGATATCTTCTGGAAGCCTTTAAATACGGAGTGCCGCCTCATGCGGGACTTGCCTATGGTCTGGACAGGGTGGTCATGTTGATGGTCGGAGCAGATTCCATTCGTGACGTCATTGCCTTCCCGAAGGTAAAGGATGCTTCCGATTTGATGATTAACGCACCGGACACCGTAGATCGGGAGCAGCTGGAAGAGCTCTATATTTCCCTTGTCAAACCGGCGCAGGGAGAAGGCAAATAAATAAAATGAAATAAGTGTGAAAAATATAGAAAAACCCTTTTCTTTTTGTTAAGATGCAAGTAACGAAAGAAAGGGGTTTTGCTTTGTCAAAATCCGATGTGAAATACAGATAGGAGAGTTACAAATGGAAGCTGTGAAAATATTGGTTGTGGATGATGAAGCCAGAATGCGCAAGCTGGTGAGGGATTTCTTGTCCGTGAAAGGCTATCAGGTAATAGAGGCGGCGGACGGTGAGGAGGCCATAGAAGTGTTTATGGCAAACAAGGACATTAAGCTGATTCTCCTGGATGTGATGATGCCGAAGGCGGACGGTTTTGAAACCTTGCGCTATATACGGGAATATTCGGATGTGCCGGTGGTCATGCTGACGGCAAGGGCGGAGGAAAGGGACGAGCTTCAAGGCTTTAAGCTGGGGGTGGATGAGTACATCACCAAGCCCTTCAGTCCCAAGATTTTGGTGGCTCGGGTGGAGGCCATTCTGCGCAGAAGCTTCGGAACGGAGGAGGAGCGTCTGAGTGCCGGCGGTATTGTCATTGATAAGATGGCGCACAGCGTCAGCATTGACGGCAAGGAAGTGGACTTAAGCTATAAGGAGTTTGAACTTTTAACCTATTTTGTGGAGAATAAAGGTATTGCCCTGTCCAGAGAGAAGATTTTGAACCATGTATGGAATTATGATTATTTCGGAGATGCCAGAACCATTGATACCCATGTAAAGAAGCTGCGTGCCAAGATGGGGGATAAGGGGGAGTGCATCAAGACGATATGGGGCATGGGCTATAAATTTGAGGTTGAAGCATGAAGCTCTCGCTGCGAAAAAAACTGATGATTCTGCTCTTTTCCATGATTGCTTTCATTACTCTTGCGCTTGCTGTGCTCAACAACTATGCCCTGGAATTTTATTATCGGGACAGAAAGCAGGCGGAGCTGCGTAAAGCCTACGAAAGAATGGACGGGCTGATACAGGAGGGTAAAAAAGAAGAACTGAGCGGTCTTTTGGAGGAGTATTCCTATAAATATAATATTACCGTGGTGCTGGTGGATTCTCTGACCTCTCAGGCCATTGTTTCCAATGAAAGAGATGGGGAGTATCTGTTAAAGCGGGCACAGGATATCTTGTTCAATAAGGATGAAAGCAGCTACCGGGTGCTGGAAAAGAATGACAATTATCAGATTGTTTTGCATCATGTCAGCAGCATGAACCGCTCCTTTATTGAACTGTTAGGTTATGCCGGAGATAACCAGACTATGGTTCTGATGTCCGGTTCTGTGGAAAATTTGAAAGAAAGCGTGGCGCTGTCCAACCGTTTTCTGGCTTATATTGCCGCCGTCGCCCTGTGTATTGCCTTTCTGCTTTGCATATATATGAGTCTGATGATTACCAAGCCGATTAAAAAACTTGCGGCAATATCCGAAAAAATGGGTGATTTTGATTTTGATGTGCGCTATGACGGAAAAAACAATGATGAAATCGGCGTGCTGGGCAACAATATGAACCGGCTTTCCGGCAGCTTGAAAAAGGCTTTCGAGGAACTCAAGCTTGCCAATGCAAAGCTGCAGGAGGATATCCAAAAGAAGGAAGAAATTGATAAAATGCGTCGGGATTTCGTCGCCAATGTCAGCCACGAACTGAAGACGCCGATTGCTCTCATCCAGGGCTATGCGGAAGGCTTGAATGAGGGGCTGTGTGAGGATGAGGAGAGCAGGCGCTACTATACGGAAGTCATTATTGACGAGGCCAATAAAATGAACGTGATGGTGCGCCAGCTTTTAAGCCTTTCGGCACTGGAGTCGGGTATGCAGACTTTGGATCTTGCGGATTTTGACATCAGTGAGCTGGTTGAAGGGGTGCTTTCCACAACGGGAATTTTGCTGGCGGATAAGCAGGTGGAGCTGGTATATCGTAAAAAAGCTGCCATGGTCAGAGGAGATGAATTTAAAATAGAGGAACTGTTGACCAATTATATCAGCAATGCCATGCATCATGTTTCGGAAAACGGAAGAATAGTGATTGACACCGAGGATAAAACGGATAAGATAAGGGTAAAGGTTTTTAACACCGGAAAAAGGATACCGGAAGAAGACCTTGCAAACCTGTGGGAAAAATTTTATAAAGTCGATAAGGCACATTCCAGAACTTACGGCGGAACGGGCATCGGTCTGTCCATTGTCAAAGCCATTGCGGAAGCGCATGGAAATGAATGTGGCGTGTATAATGTGGAGGACGGCGTAGAATTTTGGTTTGATATAGACAAAGCATAGAAAGGTTCAAGATATGAGCAAGAAACAGACATTTTCATTTGAGGTATTTCCGCCGAACACTTCTGTCAGCACGCAGAAGCTGTATGAGGCGCTGGGGGAGATGAAAGGCTTGGAGCCGGATTATATCAGTGTGACCTGCAGCAACAACCCGGACAATATTAAGGAGCTGACCGTAAGGGTGAGCGAATATATCAAAAAGGAGCTGGGGCTGCCCTGTATTGCCCACCTGCCTGCCATGTATATCTCCAAGGAACAGGTGCTGTCCGTTATGGATGAGCTCAAAACGATGGGAATTGACGGTTTATTGGCTTTGCGGGGAGATATCTATCCGGATAAAACACCGGTGGGGGATTTTCGCTATGCTTCCGATTTGATCAGCTTCATTAGAGAGAAGGACGGGGAGATTCCGATTTTTGGCGCCTGCTATCCGGAGGTTCATCCGGATTCCCGAAACAGGGTGGAGGATATTCAACACTTAAAGAAAAAGGTGGATGCCGGCTGTGGAGAGCTGATTACTCAACTGTTTTTTGATAATGAAATTTTTTACCATTTTCAGGAAAGCTGTACTTTGGCAGGGATAGATAAGCCGATTGTGGCGGGCATTATGCCGATTATCAATCGGGCGCAGGCTTTGCGTCTGATTGAAACAACCAAGGCGAAGTTGCCGAGAAAATTCACTGCCATTTTGGATAAGTACGAGCATTCTAAAGAGGCGCTGCGGGATGCGGGTATTGCCTATGCCGTAGATCAGATTGTGGATCTGGTGACCAATGATGTGGCGGGGATACACTTATATACGATGAATAACGCACAGACCGCCAGGGATGTTTATCGGGCGGTGGCAAGCTTATTCGGGAAAAAGACGGCACAGGA
>JBGZHY010000080.1:0-12273 GCA_041848045.1 Lachnospiraceae bacterium
ATTCTTTGATCAGCCTGTCCCCTCCCCAAAGATAATACATACAACCGGGGCGCAGTTTTAATATCGCCATATCCTTCTCCTTATTTCAGGTTTTCTCCTCTTCGGACATCGGCACTATTATAAATAGTTTACCCGCAAATGTCTATGATCTCCA
Source organism: Lachnospiraceae bacterium (assembly GCA_041848045.1). Taxonomy (GTDB): domain Bacteria; phylum Bacillota; class Clostridia; order Lachnospirales; family Lachnospiraceae; genus CAKAHY01. Next base: position 155 of record JBGZHY010000080.1, read on the forward strand.
TATTATATTTCACTATCTGTAAGTATCTCATTTGATTTAAGCAGTGCCTCCTTAGCGCTCCCGGTTTTTGCCAGCATACGGCTGTACAAAGCAAAAATAAGCCCTGTCAAAAGCAAAAGATAGAAAGGAAATATCCTCACGCCGCTGTGCTCCGCAAGCATACCGAATACCGAAGGCATAGTCAGGCTGCCCAGATAGGCGCTTGCCATCTGCACCCCAATCAAAGCCTGCGAACGCTCCGCTCCGAAATTTTCCGGAGTGGAATGGATGATACATGGATATACGGGGGCACAGCCCAGTCCGATGAGTATCAGGCCCCCCAGGGAAAAGACTTCTCCGAAAGGCAAAAGGAGCACAATGATGCCGAGCAGTATGACACTTAAGCCCAAACGGATCAGCTGCCTGTCATGCCAACGCATGCTCAAAAATCCGTTTAGCCCTCTGCCTGCCGTAATGCCGATAAAAAATAGGGCGGCAAAAAAAGCGGCACGCTCCGTTTCTACGCCTTTGTAAAAAACCAGATAAGAGCTTGCCCAAAGACCTACGGTTTGCTCCAAGGCGCAATAGGCAAAAAAAGCCAGCATAATCTCTCCGGCACCTGCAATACCGAAAATTTCCCGCAAGGACAGGGGCTTTTTCTCCGCATTCCTCTGCCCTTCTCCTCTGCGTCCTTTCCATAAAGGCAAGCTCAGGCAAAGGATGATCGTCAGCAAAAGCTGTAAAAGTGCAATCGTCAGATAGGCTCCGCTCCAGTTTTTTCCCCTGCTCAGAAAATAGCCCATAATGTACGGCCCTATGGAAGCCCCCACACCCCACATGCAGTGGAGCCAGCTCATATCCCTGCTGCTGTAATGCAAGGCCACATAATTGTTCAAGCTTGCATCTACGGCTCCCGCCCCCAGTCCGTAGGGGATTGCCCACAAGCACAAGTGCCAAAAAGACGAACTTATGGAAAAACCGGATAAAGCAAGAGCAGTCAGCCCCACACTCAATGCCGTCAGTCTTCCCGTTCCCAGCCTGTAGCTGAATCTGTCATTGAGCAAAGAAGACAATATGGTGCCCGCAGAAATAATAATGGATATCAGACCGGCATAGGACAGAGGCGCTCCCAAATCCCCATGCATACTCGGCCAGGCCGAACCCAGCAGAGCATCCGGCAACCCAAGGCTGATAAATGAAAGGTAAATAATCCCCAAAAGTAAATGTATCATCTTGTTTTCCTCCTTCACAAACACTATAATTATACAAGCATTCTTAATTTTCAGTTAGAAGAAAAACCGCATTTTTTTATAAGAAAAACACCAAAAAGGAGAAATATGGAGATACAAAACTGCTCCCTTCCCACAGGAGATATCGAAAAAAACGGACGTGAACGGGCAAGACACGGCAACGCTGCCTTTCCCCTTGCCTGCTATGACAATGACTGTGCCAAAGATGCCATTCCCTGGCACTGGCACGATGAAGCGGAAGTTTTATTCATGGTCAAAGGGCAGGCCCTGATACACGGCACAAAGGGAAAACTGCTTTTGCAGGAAGAAGAAGGCTGCTTCATCAACGCCGAAACTCTCCATTTTATTGAAAAAGGCGAGAAAGAAGACTGCCGCTTTTATTCCATGGTTTTCCATCCGCGTCTGGTAGGGGGCGCTTCGGACAGCATTTTCTACTGTCATTATCTGCAAAGGATTTTACAGCACAAAGAACTGGACAGCCTTAGATTTTCCCCGGATATCCCCTGGCAAAAAACCGCTTTAAGCCACCTGCGGGAAAGCTGGAAGCTGTGTGCGGACAAAAAAGAGGCCTACGAATTTTACGTACGCCGCCACCTCAGTGAATTATTTATTCTCCTTTTACAAAACTGCCCCAAAAGCCCGCCGGATGTACGGCATAAAAAGGCCGCCTGTCAGGCGGAGCGCAGCAAACAAATGCTGCAATATATCCACGAGCATTACAAAGAAGAAATCAGTCTTAGCCAAATCGCCCGATCCGCTTCCCTCAGCAAAAGCGAATGTTTGCGCTGTTTTCAAAGCACCATCCACAGCACGCCCATTCGCTATCTGCGAGCATATCGTATCCAAAAAGCCTGTGCCCTTTTACAGGAAGAGAACCTGAGCATCGGCGAAATCGCCCTTAGCTGCGGCTTTCAGGATTTCAGTTATTTTACCAAGACCTTTCGGGAAGTCAAAGGCATGACTCCGGGAGCCTACAGAATAAGAGGAGAATAAACTTTTATCCCTACCCCCTCAGTGCTCCAAATTCCGCAGTACACATTCAAAGCTGATGACCTCATTTTTACAGCTTACATCTATGCTTCCGCCGTATTGCTTCACCAAGGCCTCCGCTATGGCAAGCCCTATGCCGTAACCGCCTTTATCAATATTGTGGGATTCGTCTTCCCGGTAAAAACGCTCAAAGAAGCGCCTGTAATCCACCTCTTTCCCGGCTGTATAGGAATTGCTCACACGCAGACGGATTCCCTTGCCTTGCCGCAGAGCCTCCAAAACAATCTGCCCCTTATCATCGCAATATTTGATGGCATTGTCCAGTAAGATGCCCAAAAGCTGGCGTATATCGCTTTCCTCCGCCCGCAGTACAATCTTTTCTTTGGTTTTATTTTCCAGACTCTTTCCCGCCTGTATGGCCAGGGGTAGAAAGGTATTGCTCAACTCTTCCAGCAAGGCGCTGACGTCTACATCCCGCACATCTTTTTCCCCTTCTTTTTCTCCCGCCTTGGCAATCAGCACCAGATTTTTAATCAGCCCCGTCATATGGTCAATCTGGCGCAGCGTGGAGGTATTCCATTCATTTTCTCCGTTTAACATCATTTCCAGCTCCGTATTGGCACGAATCACCGCCAGAGGAGTTTTCAACTCATGTCCCGCATTGGTAATGAACTGTTTCTGCCGCTCCATATTTTCCAATTCCGTACGTACGATATAGTTGGAGAACAGACGCAGCAGGAAGAAGGAAAGCGCCGCACCGACAGCCACGATAAGCAGAGCGCCGAATAAAATACGATAGCTGCTGACAATGCGTTCCGTATTATCCACAAAGGCGATGATATAGCTTCCCGTATCTTCCTTTGTCACCTGAAAGAAATAGTTCTCGTATTTTCCGAAGCTGCGCCCGCTTTGCAAAGCCAGCAGGGCATAATCCTTGGCGCCGGCTTCATCAAAGGAAGCACCCGCATTGGTGGCAAAGCTCTCCACCTCCTCCGCCTCCGAAAGAGTCAAAACAAAAAAACGTGTCGAACGGATAAACTCCGGGGCACGTAAAGGTGAATCCTTTCCCGAAAACAGGCTCTGTACAAATACATACCATTCATCTTCTGTATTTTCTTCCTCCCCGGTTTCGCCGTGCTTGGTAAAATCGCCCTGGGTTTCCGTCAGGTGCTGCAGAATATTCTTAACGTCCATACGGTTTAAATACGCATTGATGCCGTATATGATGCCGCCCATCAAAAGCATTGCCATGGTAAAGGAAAGAAAACCGATAAAAATAAACTTTCGTCGGATATTGTAAATATATTTTTCGTTCATAAGCGCCTCCTGTCAATCCGGTATGCCAAGCAAAAAGCCCTCGCTGATATTCCCCGCAATTCTGGTTTTGGAGGCAATGGCTCCCAATTTTTTGTTCAGATAAGAAACATACAGGCTTACCGTATCTGCATCCGCTTCCTCATCCTTCCATACCTCTTTCACAATATACTCCGCCGTCAGCGCGTAGGAGGCTCTTAACACAAAGGCCTGCAGAAGAACAAACTCTTTAACGGACAAGCGCACGGCATTCTCGCTTTTTAGCTCAAAGCTTTCTCCCGATAAGGAAAAGTCCTCATAAGACAGACTTTCACTTTCGTACTCCGTCCGACGCCGCAGCATAGCCCGCAGCCTCGCCGTCAGTTCCTTGATGGCAAAGGGCTTGGTCAAATAATCATCCGCCCCCGCATCTAAGCCCGATACCCTGTCATCCACCTCTGCCTTGGCAGTCAGGAGCAAAACCGGCGTACGCATTTTCAGGCTGCGCAGCTCCTCCAAAACCTCCAAACCGCTTTTCACAGGCATCATGATGTCCAGGATAATACCGTCGTAGGCATTTGTCCGGATAAGGTCAAAAGCCTGCCCCCCGTCATAGGCACAGTCCACAACATAGCCTTCATTTTCCAGGACCGTTGCAATAACCTTATTCAAATCCCTGGTATCCTCCGCCAACAATAGTTTCATCATCTATTCCTCCATCGCCGTAATCATGTCCCGAATCGTCTGCATGGATAAGTCCGTGGATGCCAGTTCATCCGCACAACGCTTTAATTCCTGCACAATCAAATCCGTTTTTTTCGCAATATTTTTCTTATATTTCAAATGATGCTCCAGCGCCGCCCAGGTATCCATGGAAATGGTGCGCAGCTGAATTTCCGCATAATATTTTCCCCGAATCCGCAAAATCACGTGATAGCTGCGGTAGCCGTTCGGTTTGGCATGCCGAATAAAATCCTTTTCCTCATGAATGCTGTATGCTTCATTTCGGCAGAGCCGCTCCCGTATGGTATAGATATCGTCAATAAACGCACAGACAATGCGGATGCCGATGGCATCGTGTATGTGAAAAAGCGCCGACTGCGTATCCTCCGGCAAATTCTTTCTGCGACATTTTTCCCGCATGCTTTCTTCACTTTTGATACGGGACAGACAGTGCTCCACCGGATCCATGCCAAGCTCTTTCTTCATTTCCTGTCGGATCTTTTGTATTTCCGCCAAAAGCTCCTGCATCAGCCCTTCCAAAACCGGATACTGGGCTCCATATATACTGCTTTCCATTCCCTGCATATGGCTGTGCCTCCTTGTTTCCTGTTAAAAACCGTATTATACCAGATGATTTCGTCTAAATTGTGTTCTTACCAATCCAAATATGCCTTTCGCAGTAAAAAGCGGGAAAGCATGGAGCGATAATAGGCAAGATCCAAGAAAGAATACAGCCCTGCCTTTCTCGCCCGCCTGTACAGGCGGATAAATAAACGGTGATAATACAGATAAAACTGACGTCTGCTGATGTTTTCCGGCTCCACTACCAGATGCAGAAAATCCCAGTGTTCTATCTTATCGGTAATCAGCCTGTCCTTATATTCCGCAAACAGCGGCGTTCCCGGTATCGGCGTAAAAATGGAAATCGTCACATGCAAAAGTCCATGACGCAGCACCCAGTCGTAAAGCCTGTCAAAATCCTCTTTGCGGGCGGACAAGCCCATAATCATCAATCCGATGCACTGGGCGGAGGTGGCATTGATTACCCGCACCGCCTCCGCATTGTGCTCCGTTTTCGTTCCCTTGTTATACTCCTGCAGCTCTTCATCGCTGATGGCCTCCAGCCCCACCAAAAAATAGTGAAAGCCGATATCCGCCAGCGCTTTGATCAGCTCCGGATGAGTGGAAATAAAATCCGCTCTGCCGTAACAAACATAACGTTTCCGAATATGATTTTCCCGAACCAGTCGGATAAAATCCCACAAACGCTTCTCATCCACCAAAAAATCATCATCTACAATCATCACATTATTTGCCTGCAGCTGTTTTAACTCCGCAATCACAAGGGATAAATCCCTCGCCTGATATCTCCCCCCATGAAGCAGGGTACAGTAACAGAAGCTGCAATGATAAGGACAGCTGAAAGAGGTTTTTATGGCAGCCGCCTCTTCCAAATCAAGATAACGGAAATGCTTTTTGTTCGCATAATAAAAAGCCCTGTCCGGTATCGGCAAGGTATTGATATCTACGGGTATAATCGGGTTGTGCCGCCAGCTTCCGTCCTTTTCCTTATAACATAGTCCGTTGATATCTTCCCGCCTTATTCCCTGCCGTTCAATCAGGCGAATCAGGTCTACAAAGGCATCCACGGACTCGCTTCTGGAAATGTAATCAATATACTCTTCATGAAAAAACTCCGTGTTAATCTGCGCATGCACCCCGCCCACCACCGTTGCCATCTGCGGATTGTAGGCCTTGGCCTGCCTGCAGAATTTTTTCATGATATTCTGCTGGGTAATGTAGCCGGTAACGGCAAGCACATCCGGACAATACTCCCGCAAAATCTTCCGAAAAGGCTTATTCTCGCAAGTATAGTCATAAATTCTGTCCTCATAGCCTGCCGCCTGCAAGCCCGTATGCAGATACTCAAGCTCCAGAGGCTCCGCATCCAGAATCTTGGTAAAACTCAGCTTATTCGGCGCCCCGGGACGCACCAGCAGTACCTTCATCCTCTTTTTTCCTCCTTTAACATACAATTCAGCCAATTCCTGACATACACGCCGATTAAGGTATTAAATCCAAAGACCATGCGCAGGGTATTGCGTATAGGAAAAGCCCGCAGCGTATAAGCCACGGAATAGGGACTCATGTTGACGGCAAAGGTGAATTTCATCACCTCCCAGTAATATGCCTGCAAACTCATTTTGGATGGCCGAATCAGTACATCTCCGAAATTCCATTTTTCATAATCTTCCTCATCATACAAAAGCCTGTCCCGGTATTCCTCAAACAAAGGCGTCAACGGATGAGGGTTCAAAGGCGAAAAGGTCATCAGCTCCGGATTCAGCAAATTTTTGTAGCGCAGCAGTTTTTGAAAATCCCGTTTATCCCAGTCCGGATGCAAAATAAAGGAGCCCCAGCAGGCAATGCCGTTTTTCTGCAAAATGCGGGTTGCCCGTATGTTTTCATCCGTAGTCGCCGCTTTGCGGTATTCTTTCAACTGCTTATCGTCAAAGCTTTCATAGCCCACAATTACCGCCAGCAGACCGTTCTTTGCCAGGCGCCCGAACAAATCTTCCTTTTCCAGAATAGAATTAACGGAACCGTAGCATATATACTTCCTGCGAATCCTTTGCTGCTCCAGCAGACGGCAAAACCGTTCCAGGCGCTGCCTGTTGATCAAAAAATCATTGTCGCAAATCATGACGTAAGGCTCTTCCAAATCTGCAATCTGCTGTACGATTTCCCCGATATCCACTTCCCGCAACACAGGGCCCTCCAGCTTCCAGCGCACACAGAAGCGGCAGCGGTTGCGGCAGCCGAAAGAGGTCTGTATAACCGCGCAGGGCTGAAAGCCTACATACTGATATCGCTTTCTGTACCTTTTGCTGCAGGCGGTATCCGGACGCACATACTCGTTATAACAACCCTCCACTTCATTCCGAAAGCCGCAGGCTCTGGAAAATACACCCTCTATACTCTCCTTCTGCTCCTTTTTTGCGGCAATCAAATCCATCAAAGCCTTATAATTGGCTCTGGTGGTGGATTTAAATACATGATCCACATAGGGGCTGAAAAAGGAGTTGGGATATACCATAGCCTGTACTCCTCCTACGATGACCGTAATCTCCGGACGGTAACGCTTGACCATACGGGCAATGCGAAGAACATTCTCCACATCCGTACACTGGGAGGTAATGCCCACCACCTGCGGCTTGACCCTGCGCAGATAGGACAGTAAGCTCCCCTTCGGCTCCGCCATAAAATCCGCCAGCACCGTCTGATGCCCCTGCTCCTTTAAAATAGCGGAAACACACTCGATGCCCAAGGGCTCGCCAAACAAAAAATTCTTCACCGTTGTAATCTTTGTATTTACCCAAGGTCTGACCAGCAAAACCCTCATTGTAATTACCTCCCTAATATTTCGGCTATTTTTTCCAGCAAGACCTTCGGCAAAAATCTTCCGCTCAAATGCAGGTACAAATTTTCTCTTCGCGCTCCCAGCACGGACTTGCTGTATCCCGTTGTCTGTCCCAAGTGAAGGCTTTTGCACTTTCTTTCGTATGCCAAGTGCAGTATATACAAAAGCATATTCAGATAGGTATCATAACGGCGATTTTCCCGCAGGCTCACCCCGCAGAACAGAAAAAACAACTCCCCCTCTTCTTCCCGAATCTGAAAAAAGGCAAGAAGGGTATTCTCTGTATTTCTCAACTCATACATCTGCGCCGGCATGCGCTGAAAATATGTCGCAGAAAGCTTTTCCAGTTTCCCCTCGGAACGTTCATACACTTCCTCATACAGGCTGAAATGTTCCTGCCCGAAATCCTTTCCAGACAAGGGCAGAAAACGAAGCTGCTCCCCCTTTTGCCGCGCCTTTTTCAGCCTGCGCCTATACCTGCTTTTCAACTGCCGGATGTACTCCTCAACATTCCCTTTAAGGTCAATCCGGTAGCTTGCCAGGGTATTTCCTTTCGGCAGGCGCAGCTCCCCCTGCGTGTTCAAGACCAGACAAAGCCCGAAGCTTTGCAGATAAGCCTCCAGGCTTTCCCTGTCATTTTCTCCGCAAACATAGCCGGGTACGGCTAAGGATAAGGGTATACCGGCAATACGCAGGGGCAAAGTAAAGCTTGCTCCCTTTTTGAAGGTGAACATATCCAAACCCAGATGATAGGTCACCAAAATAATGTCCTTTTGCCCGTGTATGTGATAGCGCTGTCCGCAGGGATTACATTCCTCCAGAAAGTGCAGAAAATCCCGCCGGATAAAGGATCTTAATCCGGCAATTCTATCCCAATCCGCCGGTAAATCCTTCGCTTTATCATAGACCGTAAACCCCGTCCTCATAATACTTCCTCATACACACGGAACTGCTTATAAACCTCCGGTACAAAGCGGAGGGCAATGCCTTTGGATGCCGCATTTTCTTCCATAATCCAACCGGATTCCAGGTAACGATAACGCTTACCCTCCGTCCGATGCAGATAAGCCAACAGAGCAATGCCGGCTCCCCTGTTCCGAAAAGCGGGCAGAACACCGATTTCCACCAGACGCAGCGTATCCATCTTTCCTGCCTGCAGTTTACATCGCAACAGGCTGCGCAGATGAAAGCCCTCTCCCTCCCGCAACAAGCGGTTAAAATCGGGATACCACAGCATAAATCCTACCGCTTCTCCCTTATGGTACACAAACAGCAAATTCTTTTCCTCTATCAGAAAACGAAAGCTGCGCAAAAGCTCAATATCCTCTTCCGGCCTTGCTTCATAATAGTATTTATGCTCCGCAAACGCCCGGTTATTGATGGATGTATACAAGGCTGCCGTCTTTCGGATATTCCGGAAATCCGCTTTTTTTACCGTGAAATTTTGCTCCAGATAAGCCGTCGTTTTTTCCGGCAGAGGCATGGGAATATCCTTTATCGCACAGCGATAAGAATATAAGATATCCGAAGCCTGCATACAGCGTTCTATATGCTTGATATAATATGCCTTGTTATAAGCCGAGCCGAAGGACTGTCTTTTTTCAAATCCCGACGCCAACAGCCCCAAACCGTAATTCACATGCAGATTCAGCCCCAAAAGCAATTTGGAAAGTCCCAACGCCTTCGCCCTGTCCCTGGAAAAGCTGTGGATTTTTGCAAAAACCTCCGGTCTGTCCACAAAATCCAAAAAGGCAATCTGCAGGGTGTCCGCCATCCTGTCGATACAGGCCAGCATAAAGACTCCCAGCACTTCCTCTCTCCCTTCTTCCCACACAAAATAGGCTTCCAGACGGCTTCCACGGGTAATCTCTGCCTTACGCCGCAAAATTCCTTTCAGGGATACCGACTGCAAGTCCCGAAATTGCGCATCTCCGGCATAAATTTTCTTTTGAAAAGCAATAAACTTTCCGTATTCTTCCGACCTGACTGCTCTAATATACATCTTTCGCTCCTAAATAATATTCGGGGTAATCCTTCTCTTAATCTGATAACGATAATAAAAGTTAACCGCCATATAAAACAAATACCGCGTCGGAGCCCTCCAAAAACTTTTGTGGAGAAGGGTCCTTTGTATGATGGAAAAAGGGGTAAATACCTTTTCATACAAAGCCCAGTATTCCTCCGTCAACTCCTCCGGCGTCATATTTGTCGGTATATGCACCGCCTGCGCCCCGTTGTAGCTGTACATATCCTTAATGTAAATTCTGTCCTGCTCCTGCATTTCACGATAATACAAGGTACCCGGTATGGGAGTCAATATATAGAATCGGGGTACCACAATCCTGCAATCCCGAATAAACTTTGCCACAGCCCGAATGGACTCCTTGGTATCTCCGTCGGCTCCCACCACCATTTCCGTGGATACATCAATACCCGCATCCCGGATATTTTTCAGCAAAGACTCATACTCCTCCGCCTTTGCCCAGGATTTATGTATAAAATTCAAGCTTTCCTGTACCAGACTTTCCAGACCGAAGCTTAAGGTTGTACAACCGCTTTCGGCAAGCTTATCCAAAAGCTCCTTATCCTTCCCCACCTCAATGGAGCACTGGCTGATCCAGCTCATCTTTAAGGGGATAATTTCTTCCAGCAGCTCCATCATATAAGCCCTGTCCGACATAATATTGTCATCCAGCAGCATAAACTTGCGAAAGCCCAAATCCTTCACCTGCCGGATATCCCGCAGCACCTCCTGCACAGGACGCCGGATATAGTGATTGCGGTACAGACAGTAAACCGAACAAAAGCTGCAGGACTTCGGACAGCCCCGCCCCGCCTGTACCGGCAGCATGTCGCCGATGCGCTTATGCAAAATCAAATCAAAACGGGGTAGAGGAGTTTGCAGCTTTTCCACCGGCAGCTTGTAAAAATCCTGCAGCTTTCCCTGTTTGTAATCCTCCAGCATTTTCGGGAAAGCAAGCTCCCCATCTCCGATGATGACCGTATCACAGTATTTTTTTGCTTCTTCCGGCATAAGGCTGACCATATAACCGCCCATAAACACGGTTTTGCCGCGTTTTTTAAATTCTTTTGCAATATCAATGCTGCGGATGACCGCATGCCCCATGCTGCCGATGCCCACAATATCCGCATCACAGTCAAAATCAATATCCTCAATGGTTTCCAGAATAATTTCCACTGCAAAATCCGGCGGAGCCAGAGCCGCAAGCAAAGGCATTGCCAAACCCACAAAATACAGCCTGGACTTTTTGACCGGTTTACCTGTATGGTCATAAGGCGAGGACTGTATCAGCAATAATTTCCTTTTCTTTTCCATATGCGCTAACTGCCCTTTATCATTTTTATGATGTACTGCATACTGACAAACTGGCTGCCCCACCACATGCGAAGGACAGGGAAAACGCCATATTTGTCCAGCATTCGTTTGATTGCCCGAGGTCTTAGCAAAACACGGTAATACGTTTGGATAATACGATAATAATATTCCCGAATACTCATATGGGCAGGCTGCAGCACCACATGGGCCAGGTCCCAGCGCGCATAATCCGAACGCCGCACCAAAATCCGCTCTTTATACTCCTCGTAAATATCCGTTCCCGGCAGAGGCGTCAGGGGCTGCAGATTGACAAACAGGACGTCCATACGAATCAGATATTTTGCAATGTCGTCAAAATCCTCTTTCGTGAAATCCGGCTGCATAATCATAGTGGCGTACAATTCAATTCCGCATTCCTGCAGTATGCGTATAGCCTGTTCATGCTTATCCGGAGATGATTTTTTGTGAAATGCTTCCAGATCCCGTTCCCGCAGGGACTCTATGCCCACAATAACCGCCTGCAGGCCGTTCCTTGCCAAGCGCCGCATCAGCGCCCTGTGCCCGGCAATAAAGTCTGCTCTTCCGTAAACCAGAAAGTTCTTCTTTATCTTTTTTTCCTCCAGCGCTTCACAAAAGGCCTTCAGCCGCCTTTCATCAAACAAAAAATCATCATCTACAATATAAATCTCTTTTTCGGCGATGCTCTCGATCTCCGCAATCACCGCTTCCACATCTCTGGCAAAATACTTGCCTCCCGTTACCTCCTTGCAAAAGCAAAAGCTGCAATGATAAGGGCAGCCAAAGGAGGTTTTGATTAACGCGCAGGGTCTGTGAAACATATAATAATAGTGTCTGCGATAACGGGATACCGCGGCTCTGTCCGGCGGCGCATAAGCAAATGCCGCGGAACGCCTGTGTATCTTGCCTGCCAAATACGTTCCCGGTACATAGGGCTTTTCTCCCTCTCCTGCTTTTCCCCTTTTTCTTTCCCGAAGCTCTTCGGCAATATGGATAAAAGTACCGATCGGATCTTCGCAGATGATATGGTCTATATAGGGACAGGCAAAATCCTTCGGCAATACCTCTGCATGCACGCCCCCCACCACCGTCCATATATCCTTGTCAA
>JBGZHY010000081.1:0-7274 GCA_041848045.1 Lachnospiraceae bacterium
AAGCGTCTTCCTGCTTAAAATGCACACTCAGCTTTGCATTATCTTCAATCGGGCTTCCATGCTCCGGCTGTACCGTAATCTGATAATCCCCAAGCTGCCCGTAAGGAACTTCCTTGCTTTCCCCGTTGGTAAAATATAGTTTCAGCACCGTTTTGCTTAAGTCTATCGTATTTTCCGTGGTCACTGCTGCCGGACGCACCGCAAACTCCATGTAAGCGATGTCCTGAGCCTTCCCGTCGCGGGCAAATTTCTCCGAACGGGCCAAAGCGTTCTGCACGGCACTCAAATGTCCCTTTGCCGTCTGGGTCGCGCCGCTGACCATATCATACTGCGAACCGCTTTTGCTCTCCATCTGCTGCAGCAGAGCGGAAACATCCGTCAGACCTATGCTCGCCTCCAGTATTTTCAATCCTCTTTTCCAGCCCTCATCGTCCGTATACTTAAGCACCTCCGTTGAGGCGATTTTACCCTCCCGGATACTTATCTTCATCACATTGGCGCCCTTGCTCGCAATATAACGGCTGTAGGTTCCCGTTCCGTACCATTCGCCGTCCGCCAGCTTCCTCGTCTGCGGTTTTTCCTCCGGCTTTTGCGTACCGGATCCGCTTCCCGAACCGCCGCCGGAGCTTCCGGATTTTGACACATTGCGCTTCGTTTTGCTTTCCGCTTTTGTCATAAAGCCCTTACCCTTTTGATACTGTTCTTTTCCCCGGGCATCCACCCAACGCCCCTGGGCATTCGTCATAAAGCCGTCCGGCGTCATCTTTCCGGCATACATTGCGCCGTTTTCCGCTCCCGCCTTTTCTTCAAAATAATAGCAGTAACCGTCTATCCACTGCCAGCCGGAGAGCATTTTCCCTTCTTCTGCACTGTTTTTGGTATTTTGCAGAAAATACCAGGTACCTGTCGGAGCCTGATGCCAACCTGTACGCATAATGCCGTCTGCAGGGTTCAGATAATACCAGCCGCTCGCCGTTCTGATCCAGCCTGTCACCGCCTGCCCTTGTTCATCCGAAAATTTCCAGGCTCCCTTGACATTCTCCCACTTCCCGCGAGCATACATAGGAGCCGCCTCCTCTGCCCGCACACCGAAGCTTCCTGCCTGTAAGGCAAGCAGCAAGGCCGCCGTGCCCCACAGAATTTTCATTCCTTTCTTTTTCATCCTTTTCCCCCTGTATGTTTAATAGGTGGTTAGTATTACCTAACCACCTATTAAAATAACACTTCAACCCAAAATCCTCAAGAAATTTTTTATAGGCTTATTCTTAAATTTTTATAACGAAGCATCTTCGGCAAGGATTTCTTCTGCCGTACAAAAGTCCTCCGGAGAAGAAAAGGAGATCTGACGCAGGGCAAGCTTTTCCAGCTGTACAAGCACCTTCTCCCCCAAAGCCTTCACCTGAGGATTGCTTTTCCAGCGGAGCAATACCTCTTCCATACTCATTTCTTCATCTTCCTCATCTTCCGGATGACGGGAAAGGGCAAGCCCCTCCTTCAATACCAGAAGATGAAAATGATACAGCTTTCGATCCTTTGCCTGCGGGAACAGCTTTTCCAAAATCTCCTGTTCCCACTCCCTTTGCGCCTCACCCAAGGGGTAAACCTTTTTAAAGTATTTTGCTTCTCTTTTCTTACGCTGCTTTTGCGTTTCAAACTGAAACCATGATGTAAACATAAGGCTTTCCCTACTTACTGTATTTTTGTTCGATGGCACGAATCATCTCCACACGGGTCTTGTGCCGCCCGCCCTCGTAGGGCGTATTTAAAAATTCCGCCACAATCATTTTTGCCATATCCGAACCTACCACACGGGCGCCAAAGGCAATGATGTTGGCGTCATTATGCATGGCTGTCATTCTTGCCGAATAGGGCTCCGAGCAAACCGCTGCCCGTATGCCCGGCACCTTGTTGGCTGCCAGGCTGATACCGATGCCCGTACCGCAAATCAAAATACCCTTATCCGCCTCTCCTGCAATAATCGCCTCTGCCACCGCAAGTCCCGGTACCGGATAATCCGCCTTCTCACCTTCCCTGCTCAAACCGAAATCTATGCAGCTGTGCCCCTCCGCTTTAACGTACTCCATTACGATATGCTTTAACGCTATGCCGGTGTGGTCATTTCCAAAAGCAATTCTCATCCCCTATAAGCCCTTTCTGTATTTATTGTAGTTGATTAAAGAGCCTGCTTTTACAATCTCTTTTTCCTCCGCAGTCATATCCTGTATATACAGGCGAATTTTCTGCACCTTTTCTCCCAGCACATAGGCCTCTATCTCTCCAAGAGAAGAATCCAGCTTGTTGCGGATGTCCGGCACAAAAATATAATCCCCCACCTCAAAAGGCGGCTCTCCATCCAGAACAAAAGGCAGCATACCCCAGTTCATCACATTGGAACGATAACGCTTGGTGGCATAGTCCCGCACAATATTCGCCAGTCCGCCGATGACACGCTGGCAACTGGCAGCCTGCTCTCTCGCGGAACCGTCCCCCGGCTTATTGGCATAAAGCACAGAACCGATTTCCGTCTGCTCCGCCGCAATATCCCCAAAACCTGCAATACTCCGGATTTGCGCAAAGACCTCCTGCAACTCCGGATTGTCTTTTACAATATCTTCTCCTCTTGTTCGCGCCTTTTCTATTTTGTCTACCGCCTTGGAACGCGCCACATAGCCCGGATCCCTGCGGGAAAGGGTAAATTCCGCCAGTCCCAAAGGATTGGAGCGGTAAGAAGAGGTTTCGCCGGAAGGAATCAACTCATCTGTAGTGGTGACCTCATCCATAATTTTGGAGCAGACCTTCAACAAAATATTGTCCGTCAGCCGGGTCATTTCCGGCCAGTCCTTAATATTCGGTCCGTATACCAGCTCGCCTGCGCCCGCATTTCCATAGCCCCGATAAACCCTGTGCTCATAAATACTCTTGTCATAATGATATTCCGGAACCCTATAGCCGTCGTGTATCTCGGTTGCCGAGGTCAACAGTCCGCCCTTCGCCGCCGTTGCCGCAATGCTTCTGGCATCCATCAAAGCCACGGCGGACATTTGTCCGGAGCCCGGCTTGGAGCCTTCTCTGTTCGGGAAATTTCTGGTGGTGTGGCGAATACTCAAGCCGTTATGGTGGGGCGTATCTCCCGCTCCGAAACACGGTCCGCAAAACGCGGTTTTCATAATGGCGCCCGCCGCCATCAAATCCGCCGCGGCACCCTTTCTGGTCACATCCATAAATACCGGCTGGGACGAAGGGTATACCGCCAGGTTAAAAACATCAAAGCCGCAGCTTTTCCCTTGTAAGATGTGGGCAGCTTCCATCACGTTGCTGTAATTGCCTCCCGCACAACCGGCAATAATACCTTGAGATACCCGCAGCCTGCCGTTTTCTATCTTATCCGTCAGTTTAAAATCCTTCGCCGCCTCTCCCCCTATTTTTACGGCTTCCACTTCCACCGTTCTTAAAATGTCTTCCAGATTGGCATTCAACTCATCAATCTCGTAGGTATTGCTTGGGTGGAAAGGCAGGGCGATCATCGGCTTTACCTTGGACAAATCCAAGGTAATGAATCCGTCATAATATGCCAGCTGCGCCGGTGCGAGCTTCCGATAGTCTTTTCCTCTGCCGTGCATCTGCAGATACGCTTCGGTATCCTCATCCGTTGCCCAGATGGAAGACAGACAGGTAGTTTCCGTCGTCATGACATCCACGCCGTTGCGATAGTCTGTGGACATACTTGCAATACCGGGCCCCACAAACTCCATAATTTTATTTTTCACATATCCCCGCTTGAATACAGCACCGATAATCGCGAGCGCCACATCCTGCGGCCCCACGCCGGGCTTCGGACTGCCGCTTAAATATACGCCTACCACATCCGGACGCTTCACATCGTAAGTATCTCCCAAAAGCTGCTTTACCAGTTCTCCTCCGCCTTCACCGATTGCCATGGTTCCCAGGGCGCCGTAACGGGTATGACTGTCGGAACCCAAAATCATATGCCCACAGCCTGCCATGGTTTCCCGCATATATTGATGAATCACCGCAATGTGAGGAGGAACATAAATGCCGCCGTATTTTTTTGCTGCCGAAAGACCGAACAGATGGTCATCTTCATTGATGGTTCCCCCCACCGCACAAAGAGAATTGTGACAGTTGGTCAGCACATAGGGAAGGGGAAACTTCGTCATCCCCGAAGCCTTGGCTGTCTGCACGATACCCACAAAGGTAATATCGTGAGAGGCCATGGAATCAAAACGCAGCTTTAACTGATCCATATTCCCGGAAGTATTATGAGCTTCCATAATGCCGTAGGCAATCGTTCCCTTTCTTGCCTCCTCCTTGTCCGGCACCTTTCCGAGCTGCTGCTCAAGCAAAGCCCTCTCATCCTCCTCTATTACCCTTTCCCCGTGCAGGAGATATACCCCCTTATCATATAATTTCAGCATCATTTCCTCCTTACTTCTTGATTGCAAATATTATAATACCGTTCTATAATATAGGCAATGACTATATTTGTGATAAGGCATATAGGCTTTATCTTATATTCGGGGGGCGACAAGGAGCACAGTCATATGACCAGCAAAGAATTACTCTATGTAAAAACCGTGGTGGAGGAAGGCAGTATTTCCGCCGCAGCCAAAAAGCTGTTTCTATCCCAACCCTCTTTATCCCAGTCCCTGCAAAGAATCGAGAATAAGCTCTCCTGCGCATTGTTTATCCGTACAGGTCAAGGTCTGCGCCTTACCTTTGCGGGGGAAAAATACTACCAGGCTGCCGTCAGAATCCTGAAAATATACGAAGATATGCAGATGCAAATCAGTGATATTCAGGATTTGAAAATGGGTAAAATCAATATCGGTATTACCGCCCATCTGGGACGCATCCTTCTGCCTCCTGCCATTGCGGAGTTTAAGAAGGATTATCCGAATATTGAAATTCACATCGTAGAGGATACCTCCGCCGCACTGGAACGCCTGCTGGTCAGCGGAGAAATCGACTTTGCCCTGATGCATGTGCAGCCGGATGCGGATATCAGTCATTTGGAATGCGAGATACTGGCAGAGGAAGAATTTGTCATTCTCAGCTCCGCCCATGAGGACTTTGCGCAAAAAGCAAAGCAGCTCGAGGGCTATGACTATCCCGTACTGGATATACAGCATATTCAATACCGGGATTTCATCAGCCTGAACAAATATCAGGGCATACGCCGCATGAACGATCTCATATTGAAAAATGCCGGTATTTCCGGACATCACAGCGTACTGACCGTCAAAAGCTATATGACCGCCTTGGAATTTGTGGCGCTGGGCTTAGGGATCATGATTTTCCCTAAAGAATATATCCGTTATTATAAAAGTAAGGGTGAGTTTATCACCCAAAAAGATCACCTGGAAATCTATTCCATCCCCAAGGAGTACAAGCCAAGCTGGAACCTGTGCATCGCCTATCCGAAATGCGGCTTTTTATCCAAGGCGGATGAGATTTTATTGCATATTATCAAAAGAAGGAGCAAGCATGCTTAAACAACACCCTCTGGAAAGCGAAAATATCAGCAGACTGATTCTGAAATTCGCCCTTCCCTCCATTGTCAGCCTTTTGGTCAATACCGCTTACAATATTACCGACCAGATTTTTATCGGCAACGTGGTGGGCATGCTCGGCAACGCGGCGACCAACGTCGCTTTCCCCGTTGTCACCCTAAGCCTTGCCCTTGCCCAGCTTGTGGGGGTAGGTACCGCCGCCAATTTCAATATCTGCATGGGAGCCAAGCAGGAAACGGAAGCGAAAAGCTTTTTGGGAAACGGGCTTTTGCTTGCCGCTTTTTTGTCCCTGTTTATTTTGCTTTTCGGCTTCCTGTTTAAAACCCCCATTCTTTTGTTTAACGGCGCCACCCCCGATGTGCTGCCTTTGGCTTCGGAATACTTCGGCATTACGCTTTTCGGCCTGCCCTTTGCGCTTTTTACCACTGCCAATGCCAACCTGATACGCGCCGATTCCTCCCCTGCCTACTCGATGTTCTGTACGATTTTCGGCGCCATTTTAAACGTTTTTCTGGACTGGTTGTTTATGTATCCGCTGGCCCTCGGCATCAGAGGAGCCGCTCTTGCTACCGTAACCGGGCAGGTACTTTCCTTCGTTCTGTCCCTTGCCTACCTTTTTCGTTTTAAGTCCTTCCGGATTTCACTCTCGATTTTTAAGCTGCAGCTTAAGCGTATCGGGGATATCATCAAATTGGGGACTGCCAACTTTATCAATCTCATCATCCTGATGCTGGTGAATATTTTGATGAACCATATTTTGAAAAACCATGGCGCCAATACCGTATACGGCAGCAATATTCCTCTTGCCATTTCCGGTGTGGTATCCAAACTCAGCAATATTTTGCTCTCCATTTCCATCGGATTGTCCCAAGGCTGTCAGCCTATACTCGGCTATAATATGGGGGCAAAAAATTATGTCAGAGTTAAACAGACCTTCTGGAAGGCGCTTCGGATTTCCACCTCCTTTTGTATTCCGGCCTTTATTGCCTTTCAGCTTTTTCCGGATCCGATTATCCGTATATTCGGAGAAGGAAGCGAGCTGTATTTTGCTTTTGGCCGTTCCTACCTGCGCATTTTTATGTTTATGATATTTTCCTACGGCATACAGCCTCTTGCCATCAACTATTTCACGGCTACCGGCAATGTGCGCAGCGGCGTTTTCCTCTCCCTGGCCAAGCAGGGTTTGATTCTGATTCCTTTACTTTTGCTTTTTTCCGGTCTTTTCGGCTTGCAGGGCGTTTTGTACGCCGGTCCCATTGCCGACTTTTTATCCAGCGCCCTGTCCCTTTATCTGGTATGGCGCAATTTCAAACAGCTGACATAAAAAAGGGCGTTTCACGGATTATCCGTCAGTTTTTCCAAACAAAAAGGCGCTTAGATTTTACTCTAATCACCTTTTTGTTTCATTTTGTAATTCACTACTACTCTTTCAGTTCCCAATGATATCTTGTAATGTTTTTTTTCACCAACTCCTAATGTCATAGCTATATCTTTACGACTCACTCTACTGTCCTCTTTAATCATATCTTTGATTATATTTTCAATTTCTTCGAGGGACATTCTCTCCACCTACCTTGTTTAGATTAAGGATTGCGAGCGAGCATCGCAAGTTTCGCAAACGCCTATATCAATTATTTTCAGTTTCACTCTTTTCTCCCTACAGATTCTAATTTATCTATCCCTACAAACTGGGATTGTAATAAATCATTCTTCCATAAAATATTTGTATGCCACTTCTTCAAG
>JBGZHY010000082.1:0-6257 GCA_041848045.1 Lachnospiraceae bacterium
ACAAGGAAATATTCCGTACGGAATGCATGAAAAGAGGGCTTAAGAATCACGAAGCACATCTGGAAATCCTTTATCAATTTAAACAAATGTTCCAGCTTACTACTATCATTGTATTTTTCTATTTTAACTGCAATGCCGGATGTCTGCAAACCTACATTTATTATATACGGAAGTTTTCTTATATCTAAAGATCTCCCCTCCACCTGCACAGCAGGTGATTTATTTGGGTCTGCGATACAAAAATAGACTTGAGCGATTCTTTTGTGAATTGCTCAAGTCCGTTTATTCCCGCTTTAGCCCAGCGCCACATCCAAAATCATCATCAATGTGAAGCCCAGCGCTACTCCTACGGTTCCTATATTGGAATGTTCTCCTGCCATAGCTTCCGGAATCAGCTCCTCCACTACCACGTAAATCATGGCGCCTGCCGCAAAAGCAAGGGTATAAGGCATGAAAGGAAGCATCAGGCGAGTTAAAAACATGGTCAACAGCGCTCCTGCCGGCTCTACGATACCGGATAAAAATCCGTACAGAAAAGCCTTTTTCTTTGTCACGCCGTTGCTGATTAAAGGCATGGAAATCACAGCCCCCTCCGGAAAGTTCTGCAGGGCAATACCGATGGCCAAGGTCATGGCACCTGCCATGCTCATGCCCACACTGCCTGCCAAAACTCCCGCCAGCACAACGCCTACCGCCATTCCCTCCGGAAAATTGTGTAGAGTAACGGCAAAAATCAGCATTGTATTTTTCTTAAAATTGGATTTCCGGCCTTCCGGCTTATCACTGTCCAGATGCAGATGAGGCACAAAGCTGTCCAACAGCAGCAAAAAAGCAATGCCGAGCAGAAAACCAACGCTCGCCGGAAACCAAGCAAAGGGATTCCCTGCCGTTTCCTCCATCTCGATGGCCGGAATCAACAACGACCATACACTCGCCGCTATCATGACTCCGGAAGCAAAACCGAGAAGTATCTTTTTTAATTTCGGCTTGATTTCATCCTTTAAGAAAAACACCATGGCAGCGCCTAAGGTGGTACCGATTAAAGGTGTAATCAAAGCCCATAGTACCATATGATTCATATTGTTTCCTCCCCAAAGGGGAGTATATACCATTTTACAAAATATGAACAGGATTTTTATGTAATATTTTTATCTTTTTTAGAACTGCCGCACTCAGCGCAGACCCGGCACCGTTTTGCGGCTAGCCCATAAACAGACTGCCCACCAAAAGTCCTGCATAGGTACCGATAACATAACCCAAGGTACCGATGAGCATAGCCGGTCCCACCAGCTTCGTCCAGCCCTTGGATACCGCCATAGCCGCCGCCGTGGTCGGCCCTCCGATATTGGCATTGCTGGCAATAATGATTTCTTCCAGCGGAAAGCCCAAAAGTTTTCCGAATACCAGACTGAACAGCATATTAACCGCTACCACAATGGCAGCAAACACCAGCAGAAGCGGTGAGTTAAGCACAATCATCATGATGGAAGCAGGCACACCGATCACGAAGAAGAACAGGTAAATCATAAAGGTTCCGATTTCGTTGCTGCCCTTGATTTCGGAGCAGTATTTCGGACACAGGGTTGCCAGAAGCATAGCCAAAGTCGTAATCCACAAATATTTATTACCGAACAGGGTTCTTCCGATAACCGCTATCTGCTGTTCTCCTGCAATCAGATGCTTCAGGACGGAGGCAATATTTTCGGAAATAAAAACAATGGCAAAGGCTGTCGCCATCGCCTTGGCAATATCCAAAAGAGAAATTTCCTTTCTGCTCCAATATGCCGCCGTATTGGTTTTGTCCTTGTCACTGACAGGCCTTGCTTCCACCTCATCCACATAAGGATGCTTGAACTGCTTTCTGAAAAAAGCCAGACCCGGCATCATAATCAAAGCAAAGAAGTACAGAGCCATCAGCAGATTATCCGCCACCGTTGCCGCACTGACCATACTGCCGCTGACCGTAAAGGCATCCGCCAAAGCGGCAAAATTCACCGTGCCGCCGATATACGTTCCGGTGAACATACCGGCAATTCCCGCCAACTCCGGGATATGCCTGCTCAGCAGTACATAGCCCAGCATCGCTCCTACAATGGTTCCCACGGAACCGATTAAAAAGATGAGAACAATGCGCCCTGTGTCTTTTCCAATCTTTCTCATATCACACTGTAAAAGCAGAAGCGGAATGGCAAGAGGCACCACATAGCCCCAAACCTGATCCCAAACCGGCGCATCCATCGGGATGATGCCGAGATTGCTGAGAGTCAAAGCAAAAATCAGGCATAAAATAGCGCCGCTTAGCTTGGCTGCCCACTTATAGGTCTGCTCCAGATAAATGGCCAGCGCCGCCCCCGCCACACAGACGGTCCAAAGCCCCCAGGTGTTTTCCGCTCCAATCAAAGGATTTGATAAATTAAACAGTTCTCCCCACATTATATTTTCCCCCTAAAAACGAAATTTATCCATAAAATAGGTCCGCAGTTCGGCTATCGGCACACGCACCTGCTCCATGCTGTCCCTCTCTCTGACCGTCACCGCATGATCATTTTCAGATTCAAAATCATAGGTAATACAAAACGGCGTTCCGATTTCATCCTGCCTTCTGTAGCGCTTTCCGATATTTCCCCGCTCATCAAACTCGCACTGATGGTATCGGGAAAGCTCCTCATAAATCTTATAAGCCCCCTCATTCAGCTTTTTGGACAGCGGCAGAATACCGATTTTAATCGGTGCCAGCGCCGGATGGAAACGAAGCACGGTTCGCATATCACCGCCCTCCAGCTCTTCCTCGTCATAGGCTGCGCATAAAAATGCAAGGGTTACTCTGTCCGCTCCCAGTGAAGGCTCCACCACATACGGAATATAACGCTCGTTGCTTTCATCATCAAAGTAAGTCATATCCTGACCGGAAATCTCCTGGTGTCTGCCAAGGTCATAGTCCGTTCTGTCCGCAATGCCCCAGAGCTCTCCCCAGCCGAAAGGAAACAAAAACTCGATATCCGTGGTTGCCTTGGAATAGAAGCTGAGTTCCTCCTGATCATGGTCGCGCACACGCATCTGCTCCGGCTTCATCCCCAAAGATTTCAGCCAGTCTATACAAAAACTCTTCCAGTAGGCAAACCACTCCAGATCCGTATCCGGCTTACAGAAAAATTCCAATTCCATCTGCTCGAACTCCCTGGTACGGAAGGTAAAGTTTCCCGGCGTAATTTCGTTACGGAAAGACTTTCCGATTTGGCAAATGCCGAAAGGCAGCTTCTTTCTGGAGGTTCTTTGTACATTTTTAAAATTGACAAAAATACCCTGTGCCGTTTCCGGTCTTAGGTACACCGTATTTTTGGCATCCTCCGTAACGCCCTGAAAGGTCTTAAACATCAGGTTGAACTGACGAATATCCGTCCAGTTGTGCTTTCCGCAGCTTGGACAGGAAATTTCGTGCTCCTGCACGTACTTTTTCATATTCTCGTGGCTCCATGCATCCACGCTGCCCTCTGCCTGCAAGCCCTTTTGCGTCATATAATCCTCAATCACCTTATCCGCTCTGAAACGCTCGTGACATTCTTTACAGTCCATCAAAGGGTCGGAGAATCCGGCAAGGTGTCCGGAAGCAACCCAGGTCTGGGGATTCATCAGAATGGCACAGTCCACACCCACATTATAAGGGGACTCCTGCACAAATTTCTGCCACCAGGCCTTCTTCACATTATTTTTCAGCTCCACCCCCAGATTTCCGTAATCCCAGGTGTTCGCCAG
Organism: Lachnospiraceae bacterium; assembly: GCA_041848045.1. GTDB lineage: Bacteria > Bacillota > Clostridia > Lachnospirales > Lachnospiraceae > CAKAHY01. The sequence goes on from JBGZHY010000082.1 coordinate 3,754, forward strand.
ACCGCCGTAAATTTCCGAGCCGGGATACACAAAACCTCTTGACTTTGCCAGTGCAATGATTTTTTCCATACTGTATTCCATATCCATCCTCCTATGAGTTTATTTGATAATGATAATCGTTTGAATGTCTGCATGAGCCTCCCCTTCATGGGCGGTAATGCGCACCCTGTCCTCTCCCGTTTCAATATCGGCATTGCTGCTGACCGCCGCAAAATGCAGGGGCTTTTCGGAAACAAAAAGTCCGACGCCCTTTAACACCAGCACTTTGGAGCCGTCCTTCTCGGTAGGTATAGTCGAAAGCCTGGATACATACTCGCTGCCTGCAAACTCCTCAATGGTAAAAATCTCCGCAGAGCTGAACAAGATGCTGTCGTCATTGGAATATGCCGCATATTCCGCAAGCTTTTCAAAGGAGGAATAGGCAAACAAAAGCTTGGCATAAGGTTCCTCGTACAGCACCTCCAGAAGCTTGACATCCTCTCCCGCCGCATCAAAGGCACTGACTTCTTCCTGCACGAAAGCCTTCAGCTCCTCCGTGTCTACTTTTGTCTGTAATTCTTCCACCAACAAAGACTGCCAGGAATCGTCCGATTTCAACATAATTGCATTTTCCGCACCGCTTAAATTTTTTTCCTCTTTCATACAGGCAGAAAGCAGGAAAAGCAACACCAGCATAAAGCAGGCTCTCAGAACTGTTTTCTTCATACGTTAACATCCTTATCCATCATATATTTTTTCTATTATCTATATATTCTATTCGTAAAAACTATTTTATCAAAAAAAATACAGTTTTTCAATCACTATGCACAAATGAGTTCCAGTATTTCCAAGGAATTCATCTTCTTATCTATATATTTTTTTATATTTTTATCAATATACCCCGCCAACTCCGTAAATACCTCCTCCTGCAGCGTAAAACGAAAGAGCTTTTCAATCGGCGTACGGATAATAAAATCCCAGGCGTAGAGGCAGCTTGCGCCGATTCCGGCAGGTTCCGCCTCATACTCTCCTCCGATTACCATGGCACGCAGTTCAAAAATACGCCGCACCAGCTTGCTGGGAATACTCTCTTTCGGCAGCGCCAACAAAGCGGCGTACAAAAGCTTCAACAGCTCCGGCTCCCGCAGATGCTCTTTGCCGTAATAGTCCGCCAGCTCCAGAAAATAAGCTCCGTAACAGGCATTTTCCATATCCGAACTGACCTCATCAAAATATTTGCTGATGCTTGCCGCCTGCAGATTGTAAGCATCCCTCCCCTCGTACAAGGTAAAGGTTCCAAAACAAAACAAACGACTGCTGCCCAAAAAAGCACTGTTGGGACGCCTCGCTCCTCTGGCAAAAACGGCGATTTTCCCCCTGTCCTTGGTCAGTATCGTGAGGCGCTTGTCATATTCCCCGATATTCATGGATTTTATAATCATTCCCAGCACTTCTATATTGCCGTACATATCAGATATCCTTTATGTTGTAACCGAAATTCTTCATTTGGATGTCGGAATCCCGCCACTCCTTGCGAACCTTTACCCAAAGCTTCAAATGTACCTTCTGACCCGTCAGATGTTCAATATCCCGCCTTGCCAGGCTTCCCACCTTTTTCAGCATAGCCCCGCCCTTTCCGATGATGATGGCTTTATGGGAATCCCGTTCGCAGACAATCGTTGCTTCCACCTCCGCCATATTATCCTTGCGGTAATGCATTTTGTCGATTTCTATAGCGATACCGTGGGGGATCTCATCATCCAGGCAGCGCAGAAGCTTCTCCCGTATGAGTTCCGCCGTAATTTGCCGCACAGGCTGATCGGTAACCGTATCCTCGTCAAAATACATGGGGCCTTCCGGCAGATAACGATACAAAAGCTCTAACAGTCTGTCCGTATTTTTATTTTTCAATGCCGAAACCGGCACAATCTCGGCAAAATCCATACATTTGCTGTACTTGTCGATGATGACGAGCATTTCTTCCTTATATTCCAGTAAATCCGCCTTGTTGATGGCAAGAATCACGGGCTTCTTGATTTCCTGCAGCAGGGAAAGAATATGGTTTTCTCCTGCTCCTATATAAGCCTTAGCCTCTACCAGCCACAGAATGAGATCCACATCCTGCAGGGTCTTATTGACCACCCGGATCATGTAGTCCCCCAGCCTGTTCTTTGCCTTGTGTATCCCCGGCGTATCCAGAAAAACAATTTGTCCCCGCTCATCGGTATAAACGGTCTGTATTCTGTTTCTGGTTGTCTGGGGCTTATGACTGGTAATGGCAATCTTCTGGCCGATGAGATGATTCATCAAGGTTGATTTTCCCACATTCGGTCTGCCGATTAAAGCCACAAAACCTGATTTTTTATTTTCCATTTTCCCCTAATCCTTATATAAAGCTTCTATGCTTTCATAATATTCCTTGTTCTGCCTGATTTTTTCCTCGTTTCCGATGCTGACGTCGGAAGCATTTTGTAAAGCCTCTTCCAGAAGTTTCGCCAAAGCACGAATATCCTCCGGCTGCGCCC
>JBGZHY010000083.1:0-12670 GCA_041848045.1 Lachnospiraceae bacterium
CCGTAATTACCCGCCGGTACGGTGACCACGCTGCCATAGCTTGTAACCAGGCTGCGTTCTTTTTCAGCCGTATTATAAGTTGCGGCAAGCTCCTGTACGTAGGCGTTTATCTTACTTTCATCCAGGCTGATATTTCCCGCGGCATCATAGACCAGCCACTGATGTATGGTATCACCGTTTAAAAGCGGCACCTTGGCATAACTGATGCTGGAGCCTGTATATAAATTCAGAAGTTTTAATTTTTCTTCCAGTCCCGCTTCCTGCTCCGGAATCTGCCCCGGCTCATACAGTCCCGCCAGATCAAAATCAAGCTCCGTTTGCAGGGCGACGACCGCCTCCCGAATCGCTTTTTCCGCCTTCAGGGTATCCAGCTTTATCCCCTCCGTAGCGGGAATCAGTTGATATCCCGTCCCCGGCACGTAATCCGATATGGTTGCCGTCCTCGGCTCCACAATATTGTAAGGATCAAAGGAAGGAGATCCGGCAAGCCTTTCCTGAAACTTTCCTTCGTCTATATGGGTAAAGGTATCCAGTCGCAGCTCCTTTCTTTGCGGATTGCGCAAAAACCAGGCGTAGGCATTCTGCTGCCGAAGCAAGTTCTCCACGGCGGCGTGAGCCTCAATGCGCAGTCCCAAATCCTCCGCCTTGATCTCTTCTTCTCCCAGACGGGTCAAAAGGCGCAGATGATAGCTGCGAACACCCGTATTCAATATATCTTCCGCCTCAGCGGCAGTCTTTTCCGATACATCAAAACCATTCAGATACGTATTGGCAAAAAATCGTTCCTTATAGACCTGTGCCCTGCGAATGTACCAAAACCCGAAAACACCTGTACTCAACAGCAAGATCAGCATCCATACCAAGGCGTATCTGAAAGGTCTTCTCCTCCTTTTGCGGGAACGGGCGCTCCGTATTCTGTACTCCATACTCTGCTCATATAAAGGCATCGTTTTTCTCTCCGGTTCCTGTTTTTTCCTATCCAAAACCCGTACTCTTATAGTACCACAGCTTATCGCTTGCAGCTTGGAATTTTTTCTTTCAAACTTATTAACAAAATATAATATATCAAGGCTTTGACATTGTTTCAAGCTTTATAGAATCAATTTTTTGTAATTTTTGGCAGAAAATTCCTCTATTCTTTCTGCCAGGTTTGTGCTTTCCTCCGGCGACAGCGCCATCTTAAGAACCCTGTCCACCGCTTCCGCCGCTTCCCGTAAAACGTCGGCATCCGTATAGATATCCGCAAGACCGAAACGAAATTCCCCGCTTTGGGCCATACCGAAAAGCTCGCCCGGCCCCCGCAGCTTCAAATCTTCATTGGCAATATAAAAACCGTCATTACTGTTTCCCACAATCTCCAAGCGCTTCCTGGCGTTTTCCTTATCCGAGGTACGGACAAAGATGCAGTAAGACTGCACATCGCTTCTCCCTACCCTTCCCCTTAGCTGATGCAGAGATGCCAGGCCGAAGCGCTGTGCATCCTCAATCAGAATGACGCTTGCATTCTTCACGTCTATTCCCACCTCAATCACCGTTGTGGAAACCAGTATATCTATCTGCTTCCGGGCAAAGGCAAGCATACGCTCCTCCTTTTCCACAGCGGACATTTTTCCGTGTAAAAAAGCGATGCTGCAAGTCTTCGGAAAGTATGTCCGCAGCTTATCCGTATAATCCAGAACATTCTCCGCCTCTATATTTTCGCTTCCCTCCACCATCGGACATATGACATAAGCCTGCCTGCCCTTCTTCAGCTCCTCCATGATGTGCCTATAGGCCTTTTCGCGCTCCCCTTTTCCGATAACGGCATTTTTAATGGGCAAACGCCCCATCGGCTTTTGGTCTACAACAGAAATATCCAAATCTCCGTACAAAATCACCGCCAGGGTTCTGGGAATCGGCGTGGCGCTCATCACCAGAATATGGGGATATTTCCCTTTTAACGAAAGACTTTGTCTTTGCCGAACGCCGAAACGGTGCTGCTCGTCCGTGACCACCAGCGCAAGTCTGTGATAGGAAAGCTCCTCCGTAATCAGGGCATGGGTGCCGATAAGGATATCAATCTCCCCCTGTTTCAGCTCCTCGTACACCTGTCTGTGCTCTTTCTTGGTCATGGAGCCGGTCAGCAGGGCAAGTCTTGGTCTGTCCTCCAAAGGGGAAAACAGGCTTTCCAGATTCTGATAATGCTGTCTTGCCAGAACCTCGGTGGGAGCCATCAAAGCGGACTGCAGCCCGTTTTTGAAGCAGGCATACATGGCAAAAACGCTGATGACGGTTTTTCCGCTACCCACATCCCCCTGCACCAGACGATTCATCACCTTGCCGCTGCCCATATCCCCCAGAATTTCATCAATAACCTTTTCCTGAGATTTCGTTAAAGCATAGGGTAAAACCGCCCGCAATGCTTTGCCGGCTTCTTCAATATCTTCAAGGGAATAGGCGGAAGACAGCCGCAGACTGTCTTTTTTCACTTGTCTGGTATAATAAATGAATGGAAAAAATTCATCAAAAACCAGTCTTCTCCTTGCCCTTTGCAGGGCAGACTCCGATTCCGGAAAATGAATGTTTTGCAGGGCAGACTCCTCCGGCTCCAAATCATAGGCCTTGCTTATGGCAGAAGGCAGATACTCCCGTCTTTTCTCTTTCCTATCCAATACCGCCTGCACCGTCCGTATCAGCAGGGCATTGCTTAAGCCCTTGGTCAGGGCATATACGGGGCGCAGCGTCCCGATTAAATCCGTATATTCCTGCACATCATAGACCAGGGGATGCTCCAAAATCTGCTTCCCGCCCTTTTGTATCCATCTCCCCACAAATACATATTCTTTATACAATTTCAAACTCTTGGCAAGAAAGGGAGAATTGTACCACAACACTTCTATATTGCCGCTCGCATCCGCCGCAAGGCTGCTGCTTAATTTGTATTTTCCGGCGTAGCGCTGCACAAAGCCCTTAATCAGCTTTGCACGTATAACAAGCTTCTCCCCCGCCGCCTCCTGCAGATACTCCCGCAAAGGACGCGGCGCTTCAAAGCTCATATAACGATAGGGATAATGCCGCAGCAGCTCTTCCGGACTCGTGATTTCCAGCTTCCGAAACAAAGCCGCCGTTTTTTCGCCTATCCCCTTAATGCTTCGTATGTCCTCATTCCTCATTGTTTTTTCCCGCTGTGTGTATAAAGTCAGCAAGGCAATCCCTTACGGATTGCCTCATCTTTATTCTATAGATATTAAATAGTAGTAAACGGCCTGTCCGCCGTACTGCAAATCCACCTCTGTCTGTCCAAATTTTTCACGAATACGCTCTGCCAGCTCTCCCGCCTCAGCCTCATCAAGCTCTGCACCGTAATATACGCTTAAAAGCTCCGTTTCCGCATCCACCAGCTTTTCCAGGGCGGACAATACCGTTTCCGTCTTATCCTTGCCTACCGCCAGCATACCCGCATCGCCGATTCCCATCATATCTCCGGCTTTAATTTCAAAGCCGTCTATGGAAGTATCTCTGACCGCATAGGTCAGGGAAAGGGTCTTTACCTTCTCCATCTCCGCAAGCATGCTCTCCAGATTTTCCTGTGGAGAAAGCTCAGGCACAAAATTGATCAGGGCGGATATGCCCTGCGGAATCGTTTTGCTCGGCACAACCAAAATCTTCTTATCCTCGCAGATACTTGCCGCCTGATTGGCCGCCAAAATAATATTCTTATTATTCGGCAGAACAAAAACGGTCTTTGCCGGCAGACTTTCGATGGCGGAAAGAATATCCTCCGTACTCGGATTCATGGTCTGTCCCCCCTCGATGATGCGATCCGCGCCCAGACCTTTGAAAATCTCCGCCAGACCCTCTCCGGCACATACGCTGATAAAACCGAAATCCTTCATTTCTTCCGCTTTTTCCTGCTGTCTTCCCTTGCGCTCCTGCGCCTGCTCGGCAGCCAGCTTCAGAGAATCCTTAATCAACCTTTCCTCATGCTCCTCACGCATATTGTCTATTTTAATGCGGGATAAGGAGCCGTAAGTCAGCGCCTTTTGCAGGGCAAGTCCCGGATCGTTGGTGTGTACGTGGATTTTTACCACCGTATCATCCGCCACACAGACAATGGAATCGCCGATACTCTCCAAAAAGTCCTTCAGCCCGTTTTCCTCTTCTTCAGGCAGCTCCTGTTCAATATTGATGATAAACTCCGTACAGTAGCCAAATTTGATATCCGCCGTATCAATCTCTTCCAGGTTTATCCCCTCTGCCCTGATGGGAGCAGCCGACACCGGCAGAGCATCCCATTCCGCATCCGCTTCCTTTCCCTGCAGACAAGCCAGAATACCCTTGAAAAACTGCATCAGTCCCTGCCCGCCGGAATCCACTACGCCTGCCTGTTTCAAAACTGGCAGAATATCCGGTGTGGTGGACAACACATAATCGCCGTGCTCCACAATGATGGCGAAAAATGTCGGCACATCCTCCACTTCATGCATAATCTCCAAAGCCTTTTCACTGATACCCCTTGCCACCGTCAGAATGGTTCCCTCTTTCGGCTTCATCACGGCCTTATATGCCGTTTCCGTTGCTTTATTTAGGGCTGTCGCCAGTACAAAGGTATCCGCTGTCGGCTCATCCTTCAATACCTTGGTAAAGCCCCGCAGCAGCTGCGAAAGGATAACACCCGAATTTCCCCGTGCTCCTCTTAGCGAGCCGGCAGAAATCGCCTTGCAGACGCTTTCCATATCCGGATTCTCTATAGCGGTAACCTCCTTTGCCGCCGCCATGATGGTCATGGTCATATTGGTACCCGTATCTCCGTCCGGAACCGGAAAAACATTGAGTTCATTTATCCATTCTTTTTTTGCTTCTAAGCTTTTTGCACCGGCAATAAACGCCTTTTTCAGCATCAAAGCATCAATCTGTTTCAATTCCACAGATGATATCCTCCTTAATCAATAACTCTTACGCCCTCTACATAAACACGGATGGACTCCACCTCCATGCCCGTGAAGGACTCGACTCTGTATTTTACATTTTCGATCAGATTATCCGATACCGCTTTAATACTCACGCCGTAAGCCACAATCACATGAAAATGTATACTGATTTTATTGTCTTTGATTTCTACCTTGATGCCTTTTCTGAGATTGTCTTTCTTGAGCAAACGGACAAGTCCGTCCTTGACGCTTAACTCCGCCATTCCGACGATACCGAAGCATTCCACTGCCTGGGAACCCGCATACAAAGCCACTACTTCCGGACTGATGATCACATCACCCAAAGAGTTGCTGATAATCCCTTTATTCATACACTCACCTCCGTGCGCTTTCCTAGCTTGAAAGTTAATCTTTCCCATAGAGTATAACCGATTTGCCTTGAAATTGGAAGTTTTATTTATTTTGCACTTGCAAATACCTTCCAATTTTGTTATTATACTGATGTTATGGGTTTTGCCGAAAAAAATCCAATGTGCATTTAAGGAGGTGTAATCATGGCAAAATGTGCAATTTGTGAAAAAGCTGCTCACTTCGGTAATGCTGTTAGCCACTCTCATAGAAGATCCAACAAGATTTGGAAAGCAAATGTAAAGTCTGTAAGAGTTAAGACAGAAGGCGGTTCAAAGAAGATGTATGTATGTACATCCTGCTTGCGTTCTAATTTAGTAGAGCGTGCTTAATCGGATATGAAATCGAAGCAGTGGCGACACTGCTTTTTTCATTTCTTCTTTTATGCTCTGTCGGGCATGCTTTCTGCGCCGTCAAAAAAACGCCTTCGAGTCTGCACCCGAAAGCGTTTCTCCTTATACTCTTTCAATTTCCAGCCGTAAGGAACTGTACTCCTCTCCTATCGCCGGCAGCCGATATCCTCCCGATAACCAGGCGGAAGCGGACTTCACCTCATCGCCGATACGGTAGCTCGCATCCTTATCCAAACCTCTCGGATAGACAAAGATAGCGTTTTGATTGGCCTGCAAAGCGGTAACCACCAAACTCAAAAGACCGTAGGACTTGTTTTTTGCCATAAACTGCCATGCACACACCCTGCCTCCATCGTAGGGAGAGCTTAAGCGATAATAATCCCCCTGGTGCACCAATTCGTCATACTTGTCATATTCCGCAATCTGCCTTTTGATAATCTCATGCTCTTCTTCACTCAATGTGGTCAAATCCAGCTCGTAGCCGAAGCTTCCCGCCATCGCCACCGTTCCCCTTGTTTCCAGAGGCGTATATCTGCCGGTCTGGTGATTCGGCACCGCCGATACGTGGGAACCTACGCAGCCGATGGGATAAGCAAAGCTGGTACCGTATTGAATCTTCAGGCGCTCAATGGCATCCGTATCGTCGGAGCACCAGATTTGCGGGTGATAATACAGCATGCCCAGATCAAATCTGCCGCCGCCGCTGGAACAGCCCTCCCACAGAATATGCGGATAAGCGCCGGTCAGACGCTCCAACAAATCATACAAACCTAGCACATAGCGGTAATGAAATTCTCCCATACGCTCTGCCGGTAAAGCGGCGGAGTACAAATTGGTGATGGCGCGGTTCATATCCCATTTGACATAGGCAATATTGGCGCTGTCCAAAACCGCCCGCATCATTCTTTCGATTTCATCCACCACCTCCGGACGGCTAAAATCCAGCACCAGCTGTTCTCTGCTCTTATGCGGCTTTCTGCCCGGCACCGCAATCGCCCAGTCCGGGTGCGCGCGGTACAAATCGGAATCCTCATTCACCATCTCCGGTTCGAACCAAATACCGAATTTCAAGCCCAGGGCATTGACCTGCGCAACCAGCTCTCCCAGACTGCATCCCAGCTTTTCCTCATTGACATACCAATCCCCCAGGCCTTTGGTATCATCATCCCGCTTGCCGAACCAGCCGTCATCCATAACCAGCATTTCCAGCCCCGCCGCCGCCGCATCCTTTGCGATATCCAGAAGCTTTGCAGCATTGAAATCAAAGTAAGTGGCCTCCCAGTTGTTGATCAGAACCGGTCTGTGCTTATGTACATATTCGCCCCGCAGCAAATATCTTCTTACGGCATCGTGATATGCATGCGTCAAAGCCTCAAAACCGGCATTACTGTATACGCAAAGCACCTCCGGCAAATAGATATCCTGCCCCGCTTCCAGCCCGAAACCGAACTGATCCGGGTGTATGCCCATCAAAACTCTCGTCTGGGACACCTGATCCACCTCCGCCTCACAGATAAAGGAACCGGAGTAGACAAAAGCAAAACCGTAGCAGGCTCCTGCGGTTTCCGTGGTATCCTTCTTTGCCAGAATCGCAAAAGGATTGTGGTGCAGGCTGCTGGTTCCCCGTACGCTGCCGATGCTTTGCTTGCCGTGCATCAGGGCATTTCGTTCAAATTCTCTCTCCATGGCATGCTTGCCGTAAAAATGGATAAAATCATAGTCGCTTTCCAAAAAGTCCACGGATAAGGAAAGGGCTTTTTTCAAATATACCTTCTTTGCCGTATCATTGCTTACATGCACCGCTCTTGTAATGGCATCCTCCTCCGGAAGAACGGCGTACAAAAGCCTTACCCGAACATCCGAAGCACTGTCCTTTAAGGTTAAGATAAGGCTGTCGCCGGCGCTTTCCGTAAAATGCAGGGCAGGCAGCTTCGGCAAAGCATACTTTCCCTTTACAATCTCATGCTTTTCATAGCGCAAATCCAAGGTATTGGCGCCATTATCATGGACAAGCTGTATGGCATCCGCCCGATAATCCCCGTTACCAAAGCAGGCATATTCCTGCGGCAACAAATCCAGAGAATAACTCCTGTCATTGCTTTCATGGGGATTTCCGGAAAATCCTCTGTCCATGCGGAAAATACGGTAAGACATATCGTCACCGGAATCTATTTTATTTCCGTACCAAGTATGCAGTACATAACCCAGCTCATCAATCTTCATCTGATAGCTGCTGTTTTGCGTTTGCAGGGTCAGGGTTTTGTTTTTTTCATTAAATATAATTGACATATTCACCTCTTTCCTATAATTTTCCGCCGGAAGTAGAAATGCCCTCGATAAACTGCTTCTGGAAAATCAAATACAATATAATCATCGGTATGCAGGCAAGTAAGGATGCCGTCATCAGCTGCGGATAGTTATTGGTATACTGTCCCTGCATCTTGGCCAGCGCCGCCGAAAGGGGCATGACGTTTTTATTGACAATCATCGGCCACATCAAATCCTTATAGGCAAACACTGCCGTAAATATACTCAGGGCAATCATACCGGAACGCACCAGCGGCATCATGACAAACAAAAAGGTCTGCCCGATATTGCAGCCGTCAATTCTCGCCGCCTCTTCCAAATCTCGAGGCAGGGACATAAAGCTTTGCTTAAGCAAAAAGGTTCCGAAGGCAGTCACCAGACCCGGAAATACCAGCGCAAAAATGGTATCCAGCATACCCATCCTGCTGACCATCAGGTACTGAGGAATGATAAAAATCTGTGAAGGCACCATCATCTGAAAAATCACCAGTGAAAAGAAGAAATTCTTCAACGGAAATTCCAGTCTGGCAAAGGCGTAGCCCGCAATGGTCGCCGTCAGCACCGCTGCCAATACCCTTCCCATAATCAGCATAAAGGTATTCCAGTACAGCTGCAAAAAGTTCATATTATTGATTACTTCCGTAAAATTGTCGGTAATCCATTTTTTCGGAAAAATCACGAAAGGATCCACACTGGTGGATTCCGTTACGGTTTTAAATGCCGTCAGCACCATCCATGCAAAAGGTACCAGCATGGTAATGCTGACCAGTATGAGTATAATATGGATGCCTATACTCACAAATTGTTCTTTGCGTTTCATGCTCTGAAAATCCATACTCTTCCTCCTCTAATTGTAATGTACCCATTTTTTCTGAGCCAGCATCTGCAAAACCGTAATGAGCAGAATGATACACAGCAGCAGCACAATGACCGCACTGCCCTGCCCCTTGTTATTATTGGTAAAGGAATACTTATAGAATAAAAATACCAGGGACTGGGTCTTTACCAGCGCCGGATTATTTCTGTCCATAATCATATAAATCAGGTCGAACACCAGAAAGCCGCCGATGACTCTCGTAATCGTCACAAAGAATATGGTCGGTGAGAGCAGCGGAATCGTGATATTGAAAAATTGATGAATACCGTTTGCTCCGTCAATACTGGAGGCCTCATAATAGTCCTTCGGAATTTCCTGCAGACCTGCCAAAAACAAAATCATATTATAGCCTACAATGGACCATATACCGATAACTGCCAGAGAATAAATGGCAATATCAGGACTGGATATCCAGTTGATATCCGTATGGAAAACATTATTGATCAAGCCGAACTCGGAATTGAACAGCCATCTCCATACCATGGCAACCGCCGCCGGTGCCGCCACCATCGGAAGGAAGAAAACAGAACGATAAAAGGATCTGCCCTTCATCTTACGGTTCAAAAATACAGCCAGAACCAAAGCAATGGCAATGGAAAAGGGTACTTCCACAATGGCATATTTAAAGGTATTGATCACTGCCTGCCATACCTCCGGGTCCTTCAAAATCTTGGCATAATTGGCAAAACCGATAAATTTGTTGCCCTTTCCAAAATCGCCCGTCTTATAAAAGCTCTCCATAATTGTTTTGACAATCGGGTAAATATTGAGCACAATCAAGCCCAACATTGCCGGAAATATGAACATCCAGCCCCAAATCCATTCGCTCTTTTGTCTTGGCGTCAACTTAAATTTTTTCATTCCCTCTGCCAATGTCCTTTCCTCCCTTCATCAAATAAGGGAGGGAGTCAATGCCCCCTCCCTTTCATCTCATTATTCTTCCGCCAAATAAGCGTTCATCTTCTCCGCTGCGGACTTTGCAGCCTCCTCCATAGTCAGCTCGTCATTCCAAGCCTTCAAAAGCTCTGCATTGTTGGAGTTTTCCCAAACAACGGTCGCTCTGGAAGAAGGTCTTACCACGGTTTCACCGTTTAACATGGTCAAATATGCTTCCAGGTTGAACAAATCCGTGCTCTTTACCCAGGAATCGGACACGCCGTCATAGGCTGCCATGGTCACGCCGAGCTCTGCCTGCTTAATCTGCATATCCTTGGAGCCGAACCACTCTACAAGCTGCCAGGATTCCTCCGGCTTATCGGTATTGGCAGCCACTGCCCAACCCAAACCGTTGTAAATGGATATTCTCTTGCCGGTAGTTGCATCCTTCGGCAACACGGCAATATCCGCATTCGCCTTAATATAATCATCTTCCTTAAACGGAGCCAGCATCCATGAGCCCTGTGGCAGCATCGCAATCTTTCCGGATCTGAACAATACGTCCGTTCCCGTTTCCGCCATTACCTCTGGCTTAGGCATGGCGTCATTCTGCAGCTTGTTGACAAATTCCAGGGCCTTTAAGGTATTCGGATCATCCATGCCGGACTTTTTCTTATCTTCCGTGATGATGGTTCCGCCCATGGAATATACGATGTTGTACCAGCCGTCCTGATTATTGGAAGGGTTCATCGCCGTACCGTACTGTGAGCCGTCCGCCTTAGTCAGCTTCACCGCCGCGTCATAATAATCATCCCAAGTCCAGTTTTCATCCGGATAAGCCAGTCCCGCCTCATCAAACATGGTCTTGTTGTACCACAGTGCGATGCTGTCTCTATCCTTCGGAATGGCATAGGTCTTGCCGTCATTCTGATACATCGCCTGCAGGTCTGCCGGGAACTTATCCATCTCCAAAACGGTGGAAGCGGCAATTCTATCCGTCAAATCCAATAAAATGTCGTTCTGCATATACTTCACGGACTCATTGGAGTGCATCCAGAATACATCCGGAAGATCTCCGCCGCTGGCACCTGCCTCCAACAGAGTCCAGTAGGAAGCCCATTCGATAACCTGGATCTCTACCGGAATGCCGGTTTTAGCCGTAAATTCCTTGGTGATCTCCTCTAAACCGGGCTTCTGTCCGTTGTCCCAGATCGCCACCGTTACAGCGCCTGCCGCAGAACTTCCTGCCGCCGCCGTAGTAGCCGCAGCCGTATCTCCCGCCGCCGTACTGGCTGCAGCCGTATCTCCCGCTGCTGTTGTCGCTGTTGCGGAAGAACCGCAAGCTGCCAGTAATGCAGCGCCTGCCAATACAGATGACGCCAGCAAAACATTTCTTAGATTTTTTTTCATCGTCAATACCTCCTCTGGCCATAGGCCGAAATAAATAAGATTTTTCTTGTGGAAGCGACGTCTTGCCGTCACCTCCTATGTGTTTGAGTATATACAGAAATTCCCTTGAAAAATAGGTTAAAATGTTATATAAATAAGTCATAATGTTAAGAAATCGAGGATGAGATGGAAAAAAATACGCGTAAAAAGAATATACCGAATAATGTGGAATACCAGATGTTTAATGACGCCTGTTTTAAGGACTGCTTTATCTGCTTTACGGGCAAGGAGGTCTGTGCACCTTTGCATTCCTTCGGTCCCTCCGTGCGCCCTACCTACCTGATTCACTACATTCTGCGCGGCAGGGGAATCTTTATCTATGATAGGCAGGAATATGCTTTGGAAAAGGGACAGGCCTTTTTAATTGAGCCGGATATTATGACCTATTATCAGGCGGATAAGGACGATCCTTGGGTCTATGTCTGGTTCGGACTGCGGGGCGATAATGTGAAAACCCTGATGCAAAGAATGGGAAAAGACAAACACCATCCCATTATGCATTTTGAAGATACGGCAGTTGTGGAGAATATTTTCAACAAAATGATTTCCACCCACACCGGCGGCATAGAACAGGAATTTATCCGTCAGGCACTGATGTATGAATTTCTATCGCTCCTATCCTCTCCCAGCTCCGCGCCGGTGCGCGTAACCCAGTCCGACGAACTGATCCGCAGCGACTATGTCGGCAAGGCTCTGGAGTTTATTCAGAACAACTTTTTTCATAAGATCAAGGTCAGCGATGTTGCCGCTCATATCGGCATCAGCCGCAATTACCTCTTTACCCTGTTCAAAGACGCCATGGGACATTCCCCCCGGGAATACATCCGCTATTTCCGCCTGAGCAGAGCGTGCAATATGCTGGACGACAGCTTTTTATCTATCGAAAATGTCGCCCTCTACTGCGGCTTTGAAGATGCCAACACCTTTTCCAAAACCTTTAAAAAGCAGTTCGGCATCAGCCCCCGCAGATACAGGCAGCTGAAATCCGAACGACCGGACTTGGCACTGATTGATTTTCTGCGTTATGTTAAGAATTTAAAAAAGAACAAGGCGAGCACGTAGAATGTCCCGCCTTGTTTTGTTTTTTGCTTATTTTTCCAGACTATCCTTCGCCGCATCCACGGTTTCTTTGCTGATTTCCTTATCCGCCGCAAACTTATTGATTAAGTCCGGGACAATATCTAAAACCTTGCTTATCGGATCCTGGGACTTGATGCTGACCAGCTTGGTCACACCGTTTTGAATAATCAAAACCGCAGCCGGACTGAGCTTTGTGCTCATTGCGCCTCCGCCATGATTCTTGGCACTGTCATAGAAAGCCCCCACACCCATTCCGCAGCTGACATCCACCAGGGGAATGATGATGGTATCGTCTATTTTACTCGGTTCTCCCACCACGGTCTTGGCACTGACCACGGTATCCAGTCCCTTAAACATACTCTCTATCGAACTTATGATTGCATTATCTTTCTCTGCCATATCCTGACCCA
>JBGZHY010000084.1:0-13591 GCA_041848045.1 Lachnospiraceae bacterium
CCCATTCCCACCTTTAACAGGGTTCCGGCAATAATCCGCACCATATTGTATAAAAATCCGTTTCCCCTGATGACAATCTCCAGCATATCTCCGTTTTCCACCACTTCCAGAGAATAAATCGTCCGCACCGGAGAGCTCGCACTCGTCTTTATGGAGCACATACTGGTAAAATCCCGGGTTCCGATAAAATAATTACAGGCCTCCCGCATTTTGGCTATGTCCAAATCATAATAACAAAAATGCGCATATAGCCTTTCCGTCGGTATTTCTATACGACGGTTTAAAATTCTGTACATATAGGTTTTGATACAGTTTCTCTTACGGGGATGCCAGCCGCTGCTGACCTCGTCGGAATACTGCACCCGAATATCCTCCGGCAGCCTGGCATTTAGGGCAAAGGCAAATTTATCCGCCTGCATCTGCATCCCGGTGTCAAAAACCGCCACATTTCCATAGGCATGCACACCCGAATCGGTGCGACTCGCTCCAATCACCTCAATATTCTCTTTGCACAAATCACAAAGCGCTTCATTCAAAGCCCCTTCAATCGTTGCAAGTCCCGCCTGCTTTTGCCAGCCGCAATATTTGGTTCCGTCATAAGCTACAATCAAACGTATTCTTCTCATCATTTCCCACAAAATAATAGAGTGAATTTCTTTACGGAAACTCACCCTCTTTCTTCTTATTGTTCTCCCAATCCGGACTCTATCGCCTGTGTTAAGGTTTCCATAGCCTGCACTTCATCTTCGCCGTCGCAAATCAAGGTGATCTCATCTCCTGATTTGATACCCGCCGCCATAACATTCAACACGGACTTTGCAACTACCTTTTTGCCGGCAGCTTCTATCGTAATATCCGATTTGAACTTCATCGCCGTCTGTGATAAAACTCCCGCCGGACGTAAATGCAAACCGGATGGATTCGTAATCTTCAGAACCTTACTAATCATAACATATTCCTCCTGTACGTGTTATATCTTCATTATATAGCACACCCTTTCTTTCGTCAAAGGGCTTTTTACCCGATTTCCTCCCGACTTCTTTTGGAAAAAGAGCAGCCGCAGTAGTTTTGCCTGTACAGACCATGCTCCTCCGACAGCTCCACCGAGCGCTTATATCCGTTTTTCTTCTTAAAATCGCTGGGTAAATAGGATACCCCCTGTTCCTTTCCCAGTCTTTCCCCGATTTCACACAAAAGCTGTGCATCCTTCATGGGGCTGATGGTCAGAGAGCTTGCAAAATAATCAAAATTTCCCTGCTTTGCCGCCTTTGCCGCCTCCGACAGGCGCAGCTCGTAGCAAATGTGGCATCGTTCCCCGCCCTCGGCGTCCTTTTCATGTCCTTTGACCAGACGATGAAAACGCTCCGGCTCGTAATCACCCTCCATAAAATGCATGGCATAAGGCAGATGAAATTCCTCCAGCAGGCGCCTTGCCTCCTGCGCCCGAAGCCTGTACTCATTTTGCATATCAATATTGGGATTATAAAAATAAACCGTAATGTCAAAATAACGGTTCAAATATTCCAGACAATGAGAGGAACAAGGCGCACAGCACACATGCAAAAGAAGCCTTGGACGTTTCCCCAAGGCTTGTGCCTGTGCAATAATATCTTCCAGTTCCTTTTGTAAATTTCTCTTATTCATCGTTCAGGGTTTTATCTTACTGCAGAAAATCGCGGATACGCTTGGAACGCACCGGATTTCTCAATTTACGCAGTGCCTTTGCTTCAATCTGACGAATACGCTCCCTCGTCACCTTAAATTCCTTGCCTACCTCTTCCAAAGTCCTCGGATGACCGTCCTCCAAGCCGAAGCGCAAAACAATAACCTGCCGTTCTCTTTCCTTTAAATCCGCCAACAAGGTATCAATATGCTCGCGCAGCATCACGGATTCCACATTCCCCTCCGGCGTCAGGACATTGCTGTCCGCCACAAAATCCCCCAGATTGGAATCGTCCTCCTCTCCGATGGGGGTTTCCAGGGAAGCCGGCTCTCTGGCTATCTGCATAATCTCCATGACCTTTTCTTCCGTCATCTCAAGGGCATTGGCAAGCTCCGCCACACTGGGCTCATATCCAAGCTCCAGAGTCAGCTTCCTCTGCATCTTACTCATTTTATTGATGGTTTCCACCATATGTACGGGAACACGAATCGTCCTTGCCTGGTCTGCCAAAGCCCGGGTAACGGACTGTCTGATCCACCAGGTAGCGTAGGTACTGAGCTTAAAACCCTTGGTATAATCAAATTTTTCCACGCCCTTAATCAGGCCGAGATTTCCCTCCTGTACCAAGTCCAGAAAGCTCATCCCTCTGCCGGTGTAACGCTTGGCAATGCTGACCACCAGACGAAGATTCGCCTCTATCAACTTCTGCTTGGCGTACTCATCGCCCTCTTGCTTACGCTTTGCCAAATCCAGTTCCTCATCTCCCGAAAGCAAAGGAACCGTACCGATTTCTTTCAGATACATTCGCACCGGATCTTCCGTTCCGACGCCCTCCAAAAGATCGATGGCATCAAAATTGATTTCTTCTTCCTCTATTTCCTTTTCAAATTCATCGTCTACAACATCATCATCCAAAAACAAGGCGGAGTCATTGAGTTTATCAATATCGACATCCACCCCCAAATCTTCCGGAGTATTTTCCACCACCTCTATGTTGTTGTTATCCAGGTAAGTATAAATCTGTTCTATCGTATCAGCCTCCAGCTTCATGCCCTCAAAGGTATCATTGATAAAATCGAAATCGATTTTATTGTCATTGACTAGGGCCTTGTCCAGCAATATCTGGACTTTTGCCATAAAATCTTCCGGACTGATATGCAATTTGTTCTTATTCGTATTCTCTTTCGCCACTCAGATGCATCCCTTCTATCTTACTCCATAAGATTTGAAAATTATATACCAAAAAAAAAGTTTTTTCAAGTTGTAGCGATTTATTTTATGTATAGCTGTATAAACCGCGTATACTGACCTCTCCGCTCAAAAGGGCATGCTCCTTTCCCTCTTCATCATATACCAGCAATTCCCCCCTGTCATTGATTCCCCCCTGCATTGCCGCATAAGTTCCCTTAGCGCCGTGAACCTGTATCCTCTCTCCCTTGCCCAGCAAATAGCCTTCATAATCCTTTTGCAGAGAGCTTAGACTGCCTTCCTGCAAAAGAAGAGGATACAGCCTGTAAAAATGTAACAGCAAGTCTGCAATGATTTCCTTCCTGCTGTAAAGCCTCCCGCTTTCCGTATACAAGGACGTTGCCAGCTCAGCCAGATCCTCCGGAAAATGTCGGGTGGAAACATTCATCCCGATACCGCAGATCACATAATGGATACCGTCCATATCCGCGCTCATTTCCATAAGAATACCGCAGACCTTTTTCTTTCCCAGAACAATATCATTGGGCCATTTAATACCCGGTACAAAACCCAAATCCTCCAGACTTTTGGCTGCAGCCAAAGCTGCAAGCAGGGTAAGCATCCCCGCCTTGTGGCTTTCCATCTGCGGATGCAGCAAAAGGCTCATCCAAATGCCTTCCCCGCCGGGCGAGAACCAAGTCCGTCCTCTTCTGCCCCGTCCGGCACTTTGTTCGCCCGCCACAAACAAAACATCTTCCTTCACATAGCTTCCGGCATTTTCCTTTGCCAAAAGATTGGTGGAGTCGGTCCGCTCCTCGTATACCACCTTTATATTCAGCCCTTTTTCCAGCAAGCCCTCTTCCAATTCCCGCCGGTTTAAGATATCCTCTTTAGGCAAAAGCCTGTAGCCCCTGTTGCTGACCGCACTGACCGCATAACCCTCCGCCTTTAACAACGCTATGCTTTTCCACACTGCCGTTCTGGAAACCCCCAAGAGCGTGGAAATACGCTGTCCGGACAGATAATCATCTTCGCTTTTTAAAAGCTTAAGCACCTCGTCTTTTAACATGCTTCCCCCCTTATAAAGTCAGGATACTCAATATGGTCATCACAAACAAAAATACGGCAAGCATCAGCAAAAAAACGCCCCAGAGCATTTCCCGGAAGTCCCTTTTTCGTTTCAGCTTTTTCGTGCCCGTGCCGTACGCCACAAAACCCGATAAAATAAAAATCAAGGAAAAAAATACAGGGCTGCTCTCCGGTGATAAAAATACCAGAACGGACAAGAAAATGGACAGCAGGCTACCTGCCACCATCAGCATGTCCATCGCAAACTCCTGCTTATTATACCTTTTGTTCATGCCTTTTTTGCCTCTCCCACTCGTACATCAAAACAGAAGCCGCCACGGAGGCATTTAAAGACTCTGCCTGTCCGTGCAGCGGAATCTTAATTTTATAATCTGCCAAATCGCTGCTTTCCCGACTTAAGCCCTTGGATTCATTTCCGATTAAAAAGGCACTTCTTCCCCTATAGGAAAGTCCGTCATAATATGCATCTGCCTGCAAATGCGCGGCATACAAGGTAATTCCCGCGGCCTTCATCCGCAAAAGCACGGACGGCAAGTCCTCCGTATACATATGGGGAACACGCTGCACCGCTCCCATGGCAGCCCGCACAACCTTGGGGCTGTACACATCCGCACTGTGGGCATCCAAAATAATCGCCCCTATACCCGCAGCCTCCGCCGTTCTGAAAATCGTTCCCAAATTACCGGGATCCTGCAAGGTTTCCAAAACCAAAAAGGAATACTTTGGCATCGACAAAATTTCCTCTTCGGAAAAACGGGTCTGCCTGCAAAGAGCCAGTACCCCCTGGGGGGTTTTGGTATCGGATAAGCCTTCAAAAACCCTGTCGGACACCAGATAATATTCCTGCTCTTGCAATTTTTCCCCGATTTGTGGCGACATCCCCTGATAGAAACGTTCGCTGACATACAGACGCTCGATTGCGGAAGAGGGAAGTTCCGAAAAAATCTTCAATCCCTCCGCCACGTACAAGCCCTTTTCTCTCCTTGCCCCGGACTTTCTCATCAAAAGCGCCAGTTCTTTGATATGCTTATTACTGCTTGTACTAATCATATATCTGCTCCAACTCCTCCAGCCATATCCTTGCGGCGGCATCACTCGGCATACGCAAATCTCCCCTCGGCGAAAGTGAAATACTGCCTACCTTCGGCCCGTCCGGCATGCAGGAGCGTTTAAACTGCTGGCTGAAAAACCGTTGATAAAAGACCCGCAGCCACTTCCGTATGCTTTCCTTATCGTATCGACCTGCAAATGCAAGCTTTGCCAGACGGTAAATTTTAGACGGAGAACAGGAAAAGCGCAGCATATGATACAGGAAGAAATCATGCAGCACGTAAGGACCCACCAGATCTTCCGTTTTTTGACTGATTTGCCCGTCCTTTGCCGGCAGAAGCTCCGGGCTGACCGGCGTATCCAAAATATCCCAAAGCACCGCAGCCAGTTCTCCCTCCGCCAAACCTGCACAATACTCCACCAGATAGCGAATCAAGGTTTTGGGCACGGAGGCATTGAGTCCGTACATGGACATATGGTCGCCGTTATAGGTCGCCCAGCCGAGCGCCAGCTCGGACAAATCACCGGTTCCCACCACCAGACCGTTCTCCCGATTGGCAATATCCATCAACACCTGTGTCCTTTCTCTCGCCTGTGCGTTTTCATAGGTCACATTATGCACATGAATATCATGCCGGATATCTCTAAAATGCAGCCTGACCGCCTCCGCTATATTGATTTCCTCCAAATCGGCCCCCAAAGCCCTGCTCAGTTTGCAGGCATTTTGATAGGTTCTGTCCGTTGTACCGAAAGCCGGCATGGTGACTGCCTTAATGCCTTTTTGATCAAGCCCCGCAAGCCCGAAGGCTCTTGCCGTCACAATCAGCGCAAGGGTGGAATCCAGACCGCCGGAAACACCGATAACCGCCGTCTTACAGCCTGTATGCAGCAAGCGCTTCCAAAGCCCTCTTGCCTGCATATGCAAAATGTCTTCACATCTTTCCTCTCTGCGCCTCTTTTCTTTCGGTACAAAAGGTTCCGCTTCTATAGGACGGCTCAAACAAGTTTCTTCTACCTGCAAGGCAAAATCCAGGCAGCAATATCCCCCGTCTTGTATCGCAAATCCGCTGTCCCGCTGACGGAGCGCTTCCAGACGCTGTATATCAATCTCACTGCGCAAAACATTTTGGGCAAAACGAGGAGATTCCGCCAGTATGCTTCCGTTTTCCGCAATCAGGTTATGCCCTGCAAAGACCAAATCTCCCGTCGATTCCTCGGCGCAGGCACAGGCATAAATATAGGCGGCATACAGCTTCGCGCTCTGCATGGATACCAATGCTCTTCTGTAATCCTTTTTTGCCACCAGCTCATTGCTGGCGGAAAGATTTACCAGCACATTGGCGCCCGCCAAAGCATGGGAAACACTCGGCGGATTTGCCGCCCATAAATCTTCGCACAGCTCTGCCGCCACCCGCAACTGCGGATAGCTGTAAGGACTGAACAGCAGCTTTTTACCGAAAATGCAATCCTGTCCCCAAAGCGAAATACGGATATTCTCTTCTCCCGCAGCCGTAAAATACCGCTTCTCATAAAACTCATTATAATTGGGCAAAAAAGTCTTGGGTATCAAAGCCAAAATCTTGCCGTCGCAAAAAGCCGCCGCCACATTGTAAAGCTTTGCCTTATAGGCAAAAGGCAAACCCACAAAACACAGCATGGGCTTATCCTTGCTTGCCTCCACGATTTTTTGCAGACAGGACAGGCTTTCCGTTATCAGCTTGCTTTGCAAAAATAAATCTCCCGCCGTGTAGGCGCTGATGCACAGCTCCGGAAAAACCACAATCTTGCTGCCCTGCCTATATTCATTTTCGATATGCCCGATAATCTGCTCCGTATTATAAATACAGTCCGCCACCCTGAGGGATGGACTGACGGCTGCCACTTTGATAAATCCGTCCTTCATTTCCTACTCCTGTCCTAAGCCGGGTACTGCTTATGATGTAAGCTGTGCAAGCATTTCCTGCGGGTTATCCTTTGCCTTTACCTTATCATTGGCATAGACAATGATGCCCTCTTTGTCAATCAAATAGCTTGTACGAAGGATGCCCATGGACACTTTTCCATACAATTTCTTCTCCTTCCATACATCATAGGCTTTAATAGCCTCCAGGTTCACATCGGACAAAAGGGTAAATCCCAGCTTGTACTTTTCTTTAAAGTTCTTATGGCTCTTGACGCTGTCCTTACTGATACCGATAATGCAGGCTCCTTCCTTTTGTATCTGCGGATACAAGTCCGTAAATCCGCAGGCCTGCGCCGTACAGCCCGGGGTGCTGTCCTTCGGGTAAAAATACAAAATCACAAATTTTCCTCTGTAATCGGACAGACGATGCAGTCTGCCTTCCTCATCCGGCAGGCAAAAATCCGGCGCCTTCGTTCCTATCTCCAACATATCTTCCCTCTCTAATACATCTCCAAATAATGCAGACCTTCATACGCTATATTTCGCTCCTGCATAAAGTCCGCAAGCTCCTGCTCTGCCTCCAGGGGCGCTCTCCAGGCAAAGCCGCAGCCGGCGCTTATCTCCGTGGGAAGCGGGATAATCCGCCCCATCTCCGGCCTGCCTTTTAAGGCTTTTTCCAAATCCAAAGCTCCCTCTATTCTTTTAAAACTGATGACCAATACGGTTTTCTTTTGTCGCATACTAAGGCCTGATAATGCTGCTTGCTTTCAGCTGCTTTTCAACAATCTCATACATATTGGTAACGGAACCGACCTCCAGCTTATCTGCCAGATGATAATGATTCAGGCAGGCGCCGCAGGTCATAATCTCCACCCCTGCCGCCTCCAGGGCCTTCAAATCCTCTATGCTGACAGAGCCTTCTGTCGTAATAAATGCGCCGCTGTTATAGAACAAAATCGTTTTTGGCAACTCGTCCGCCTGGGATAGGGAATAAATAAAGCCCTTCATCAAATTGGCGCCCAAGGTATCATCTCCCGCTCCCATGGTTCTGGAAGCAATGACCACAACCACGTTCTTATCCGCTTTTTCTCCGGACAGGCTTTGTCCGGCATTCTCTTCCAGAATACAGACATATTCCTTGTCGCTCTTTTTTTCATAAGAAAATGCTGCACCCTTTGATTTTGCCAACTTCTGCAGATTCTCCACCGCGATTTCATTGTCCACACGGATTTCCACCGCCGAAGCCCCCTCATCAAAGGCCTTCTTTGCCTTTACCACCGGTAACGGGCAGACATCCCCTATTGCGTTAATCTTTGTTCTCATCGTTATACTCCCTTCTGATTATATTTCCATCTTAATACAGCCATACCGATAATCAGGATATAGCCTATTATACTATAAATATCCGGTATTTGTCCCAGGAAAATGACACCCAAAATCGCCGAATATATCACCTGGGTATAGTCAAAGGTACTGATGTCCTTTGCCGGTGCATAGGTATAAGCCTTTGTCACACAGAACTGTCCGCCGGTAGCCGAAAGACCTGCAGCAATCAGCATCATAAGCTGCCGGGGCTGTATGGGTTTAAATCCCCCCAGCATAAAAAGCAAAGATACCAGGGTTGAAAAAAGCGAAAAATAAAAAATAATCAGCTCTCCCGCAAAACCGTTTTTTGACAATCTCCGTACAAAGGTATACGCCAAACCCGTTGCCAAACCGCCGGCAACGGCAATTAAACCCCAAAAAGCTTCCGTACTCCAGCTGGGCTTTGCCACGAAGCCGGCGCCGATGAAAGCGATAAAGGTCACAATCCAGTCAAGCTTCGTGGTCCTTTCCCCCATCAGAAAATAGCTTGCAATCATGGCAAAAAAAGGACCCAGCTTATTCAGCACATTGGCATCGGCAATATTCATGTGGTCTATGGAATAATAATGAAACAAAATTCCCAGTGTTCCCACCACAAGGCGCAGAAACAAAAACAGACGACTTTCCTTCTCGACATAAAAGCTTTGCCTGTTTTTAACAACAATAAAAAAGGAAACCAGCAAGGCCACGATATTTCTGAAAAACATCTTTTCAAAGGTAGGCAGATCCCCCGACAGCCTGACAAACAGACTCATCAGAGCAAAGAAAAAAGCAGCCCCCAGTATGAAGAAAACGCCCTTTGCCTTATTGCTTTTGCTATACATCCTACCCATCCCCTAAAACTGCCTCGCAAACTCCTCGCTGTCAAGATCCTTATGGATGACCATAGACAGGCGTGACAAATCCGTATTGATTAACAAATCCTCCGGAAAGCGCAATTCCTCCAAAAGCTCCAGCGCTTCCGGAAACTTGCCCACACTGCAATGAATATGGGCGTCGCTGTTGACAATTACATAAGCCCCCTGCTTCTTACACTCCTTTAACATCTCCCGCGCATTATCCACTCCGCCTTTTCTGGCAGTTCCCTTGGTTAAAGACGAATTGTTCAGCTCCAAAACGGTGGAAGTGGCTATTGCCTTACGCACCAGCTCCGGATAATCCGTAGGAAAACGTGCATCGTCCGGATGACCGATGATACTGACATAGGGATTTTCCATGGCGCCGAAGTAGGCGGACATGGTTTCTTCCATACTGCAGGGCGCTATGCAAAGCGTATGCAGACTGGCGATAACATAATCCAGCCTTTTGGCAATCCCCTGACTGATGTCCAGACTGCCGTCATAGGACATAATATTTGCCTCGCAGCCTGCAAAAACACGCATATCCTTGTATCTGCGGGGTACTACTCCAAAATTCTGAAAGTATATATTTTGCATCGCTCCCGGAAAGCCCTGGGCATGCTCCGAAAAACCGTAAGCCTGCAATCCTGCCTCGTATGCCGCCTCAATGTTCTCTTTCAAGCTGCTGTACGCATGCCCGCTCATCATCGTATGGGTATGCAAGTCACACAATAACTTCATTTTTCTCCTCTATATGTTTATCTACTGTATTTCCAAAAGTTAATTATAATACTTTTTTCCCGACATTGGCAAGGCAAAAGAAAAACTTTTCCCCTTGCCAAAAAAGAAAAAATGGTTTATTATTTCTTAACAAGTAGTTTTAAATACTATATGAGGTGGTTTATGAAAATATTAAGAGAACCCATCAGTGCCCTTACCCATCTGTTTGCCGCTGTTTTGGCCTTGCTTGCCAGCCTGCTGATGCTGAGCAAACAGCTGCAGGCGCTTCGGATACAGCCTCTGCTGCTGCTTTCCACGATGCTCTTTAGCGCATCCCTGATTCTGCTATACCTGACCAGCGGTGTTTATCACAGCATCAGCGCAAAATACCCGAAGCTTATCCTGCGCCTGCGCAAATTGGACCATGCCATGATTTACATTTTAATCGCCGGCTCCTATTCTCCATTTTGCCTCTTTGTGCTGCCGAAAAACCTCGGCTATCCCTGCTTTATATTCCTATGGATTCTGGCTCTTGCAGGCATTATGCTGAGTATTTTCTGGATCCGGATGCCGCGAAAGCTGAGTACCTTGATTTATATTGTCATGGGCTGGACAGCCATTTTCCTGATCCGTTCCCTTTACCTGAACCTGTCCCCTCCGGCATTCTTTTATCTGGTACTGGGCGGTATCCTCTATACCATAGGCGGCATTATCTATGCATTAAAAAAGCCCAACATCCTGCACTGGAATTTTCACGATATATTCCATGTGTTCACCATGTTAGGCTCCCTTTGCCACGTTATCGTGGTATACCGATATTTAATTTAAGCCTTTCTATTCACAAAGCCTCTGTATACAGTCCTTGATCTGTTGGTAACGATAGCCTCTGCGCAACAGCCTTGCTGTCAGCTTTTGCAGCCTGCTTTTATCAAGGACTGTTTTTTGTATATCCTCTTTCTGCAAAATCCGCATAAGCTGTTCCGACTCCGTCTGCTCCATATTCTGCAAAGCCGACTCTATCAGCTCTGCCTTAACGCCCTTTTTCAAAAGCTCCCTGCGAATACGAAAAATACTTTTGCTTTCCCCGTAACGCTGTGCATAAGCCGTCGCATAAGCGCCGTCATCCACATAACCCTGCCGTTGGCAGTAGGAAAGCGCATAATAAATGACCTCTTTGGGATAAAAGTCTTCCCGCAGCTTTCGCATCAATTCATACCGGGTCTTGTCCGCCGCCTTTAATATATGCAGGCATCTGCTCAGGGCTCTTTTTTTCAGACAAGGCTCAATCTGCGTCTTGTAATGATCCAATTCTCTGCCGATATGGATTTGAAATTCTTCCAACTCTCTTTGATAAAGCAAAAAAGCAAAGTCCTCGTCCGTCAGGACTTTGCTTCTCCTTGCGTCTATCTTTACAATATCCGCTACCCGCACAATCATTCTCCATCGTCAATGATATAATCTATCATTTCATCCAAATCATCTCCGGTATCATTGATGATGCCGTCATCATCCATATCCATGCCCAGCTCCTCTGCAAGCTCCATATCCAAAAGCTCCTCTTCACTGAAATCCTCCTCCAGCGTGGTGGAAGCAAGACCGGCTTTCGTCTTTTTTGCTCTGGACTTAAGAGCCTTATCCTTATCTGCGCCGTCTTTGTAAGAACGGAGCTTTTTCTCGATTTCATCCAGCAAAGCGGCATTTTCCGTAAGGAAGTTCTTGGCATTTTCCTTGCCCTGACCCAGCTTGGTGCCCTCATAGGAATACCAGGCACCGCTCTTTTCCACAATATCCTTTTCTACAGCCATATCCAGTATCTCTCCCACACGGGAAATACCGGTTCCGTACATAATATCAAACTCGGCGCTCTTAAATGGAGGCGCCACTTTATTCTTGGCCACCTTCACACGCACTCTGTTTCCGATCTGTTCCGTTCCCACCTTTAAGTTGTCTATTTTTTTGACCTCCAGACGTACACTGGAATAAAACTTCAATGCCCTTCCTCCGGTGGTCGTTTCTCCGCCCGTGCCGTAGCCCGTGCTGATCTTCTCACGCAACTGGTTGATAAACACCACGGTACAGTTAAATTTGCTCATAATACCCGTCAGCTTCCGCAATCCCTTGCTCATCAGCCTTGCCTGCAAGCCCACATGGGCATCCGTCATCTCTCCCTGTATCTCCGTCTTGGGAACCAGAGCCGCAACCGAGTCGATGATGACAATGTCCACCGCACCGGAGCTGACCATGGTTTCCGCAATCGCCAGACCCTGCTCGCCGTTATCCGGCTGTGATATATATAAATTGTCAATATCTACACCGATACCCTTGGCATAAACCGGATCCAGGGCATGCTCCGCATCAATAAAGCCTGCGATTCCTCCCGCTTTCTGTACTTCCGCCACCATATGCAAAGCAATAGTGGTCTTACCGGATGACTCGTGACCGTAAAGCTCCACCACTCTTCCCTTCGGTATGCCGCCTATGCCCAGCGCCATATCAAGTCCTATGGAGCCTGTCGGGATGCTCTCCACCTGAATATTGCTGGCCTCTCCCAGCTTCATGACAGCACCCTTTCCGTAAGCCTTCTCGATGCTTTTAAGCGCCGTCTGCAGCGCCTTCTTCTTCTCCTCTATATTCATAAATCCTCCAAACGATGTGAACATTTGTTCTAATGATTAGACTATAATGCTTTTCCTTATAATTGTCAATACCTCTCATGGAATAAAATCCGAAAATCAAAACGGAAACAAGATACAAGATATAAGACCGCTTTTTACGCGTGTGAAATGATACCTTTATCCTAACACAAAGTCCTTATCTCGGCAAGAACAAATCTTTTTACTAAAATCTTGAAATCTAGTTTTTAATACTATATAATATAGTTCATACCTTATACAGTACAGATTGAATCGAGGAAGATTGCTATGAACAACAGAGAAATTTTAGATACTGTCTTCGCCAGATTGGATAAAATATCTTACATCAAAGATGGAAGCATACCGGATATTCCTTTGTATATGGACCAGGTCACCACCTTCATGAATGAGCATCTTGCAAGCAACAAGCGCCTGAAGGACGAAAAGATACTGACCAAGACCATGATCAACAATTATACAAAAAACCGCCTGATTCCGCCCCCTCTTAAGAAAAAATACAGCAAAGAGCATATCCTGCTTTTGATTTTTATCTACTATTATAAAAATGTACTTGGCTTTGCGGATATTGAGGCAATTTTCAAGCCCATCACGGATAAATATTTTGTAAGCGGGAACGAGGGTACCAGTCTTTTGGACATTTACAACGAGTGCCTGCATTTGGAAAAATCCGGCTTTGCGCAGTTGAAAGCGGATATTTTGTCCGAGTACGAGCGTGCGGAGCAAAGTTTTGCGGGGCACGGAGAGGAGGATCGTGAATATTTACGTCTTTTCGCCTTCATTTCCGAGCTCGCCTTTGATATTTATGTCAAAAAACAGGTCATTGAGCAAATCATCGACAGCTTGTCGCGGGACACGGACAAAGCAAAGCGTACGGGAAAAAGCAAAAAAGAACGATAAAAAGGGGGCACAGCCCCCTTTTCAATCTTTTGTCAAGATTGCGTTTACCGCATAAATAATAAATTTTGCCTGTACCTTTGTTTCTCCCTCCAACTCCAGAAAAACATAGTCCCCTTCTTTTTTCACTATTTTACCGACCAGCCCGCCTATGGTGACGACCTCGTCGCCCTCTTTCATTCTTTCATGAATCTCCTGCATCCTTCTATGCTTCTTCTTATTCGGG
>JBGZHY010000085.1:0-25042 GCA_041848045.1 Lachnospiraceae bacterium
AATGAAATGTGCAAGAATCCTTTCTCTCCTTTTCACGTATACAGGTCTTGCGGCAAAGTCGCATTTCATAATGCGAAAGCATTCCTCAATCTCCCAGCGCCTTTTGTTGATTTTAACGATTTCCTCGGGATTGCCTTCAAGATTCGTACATACCGCATAAAATCCATCATACATAGATTCTTCATCAATGATATCTTGGTCGATAAAGCTGATCTTTTTTGAAGCAAATTCTCCGTCCTCCGTTGCGTGCTCTGTTTTTACAAAACGTTTGGGATCATTTTAACTGTTCTGCCCGGAACAAAGCTTTATGACCAGATGAAAGAGGGAGAATGGGCAGAGGCTACGGAAAAGGAGCGGATCGAAGAAATGCGGACGCTTATTTCGGAACTGACGATTCCCGTTACAATCAATTCCGGTACATCGACAAGCAGTGTGGTGTTTGAGGCGGCGCTACCGGAAGAGAAAGAACATATACTAAGGGAACTGGATAAGATTATTGACAGCTTTGACGAAAGGACAGAAAAGGCCTTGGAGAGATGGCGCCATTCTCAGATGGCGGTGTAAGGAGGATTACCCGTTACCGCAATTTATGCCGGATTGTGTATGATGTAAAGAGAGCAAAATCGGGGCGTAAATCAAGGCATAAAAACAGAATACGGAAAAGTCGATTATCCGCAGTCCGAGGGGCTTGCGGATTTTCTTCCTGCGTCTTTATGCTGGTCTGTATACCGCAAATATAGTATAATGACAAAAAGAAACGAGGTGAAAGATGGGTACAGCACAAAGAAAAACCGTTGTCATTACGGGCGGAGCGGAAGGGATAGGCAGGTGTATTGCGCAGATGTTTCGTAAGGAGGGAGCGGAGGTATATGTTATTGACAAGGCAGAGGGAGAGCATTACGTAGGCGATATCGGGCGCAAAGAGGTTTTGGAGGATTTTGCCGCTTTCGTACTGGAAAGAAGCGAGGGCATCGATTACTTGATTAACAACGCACCGCCTCCGATGCGGGGGATAGATGCCTGCAGCTACGAGGAGTTTCAGGCTGCTCTATCCGTGGGCTTAACGGCGGCTTTTTATCTGACTAAGCTTTTTCAGGCACATTTTCGGAAAGGAGCGGCCATTGTGAATATTTCTTCCACCAGAGAGCGCATGAGCCAGGCGCAAAGTGAAAGCTATGCTGCGGCAAAAGGAGGCATCGGTGCTCTGACCCACGCTCTGGCCATCAGTTTGGCAGGTCGAGTGCGGGTCAATGCCGTTTCGCCGGGCTGGATTGAAACGAGGGGGCTTGCGCACCGGGGAGCGGACTGTCTGCAGCATCCCGTGGGAAGGGTCGGCAGAGGGGAGGATATTGCCGCTATGGTATTGTATCTGTGTTCCGAGCGGGCAGGTTTTATCAACGGGGAAAATATTTGCATTGACGGCGGCATGAGCAGGCAGATGATTTATCATCAGGATTTTGGCTGGTACTTGCAGGAGAATGATAAAGACCGGATAGAGGTGAGAGAATGACGAAGGAACAGAAGAAGCTTTTGGGTATTGCCGCTACTGCGCTGGGAGGACTCGGTATATTGCTGAGTCTTTTGCTGGGTATTTTCGTTATAACTATGGGAGAATATCGTTGGCTGGGGCTTATATTGGATGTTTTCGCGCCGAGTGCTGCCTTTTTGCTTATCGGAATCATGCAGTTTTATGAACTGCACAAGAAAGAAAAGAATATCAAAAAGCTGGAGAAAGAGGGAGTATATATTCCGGGTCTGGTAAGAGGCTATGTAGGCAGTTGGTATAAGCAGGGGGGAGAATATTTGGCCAGGCTGGAGGTGCAGGGAGAAGACGGACATCTGTACTATTCCGAAACGGGGACTGCACAGCAGCTAAAGAGTAAGTACCCTGTGGGAAGCGGGATATGGATATGTGTGCTGCCCGGCAATAAATCTATATATAAAGTGGAATGGAATACGTAAAATAATTAAAAAATACTAAAAAATTCTATAAAAATCGCAGAAAAGCTCCTGTAATATATACATATTTTACAGGAGCTTTTATAGACATATCTGCTGAGATATGCTAAAATAATTTGGCTTTTCATGATATCAAGATAGGGAAATACCAATAAAATAGAGAGTGTAGAGGGAAAGGACAGAAAATGTACAAAAAATGCAAGTGGAAGAGTGCCGGCAGAAGGCTGGCGGGTATGCTGGCTTTACTGATGTTTGTCACGCCGATATTGAACGCCGGCGTTGCGGCAACGGAAACAAGGGGGACGGAGCTTATCCGGATTGTTTCGGAGGAGGAGTCCCTTGATTATGTTGTGGGAGAGTCGGAGGGCATTGCTCAGGATGAGGTTGTTTTTTACGGCATGGATACGGAAACGCTGCCGCCGGGAGCTGAAATAGATCTGCTGGAGGGACTTGGCGCTTATGCGGGGAATGTTTCTCTGGATTTGCAGCCGATGGAAATCCGTATGCCTGCGGGTGAGCGTATAGCGCTTCCGGAAGGAACGGTGCGTTATACCTTGCCGGAGAGCATGGAAGGAGAGTTTGTTATCCGTTACGGAGCCTTTTTGCAGGAACAGGATAATGCTCTTTTGGAAAGCGCCAGTGCCTCCGATGCCATTTTTGCACAGGGAGCGGTGCTTTATGGGGCGACGGCGGCCAGCGCTTCCGATGCGAGGGTTTTGGTGGCTTCAAGCAATAGAAGCATCAGAACCAGAAGAAACACGGGAGTGGGGACTTTATTAGTCAGTCATACAAAGCTGAGTACGGCGGATGAATATACCATAACGCCGCAAAGCGGTGAAGTGGGCTATAAGGGCTCCTCGCTTCTGCAGGATGTATCCGGCGCTTATGTAGAATTAAAGACGCCTTTTGCCCGTATTGATACAACGGGCGCTACGGGGACAAACGGCTATCCGGGCTTTAAGGTAACGGAAGCAAACGGCATCGTGCAGTCCGTGGAATACAGGCGGGAAAGCATAAGCGGGGTGGAGTATGTGATTGCCAAGGTAAATTTGGAAAGAATCATCAATACCACCAATGTAAAGGTACCGTATATCATCAAGTTTAAAGATGACAGACTGACGCCGGAGGATTATCAGCTGCCGGTGGATGCCAAGTTTTATATGGCGGACGGTACCCTGCTGGCGGATGCGGGAGAGGTGAATTACTCACCGAAATATGATGCGCAAAGAATAGATAAATATCTGATGAACAGCGCCCTGGCAAGCAACAGCAGGGATGGGCGCTCTATTTACGGAGGCGTGTCGCAAAACGGTATTATCATCAACGCGGCGGATGTTCCGTTTATGTTCAATATGCAGACGCGGAATACCTCTACGGTTTACACGACAGCTCCGCATATCTATAAGCAACGGCTTTTGGAAACCATTGTTTTGGAAGATGAGCTTCCTCTGTACAGGAATGAACTTACGGGACAGATGGTGCGTGCTACCTTCAACGCCGCTTCCAATCCGGGATGGACGGTGACGGAGTATGAAAACGGACAGGCAAAAAAGGTTTCCTATACGGTAAATTCTGTAAGGAAGGCCACCATAGGCGGCGGCGCGGATGTTCCGTTAAGGGAGAATGTGGTATTGAATCTTCGTTTTCCGGGCTTGAAGGTGAATGCCAGAGGAACAGATTACATGACTTCCGAGCTTTTGACCAATTCCGTTGCGGCAACGCTGATTCCGTATGAGGCTTCTTTGGCGGAGCAGACACAGCCGGAGGTGGTAAGGGACGAGATTAAATTTTATATCGACAGGGAAGAAATCAACGTTACGGGTATGATCGACAAATATCCGACGAAGAGGCAAATTCAAAATGATCCTTATTCCATGCACTACGTTTCCATTCCTTTCGAGGTGACCGGAGTCAATAACAGCAGATATCCGATTTACAAGGTGGTCATGAAGGATTTCGGTGCCCATGAGGATTTGTATTATAAAGCCTTCCGTGTCTGGGGATGGGGCGGTCATTATAAACAGAGTAATCTGAAGGAAATATGGGGTATCGACGGCAACGGCATGCGTACCGTGCAATTATATCCGGTGGCAGGCGGTGACAATACGATGCCAAGCGGAGATGCCTGGAAGACGATTCCGCTGGATACGGGAATCCAGAGAGAAATAGAAGGTTATGTGGCGCAGGTGGAGGCAGGAACTCTGCGGGCGGAGAATGTGCCGGCAGCTACCAGAACCATTGAAGGATTTGAAGTGGTGTATGATGAAGCGGTGCCTTTAAACCCGGGGCTGAGTATTCGTTTTTGGGTAGATATGGGATTTCGGGATCCGTATCACGTGGCGGTAGACGGCAGAGAACTGTACAATAAAATTGCTTTTAAAGGAGAATATACGGATCTTAATAATCAGGTGAAGCCTTTGCCGAATATAGAGGATAGGGACGCCGTGCGGGTGGTGGAGGCCTCCGAAAAAATTCTATTCAGCAAAAGCAGCCAAAGCTCCACCGGTGTTTCGGGAGAAACGGTGGGGCACAAAATCACCTTGGATTTTAATGCGGTTTCCAAGGGGCGTTGGTTTAGAAATCCGAAGATTATAGAAGTATTGCCTGTGGGCTTGCGTTACACCGGTTTTCGTATGGTGGAACCGGCAAATTATAATCCCGTGAATCTGCGACATGTGGAAACCATAGAAAATTATCAGGATTCCGGAAGACAGGCGGTTGTTTTTGCCATGGATGATTTTAAGCCCGGAAATATTGATATGCCGAATATGAACAATTACGGCAGATACTTCCATTTGTGGGTGGACAGCGTTATTACGGAGGATGCCATTCCGGATCCGAACGGAACGGAGGACAGCAGCGTCAATCGGGCATATTTTACGGCGGATAACCTATATCCTCTGCCCTCAACCATGCAGCCGGAAGTGAATGCGACTTCACCGGGAATGCTGCCGGACATTTACGATGTGGATGGGAACGCGGCAACGAGTGAGGTGCTGGGTGCCACCTCCAAAATCAAAATCAATCTGCCGAGAGCCATCCGTTCCTATAAGGAAATCCGCAATATCGGCGGAAACTGGAACAGAAGTTCCATTTTGACAAAGTATGGCGAAGACTTTGAATACGGTCTGTTGATACAAAATACCGGGGGCTCTCCTTTGAGCAGCCTGAGTATTTATGATGTCCTGCCTTATGTGGGGGACGGTGCTTATACGGGACATGAAACGAGAAGCAGAAACTCCGGTTTTCGCAATGCCCTGCGGGGAGCGATTCAGGTGCCGGCGGGTTATACGGTCAAGTATTCCACCAACCCGAACCCGAATAAGAACCCTGCCCTTGCCCTGCAAGATCCTGCCATGGGCTGGACGGAGGATTTGCCGGCGGATCCTTCTGCGGTAACGGCTTTCCAGATTACGATGGATACGGGGACGAATATTGCCAATAATCAGCTTCTGCGTTTTGTAGTACCGATGAAGGCGGCACAAAAGCCTGCCGATGGAGGGTATACGGATGAAAGGGGAATAAACAGTTATGTGATTTCCTATGACGGCAACGTAAACTTCGGTGTCACCAATGATGTATACAATTACTTCCTGCGGGAAATTACCGTCAATAAAGAGTGGAGCGGCGGTACCCAAAGACCGGAAGTGCAGGTGCAGTTAAAGCAAAACGGGGCGGATTACGGCAGTGCAGCCTATCCGACGGGAAGACTGACTTTAAATGCGGCAAATAACTGGAGTGCCAAGTACGAGAACATACCTTTCCGGGATGTAAACGGAAGCGCCTATACCTATACGGTGGAAGAGGTAGGAGCGGGAAGCGGCGTTCTTGCCAACTATGCGGCGAGTGTAAGCGGCAGCGCAGACGGCGGATTTACCATTCGCAATACCTATCAGAATCACAGCATTTCGGCGGAAGTTCACTGGGACGATGCGGCGACTGCAGACAGCAGCAGACCGCAGGCGGTAAAGCTGCGTCTGTATAGAAGAGAGGCGGGGGGAAGCCTTACGGAGCAGGCAGTGCGGGAGCTTAGCGGCAGTGTGGCGGATACCGTATGGCGCACTACATTTTTCGATATGCCGAAGTACGATGTCTACGGTAATGTCATTGATTATTATATTATGCAGGAAGACGCCAGTACCTTGCCGGCACTGAAAAATTACGACACAAGCTATCCGAAGCAAAACGGTATGACGGGTGAAACCTTGATTGTACGGAATGGACTTGTCACAAAGAGTATTGCGGTGCATAAGCTGTGGGCAGGCAATGATGCTTTGTATACCAGACCGGAGGAAGTGACGGTGCGCCTGCAAAAAAGAACGGGAGCTTCAGCCTGGAGTGATGCAGGAAGTCTGCGCATCCGAGGAACGGAAACCAAACGTTTTGAGAATCTGCTCAGCTACACCCTTGCAGGGGAAGGCATAGAGTATAGAGTGCAGGAGGATGCCGTACCGAATTATACGGCGTCTTATTCTGCCGATACAATAGCTCCAAGTCAGGGCGGCGCACAAAGTATAGCCATAACCAATACCTATCAGGGGATGGATTTGCAGGTGAGCAAGGAATGGCTGGATGAAGGCGCTTATGGCACTTCGCTCAGGCCGACAAGCATTGCGCTTGCTTTGCAAAGGAAGACGACAGCGGGAACATGGACGGATCTTGCGGCGGCAGGCAGCTTGGATGCGGCAGGAAACTGGACGCACCGTTATGGGGATTTGCCGAAATATGCGCCGGACGGTACGGAATACAGCTATCGGGTACTGGAGGTGATGGCGGGTAATCTGCATAACTACACGGCGGAATATGAGCAGCTTGCAAACGGAGATATCAAGATCAAAAACCGGCTTTCACCGGATACTTTGAAGCTGCGGATTGACTGGATCGATGAAAACAATCGTTTCGGACTTCGCCCGACTTCCGTGCGGGTGAAGCTGCAAAGAAGTGAGGACGGCGGTGCAAGTTTTACGGATATGCAGGATGCAGGCGGTAATATTATGTTGACGGAGGTGTATGCATCCAATGACTGGAAGCACAGCTATCAGAATATCCGGAAATTTGATGCGGCGGGCAATCCGTATTTGTACCGACTGGTGGAGGAAGACAGTCCGGGACTTGTGAATTATCCTTCCGTTTTGGAAGGGGCGGAAAACAGGAATTTTACATGGGAAGCGGACGGCACCCTTGTGATTACCAATCGTATGCAGCTACAGTCTTTAGCGGCAAGAGTGGAATGGATAGATGATAACAATGCCTTGGGAGTCAGACCGGGCAGTGTAACGATAGCGCTGCAAAAAAGCACGGACGGGCAGCAGTTTACGGATACGGGTATAGAGGCTGTCTTGTCTGCGGATACGGCATGGGAGCACATCTATCGGAATATACCGCTATATGACGAAGCGGGGCGTCGCTATACCTACCGAATTGTAGAAAGGGATGCGGCGAATTTAAATAATTATCCTCTGAGGCTGGCGGATGGGCAAGAAAACCGCGTATTCAGTTTGCAGCCGGACGGAGTGCTTCTGGTTCGTAATACCGTTCAGTCGATGGTGCTGGAGGTGCAAAAGATTTGGAGCGACAACCGAGATTTTGCCAAGGTAAGGCCGCAGAGCATACGGATAGAGCTTTTGCGGGACGGCGTGGTACTGCGGGAGCAGGATATGGAAGGTACGGGTGATGTGTGGACACAGCATTTTGGCAACCTGGCACAGTATGATGCCGGAGGCAGACCTTATGTATATACCTTGCGGGAGCAGAATACGTCACCGTTTTATGTGGGCAGCGTAAACGGTACAAGAATTGTGAATCGCTATACGGAGGGCAGTTCCTCCGGCGGGGGAGGAGCCTCGGGAGGCGGAGCAGGCGCAGGAAGTGCATCCGGCGCTACCGCATCGGGCCCGGGATACCGGGTTGAGCTGCGTCCGGAAGAAACACCGGTACCGGGCGTGGATACGGAAAGTGATTTGAATGCCGGACAGCCTGTGCAGGATACAAATACAGGAAGCGGCAGCGAGAATTGGCGATCTGTGGTGCCGAAGACCGGTGACGGGCAGCAGCTGCAGCTTTGGGTGCTTGTATTACTGGCATCCGTGGGCAGCTTCAGCGCCCTGTATGCGGCGGCAAGACGCAGCAAACGGATGAAGAAGAAATAGATAGAGTTAAAAGAGGCACCGTTTTACAGATGGAGATTATCGGTGAAGCGGTGCTGTTTTATGGCAACACTTGGCAGAGAAAAGAAGATCCGGCAAAGAAGCTTGACAGAAAAATCTCCATATATTACTATTAGACATATCTATTAGTAATATATGGAGGTACTATGAAATATATACTGCTTGGGCTTTTGATGTTCAAACGTTTCACGGTATATGAGTTGAGAACGATACTGTCACAAAACTTTCAGGCCATATGCAGCGACAGTATGGGGAGTATACAGACGGCGCTGAAAAAGATGTTGGCTGAGGGGCTGATTCTCTGCGAAGAATGTCGTGAGAAGAAGGTTTTAAAGAAATATTACGCGGTGACTGCCGCCGGGAGAGAAGATTTCACGAACTGGCTTCGACGCCCCATTCGTATGGAGCAGGCAAAAAATATGGAGCTGGGTAAATTGCTTTTTATGGGTATGGTACCCCATAAGGAGCGAGGGGAGTTGATCGAAGAAATGCTTGCGGCGCAAAAACGGGAGCTCCTGGATTTGGAAAGAATGTATGCCTTGCAGGCGGCATCTCAAGAAACGGGGGACTTAGAGGCCTATTATGAGGAAAACGAAGAATATGGGCAGGCCTTGCTTTCCGTTTGCGGAAGCAAAAACCTGAAAAGAAGCATTTTGGATATTCATCGTTATGAGCTTTTGACCCTGCGCTACCATATGGACATTCTGCGCTTTCATATACAATGGTTTGAAGCCCTGCAAAAGGAATAAGAAATATCCCGTTTATGCTTGACAAAGCAGGCGGGATTTAGTATTATGGCTAAGGTTACAAAAAGAAAGAAGGTTCGCCTCACCTTGACACAGCGGTGCTCCGGGTTCATAGTTTTTACACTGCATAGGTGTAATTTCTTTTGGCGGATAGTTTTCTATCGGCTTTTTTTATTTGAAAAAAGTAAAATGGTTGATAAACATATGTTTAGGAGGTGTAAAACAATTAGCGAGCAATTGATTAACGAACAAATCAGAGCGAAAGAGGTTCGTCTGATAGGAGAAGACAGCGAGCAGCTTGGAGTGGTTTCTATTACCGAGGCTTTGGAAAGGGCAAACGAAGCGGGTCTGGATTTGGTCTTGATTGCCCCGACGGCAAAGCCGCCGGTGTGTAAGATTATCGATTACGGTAAGTATCGTTATGAGCTTATCAGACGTGATAAGGAAGCAAAGAAAAAGCAAAAAGTAATAGAAGTAAAAGAAGTTCGTTTATCTCCGAATATTGACACCAATGATCTCAACACGAAGGTAAGCTCTGCCCGAAAATTCCTTGAAAAAGGCAATAAGGTAAAGGTTACGCTTCGATTCAGGGGAAGAGAAATGACGCGTATGCAGAGCTCCAAGTATATTTTGGATGATTTTGCGGAAGCGCTGTCCGATGTGGCGCTTATTGATAAGCCGTCCAAAGCGGAAGGAAGAAACCTGATTATGTTTTTATCAGCCAAAAAGTCTTAAACTGAAGATATTATTTAAGGAGGAACAATCATGCCTAAGTTAAAAACAAGCAAAGCCGCAGCAAAGCGCTTCAAAAAGACGGGAACGGGTAAATTGGTAAGAAACAAGGCTTACAAATCTCACATCTTAACTAAGAAGTCAACAAAGAGAAAGAGAAATCTTAGAAAAGATATTGTAACAGATGCAACAAACGCACAGGTAATGAAGAAGATTTTACCATATCTGTAAGACGAAGTTAAGAAGGAGGAAGTGAAATGGCAAGAGTAAAAGGCGGAATGAACGCCAGAAGAAAGCATAATAAAGTTCTGAAGTTAGCGAAAGGCTATCGTGGAGCTCGTTCAAAACAATATAGAATTGCAAAACAGTCCGTAATGAGAGCATTGGCAAGTGCTTATGCCGGAAGAAAGCAGAAGAAAAGACAGTTCAGACAGTTGTGGATTGCACGTATCAATGCGGCGGCAAGATTAAACGGTTTGTCTTATTCCAGATTTATGTACGGATTGAAGCTGGCAGGCGTAGAGATGAACAGAAAGATTCTGGCAGAGCTGGCTGTGAATGATGCGGCGGCGTTTACCAGTCTGGCGAACACGGCAAAGGCAAAGCTGGCATAATAAATGAAAATCAAAATACAAGACTTCCTTTGACAAGGGTTTCATGTTAAAGGAAGTTTTTTTGTTGCGTTTAGCCTTGTCCGTGCTTGACTTACATCTTTGATAGTGATAGTATTTATCATTACAAATCAGGATTTTTTATGACGAATGCAGGAGGAGAGATGGCTAAGATAATTTATGAAGGAATAACCTTTGACGATGTGCTTTTACAGCCGGCATATTCCAATGTGATCGGAAATCAGATTGATATCAGCACGTATTTGACCAGAAAAATCAAGCTGAATATTCCGTTGATGAGCGCGGGTATGGATACGGTGACGGAGCACCGCATGGCGATTGCGATTGCCAGACAGGGAGGCATCGGTATTATCCATAAAAATATGAGCATAGAGGAGCAGGCTTCGGAGGTAGATAAGGTAAAACGTTCGGAGAAC
This sequence comes from Lachnospiraceae bacterium, assembly GCA_041848045.1. GTDB lineage: Bacteria > Bacillota > Clostridia > Lachnospirales > Lachnospiraceae > CAKAHY01. Next base: position 10,653 of record JBGZHY010000085.1, read on the forward strand.
GGCGTTATTACGGATCCTTTTTTTCTTTCTCCTGACCACACTTTAAAGGACGCGGACGAGTTGATGGGGAGGTTTCGCATTTCCGGAGTGCCGATTACCATCGGAAGCAAGTTGGTGGGCATCATTACCAACCGGGATCTGAAATTTGAGGAAGATTTCACCAAGAAGATTTCCGAGTGCATGACTAAGGACAATCTGGTAACCGCTCTGGAAGGCACTACTTTGGATGAAGCTAAGAAAATATTGGCAAGAGCAAGGGTTGAGAAGCTGCCGATTGTAGACAAAGAGGGCAATTTAAAGGGGCTGATTACCATTAAAGATATCGAAAAGCAGATTAAGTATCCAAATTCTGCAAAGGATGAGCACGGCAGACTGCTCTGCGGCGCCGCATTGGGGATTACGGCGGACATTTTGGAGCGCTGTGAAGCTTTGGTAAAGGCGAAGGTAGATGTGGTGGTTCTGGACTCGGCGCACGGACATTCCGAGAATGTACTTCGTTCCGTTCGTATGGTTAAGGAGGCATATCCGGATTTGCAGGTGGTTGCCGGTAATGTGGCAACGGCAGAGGCGACAAAGGCTCTGATTGAAGCGGGGGTAGACTGTGTGAAGGTAGGCATAGGGCCGGGCTCCATCTGCACCACAAGAGTGGTGGCAGGCATCGGTGTTCCACAGATTTCCGCCATTATGAACTGCTACGAGGTGGCGAAGGAGTACGGTATTCCGATTATTGCGGACGGCGGAATCAAATACTCCGGTGATGTGACGAAAGCGCTGGCGGCGGGCGGCAATGTCTGTATGATGGGTTCTATTTTTGCAGGCTGTGACGAGGCTCCGGGAGAGTTTGAGCTTTTCCAGGGAAGAAAGTATAAGGTTTACCGCGGCATGGGCTCTCTGGCTGCCATGGAGAAGGGCAGTAAAGACAGGTATTTTCAGGCGGATGCCAAAAAATTGGTTCCGGAAGGCGTAGAGGGCAGAGTGGCTTATAAAGGACATCTGGAGGATACGGTATATCAGCTTCTGGGCGGATTGCGCTCCGGTATGGGATATTGCGGCGCAAAGGATATTCCGACCCTGCAGGAACAGGCGGAATTTATCAAGATAACCAGTGCGGCGCTGAAAGAGAGCCATCCGCATGATATTCATATTACCAAAGAGGCGCCGAACTATTCAACGGAAACCTAGAACAGGCGATATAAAAAGGGATTTTCTCCGGGTGAGAAGTCCCTTTTTTGTATACAGATTGCGAGAGAAGGAAGAAGTTCTTTGATTTTCGACAACAAAAAAAGCTCATGGCCGGACTCGAACCGGCGACCTACTCATTACGAATGAGTTGCGCTACCAACTGCGCCACATAAGCGATACTGAAATATTATATGCGTAGGGCGGCAAAAAGTCAAGGTTTTTGTGTTTATAATAATTTTATCGTTTTTTCAAGTTTATATCATTGTTATGCGGGAAATAAGGTGCTATAGTAAAGATAATCTGATTTCTGAATGTTAAACTTTTCCAAAATTCATGTTTAATCAAACGACCATGTTCAATATACGAAGTTCTCATGTCAAAGATGGAGCCAGACATATTGCTTTTGCGGGAATTTGCGCACATATAGGAACCAGTACGCAGGCCTTGCAGCTTCTTTTATATCTGCAAAACACGGGGAGGAGCGCCTGTTATGTGGAGTTCAACAGCAGCGGTTTTTTGTCCGCTCTGCAGAGCCTGTATGCCGATTTACACCGAAGGGAAAGGGACGGGCGGCTGTATTACCGTAATATTGCTTTTTATCGGGCGGAGGATTATTACAGGCTGGGAAGCCTGCCCTATGATTATGTGATACGGGATTATGGGGTGTATGCCGGAGAAGGCTTTGCCCGCTACTCCTTTTTGGAACAGGACTGTCAATGTCTGGTGTGCGGCTCCAAAGCCAATGAAATTTTTGCTCTGGAAAAGGTCTTGAGAGATAAAGGGAAGGATTTTTTCTATATCTTCAGTTTTGTGCCTTATGACGAGAGGGATGTCCTGCGGAATCTTTTGGGAGAAGCGGGCAAACGGGTGTTTTTTGCGCCTCTGTGGACGGATATGTTTTCTTATGACGAAAGCAATATGAATTATAAATTGATGTTGGGTTTGTAAAATGGGGAAGAAGTATAGAAATAGTCTTTTTGCCGAGGAGGAAAAGGTGCAGGAAAAGCCTCAAGGGCAGGAATCCGGTCTTGCTTTTATGTGGCGTACGGTGTGCAACGCCCTGCTTTTAAGCCTGGCCTGCATCGGGCTTTTGGCTGTCGTCTATCCCGGAACCCGGCGCCTGCTGTTGGAGCTTTTATGGCAGCTGTGGCAGGAATTTCGGGTTTTATGGCAATAGAGGCGGAGCTAAAACAAAAAAATACATAGATATTCCGTAAAATATTCTATGGTTTTCCCCCTGCTTTTTTGATAGAATAAAGAGGATTTTAAATGATAGGAGGTAGGGTATGGCTATTCTTGTAACGGGCGGAGCGGGCTTTATAGGAAGCCACACCTGCATTGAACTGATGCAGGCAGGTTATGATGTGGTGGTGATGGATAATTTGGTAAACTCCAGTGAAAAATCTTTGGAAAGGGTTGCCCAAATCGTCGGAAAAAAGGTGCCTTTCTATAAGGCGGACTGTCTGGATAAGCAGGCTTTGTGTGAAATTTTTGAAAAGGAAAACATAGAGGCGGTGATTCATTTTGCGGGTCTGAAGGCAGTGGGTGAATCGGTATACAAGCCTTTGGAATATTACCATAACAATATTACGGGAACCTTGATTTTGTGCGAAGTTATGCGCAGCTACGGCTGTAAGAAGCTTGTGTTTTCTTCCAGTGCCACGGTATACGGTACGCCGGCCTTTGTGCCGATTACGGAGGAGTGTCCGAAGGGGGAAGTAACCAATCCTTACGGCTGGACCAAATCTATGTTGGAGCAGATTTTGACGGATTTGCATACTTCGGATGCGGAGTGGAAGATTACTTTGCTGCGTTACTTCAATCCGATAGGCGCTCATGAGTCCGGCTTAATCGGTGAGGATCCGAAGGGTATCCCGAACAATCTCCTGCCTTACGTGACCCAGGTGGCGGTAGGAAAGCTGGAGCAGCTGAGCGTATTCGGCGATGATTACGATACGCCGGACGGAACGGGAGTCAGAGATTACATCCATGTGCTCGACTTGGCAAACGGTCATGTGAAGGCGCTGGATAAGCTTTTAAAGGATCAGACGGAAGTGAAGATTTACAACCTGGGTACCGGTATCGGTTATTCCGTTTTGGATGTGGTAAAGGCTTTTGAGAAAGCGAACGGCGTCAAGGTGAATTATGCCATTAAGGAAAGAAGAGCAGGGGACGTTGCGCAGTGTTACAGCGATGCGGGCAAGGCGGAAAGAGAGCTTGGCTGGAAGGCACAAAGGGATTTGGAAACCATGTGCAAGGATGCCTGGAGATGGCAAAAAAACAATCCTGAGGGATTCGGCGTATAACAAAGCATAAAGCGGGAGAGGATGCGGGGCGGCTTTAAAAGCCCCGTATGCCCGGCTTGATCAAAAATTCTTATTTATCTGAAGATTCATTTATTTATCTGCATATTCTTTTTTACACCATATTTGAAAAATATAAGAAAGGAACCTTTATGCTGGGAAAGGTATACAGCGCAGGCATATTGGGGATAGAGGGACAGATTGTCTGCTGTGAAGCGGATGTTTCCGGCGGTTTGCCTGCCTATATTTTTACGGGTTATCTGGCGTCCCAGATTAAAGAGGCATCGGACAGAATACGGGCGGCAATTAAAAATGCCGGAATTTATCTGCAGCCTAAGCGGGTACTGGTCAATTTATCTCCGGCATCCTTTAAAAAATCCGGCTCATCCTATGACCTGCCGATTGCAGTGGCTATTTTGCTTGCCTATGATTTGCTGCAGCTGCCGGATGCAGAGAAAAGCTTGTTTATCGGGGAATTGTCCCTAAGCGGGGAGATTCTGCCGGTGCAGGGCTTGGTTAACATGATGAAAAAAGCAAAGGAAGAGGGTTTTACACAGGTTTTTTTGCCTCGGGAAAACGTAGAGGAGGCGGCAGGCATTACAGGTCTTAAGCTGTACCCCTTACGGAATTTGCAGGAGCTTTATGAGGGGCTTTCCGGCAGGAGGAAGCTGTCTGTTTTCGCAGAGCTCCGAAAGCCTTTTGTGCCGGAGGAAAAATATCCTGATTTTAAGGAGATTAAGGGGCAAAGCTTTGTGAAGCAGGCGGCGATTACGGCGGTGGCGGGAGGGCACCATTTCCTGATGCTGGGAGGAGCCGGTACGGGAAAATCTATGATTTCCAGGGCTTTGGCGGGTATTATGCCCCTTATGGGAGAGGAGGAGAGTATAGAAACAACGATGATATACAGCGCGACGGGGAATTTGGGCAAAAACGAAGGTCTGATCAGAACCCGTCCCTTTCGCAGTCCGCACCACAGCATTTCGGTAAAGGGTTTGCTTGGCGGCGGAACCTGTGCCGGACCCGGAGAGATGAGCCTGGCGCACAACGGTATTTTGTTTTTGGATGAGCTGGCGGAATTTCGAGCGGAGGCATTGGAGGCTCTACGCCAGCCTTTGGAGGAGCAAAAGGTACATATATCCCGTGTGCACGGAAAATATGTATATCCGGCTAATTTTATGCTCTGCGGAGCGGCAAATCCCTGTAAATGCGGTTTTTATCCCGATCGGAATAAGTGCAACTGCAGCCCCGCTCAAGTGCGCCGTTATCTGGGGAAAATCAGCAAACCTTTGTTGGATCGGATAGATATCTGCGTGGAAACAAGCATGGTCAGCTATGGAGAGATGCAGGGAAAAGAAGAAGCTTCAAGAACGATACGGGAGAGGGTTGTGCGTGCCAGAGATATACAAAGGAAACGGTTACAGAATTGGGGGATTTTTTGTAACGGGCAGATGCAAAAGGAACAACTGGATGTATGCTGTTCTTTATCGGCACAGGACGAAGCGTTTTTAAAGGATGTTTACGAGCGCAAGGCCTTCAGTGCCAGGGTTTTACATAAAATTTTAAAGATAGCCAGGACAGCAGCGGATTTGGAGGGGGAAGAAAGGATAGGACGCAGGCATTTATGCGAGGCGATTGCCTACAGAACTTCAGCGGAAAGGTATTTTGGAGGAGGCTGTGCGGATGTGGAAAGATAAGGCGCTTTCCGATAAGGAAATGCTGTATGTTTTGGCAGGGATCAAGGGGCTGGGAAATAAGGGGATAGAGAAATTATGCAAAGAGGTAAGCCCTCTGTCCCGGCTTTTGGAGCTGTCTGCCAAAGAGATTTGCGCCTGCAGCGGTTTGCATTCGGCACAGGTTGAACAGATGATTCTCTCCTTTCGGCAATTGTCTGAACGGATGCAAAGTTACGGTCTTTTGCAGGGAAGGGGCATAAGCTTTATAACCTGTCTGGATGCGGAATACCCGGAGGAACTGCGGGGCATTGAAAACAGACCGACTTGTGTGTATGTTCTCGGAAAGCTGTGGGAAAAGAAAAGGGAAATGCCTCTGGCGGCGGTGGTGGGCGCGCGAAATCCGGGAAATTACGGACAGGAGATGTGCCGCTTCCTGTGCAGGCAGCTTGCCGAGGCGGGCGTAGGTATCGTCAGCGGTATGGCAAGGGGAATAGATGCCATTGCCCACAGAACGGCGATGGACTGCGGTGTGCCGAGCTACGCCGTGTTGGGCTGCGGCGTTAATATTTGTTATCCGAGGGAGAACATGGATATTTATGAGCACATCAAACGCGGAGGGCAGGGAGCCGTTTTATCGGAATACGCTCCGCATATACCTCCCCTGGCTGCTCATTTTCCGCCTCGTAATCGCATCATATCGGCTTTGGCGGATGTGGTGCTTGTCATAGAGGCGGGGGAGCATTCCGGTTCGCTGATTACCGCCTCTTATGCAGCAGAGCAGGGCAAAGAGGTGTATGTTGTGCCGGGGCGTTTTACCGACCGCTTAAGCCGCGGCGGTAACCGCCTGATTGCAGACGGCGCATTCATTCTCACCTCGGCGGAAGAAATACTGGAAGCTTTGCTTCCGGAGGGTGTCAAAAAAGCGGCATTTATAGAAAAAAATGATAATACACTTGAAAAGAATGAGAAAATGGTATATAGTTGCCTCGATTTCTCTCCGAAGTATTTGGAGGATATTATACAAGAAACCGGTTTGGACTGCGCGACGGTGATTTCTGCCGTGCTCAACTTGGAAATGCGCGGTTTGGTTAAACAAATTTCCGGTAATTATTACAGTAAATCTTGTATGTAAAAGAACAGGCAAGGAGAAGAGGATGGCAAACAATCTGGTGATAGTGGAGTCGCCTGCGAAGGTCAAGACCATTAAAAAATATTTGGGCAAGACCTATGAAGTCAGTGCGAGCAACGGGCATGTGCGGGATTTACCCAAAAGTCAGCTGGGAATCGATATAGAAAATGATTTTGAACCGAAGTATATCACGATTCGGGGAAAAGGGGATTTGCTTGCAAAATTGAGAAAAGAGGCGAAAAAAGCCGACAAGATATATCTGGCAACCGACCCGGATCGAGAAGGGGAGGCAATCAGCTGGCATTTGATGAAGGCGCTGAAACTGGAGGAAAGCCAAAAACAGGTGTACCGGATCAGTTTCAACGAAATCACCAAAAAAGCCATCAAGGAAGCGATTAAAAATCCGAAAAGCCTGAATATGAACCTGGTGGATGCGCAGCAGGCAAGACGGGTGCTTGACAGAATGGTGGGCTATCTCATCAGTCCTTTGCTGTGGGCTAAGGTGAAGCGGGGCTTGTCTGCCGGACGGGTACAGTCCGTGGCGCTGCGTATGATTTGCGACAGAGAAGCGCAGATTAACGAGTTTGTGCCGGATGAATATTGGAGCCTGGAAGCGGAGCTGGAAAGCGGCAAAAAAGGAAAGCATTTAAGAGCAAAATTTCATGGCAAGAAAAATAAAATACAGATTAAAAACGAGGCGGAGTGCCGCAAGATAGAAAAGGATTTGCAGTCTGCCGATTATATTGTGGAGGACTTGAAGTTTTCCGAAAGGGTAAAGAAAGCGCCTCTGCCCTTTACAACTTCTACCCTGCAGCAGGAAGCCAGCAAGGTATTGAATTTTTCGACGCAAAAAACCATGCGTCTTGCACAGCAGCTTTATGAGGGTGTGGATATCAAAGGAATGGGAACCGTTGCTTTAATCACCTATCTGCGTACGGATTCCACCAGAATCAGTGAAGATGCGATGGTTATGGCAAAGACCTATATTCTGGAGCATTACGGAAAGGAGTATCTGCAGGCAGACGGCGCAGGCAAGGCGGCGGGAGGAAAGATTCAGGATGCCCACGAGGCCATACGTCCGACAGACCTTGAGATTGTGCCTTTTGCAATCAAGGATTTTCTTTCCCGGGATTTATACAGGCTGTATAATCTGATATGGAAGCGTTTTGTGGCAAGCCGTATGGCCAATGCCGTATATGCCACGACTTCCGTGAAGGTGGAGGCCAATTCCTATATTTTTCATTTATCCGGACAGAGCTTAAAGTTTCCGGGTTATATGAGCGTGTATATTGACGAGGAGGAGGACGGCGCTTCCGATGCCCTGCTCATGAATTTGAAAAAGGGGGATAAGCTTTCCTTGGTCAAGTTGGTTTCCGCCCAGCATTTTACGCAGCCGCCGGCACATTTTACGGAGGCAAGTCTTGTTAAGGCGCTGGAGGAGCAGGGAATCGGCAGGCCTTCCACCTATGCGCCTACCATTACCACTATTCTTGCCAGACGTTATATTACGAAGGAACAGAAGAATTTGTACGTCACCGAGCTGGGGCAGGTGGTCAATGACATGATGGTGGGCTATTTTCCGGGGATTGTGGATAAGGATTTCACGGCGAATATGGAGCTTTTGCTGGATGGAGTGGGCGAGGGCACGACCAACTGGAAAACGGTGGTGGAAAACTTTTATCCGGACTTGGAAAAGGCGGTAGAAAAAGCGGGCAAAGAACTTGCGGAAGTGACGATTGCAGATGAGGAAAGCGATGTGGTCTGCGAGCTTTGCGGCAGAAATATGGTGATTAAATACGGCCCTCACGGAAAGTTTTTGGCTTGTCCGGGATTTCCGGAGTGTAAGAATACCAAGCCGTATCTGGAAAAAATCGGTGTATCCTGTCCGAAGTGCGGCAAGGAGATTGTACTGAAAAAAACCAAGAAGGGCAGAATCTATTATGGTTGTGAAGACACTATAAACTGTGATTTCATTTCGTGGAACAAACCGAGTCAAACAGTTTGTGAAAAATGCGGTTCTTATATGGTGGAAAAGGGTAATAAACTGCTCTGCGGCTCAGATACTTGTGGATATGTAAAAATTAAAAATAAGGATATATAATTTTTAGACAATTTTTAAGAACAGCCTTGTATATTATATTAAATTGTGTTAGTATAACGGTATAGCTGTCAAATACTTTTGAAAAGAATGGATACTGTTTGGATAATTTAATATGATATGATGGGAGAGGTTGTAGTTATGGGTGTAGCATTACTGGATAAAACCAGGAAAATTAACAAATTATTGCATAATAATGATTCGCATAAGGTGGTATTTAATGATATTTGCTCCGTGCTGAGCGAGATTTTGGAGTCCAATATACTGGTCATCAGTAAGAAGGGGAAGGTTCTCGGCATTGCCAAGCATGAGCAAATCAGACAAATTGAGGAGCTTTTGGAAAGCAAGGTGGGGAAGCATATTGATGCCATGTTGAACGAGCGTCTGCTCTCCATCCTGTCCACCAAGGAGAATGTCAATCTGGGAACCCTCGGTTTTGAAGACAGCAATGAATTTAAAGCCATTATCACCCCGATTGATATTTCCGGTGAGAGGCTGGGGACCTTATTCATCTATAAGGCCGGCTCGGAGTTCGGCATTGATGAAATCATCTTAAGCGAGTACGGCACGACGGTTGTCGGTTTGGACATGATACGCAGTATGAACGAGGAGAACGCGGAAGAGCTGCGAAAAGCCAATATTGTTCGTTCTGCCATATCGACCCTCAGTTATTCGGAATTGGATGCGATTACGCATATTTTTGACGAGTTGGAGGGGGATGAGGGCATATTGGTTGCCAGCAAGATTGCGGACAGAGTCGGTATTACCCGCTCCGTTATCGTGAATGCTTTGCGTAAATTTGAAAGCGCAGGTGTCATCGAATCGCGCTCCTCCGGAATGAGAGGAACCTATATTAAAGTTTTAAATGATTTGATTTTTGACGAGTTACAGGAAATCAAACGGCAGAACCAGGAAAAGGAATAGGCAAAAGATGCATCGAGTATCCATGTAAAAGTATAAATATCTGTTGAAAAGCATCTTCATCGGCTTCCCTGCGGGGGAGCCGATTTGTGTTTTATATAGACTTGTTTTCCCTGTTTTGATATAATCAGTTGGTACGAAGAAATGACAATGCATAGTAGATTGAAGGAGGCAGTATGTCTGATAAAAAAGAAACGACAAAAAATGCAAAGGGAGAAGTACACATTGCGGATGATGTGGTGGCAATTATTGCAGGGATTGCTGCTACGGAGGTAGAAGGCGTATCTTCCATGTCCGGCAATATTACCAATGAGCTCATCAGCAAGCTGGGGGTTAAAAATCTTGCCAAGGGTGTAAAGGTGGACATCAGCGAAAGCTACGTCAGTGTATTACTTTCCTTGAATATTAAATATAATTACAATATTTCCGAGGTCAGCACGAAGGTGCAGGAAAAGGTTAAGATTGCCATTGAGAATATGACCGGTTTTCATGTGGTGGAGGTTAATGTTAAAATTGCCGGAGTCAGTGTAGAATAAGTGATGAGGAAGGATTTTCATGTAAAAAGACTGGCCTTGTACGGTATGCTTATCGCATTGGCAATGATACTTTCGTATATTGAGAGTCTGCTGCCGGTATTTCCTATTCCGGGAATCAAGTTAGGTTTGGCTAATCTTGTGGTCATTATATGCCTGTATACCTTGGGAACCAGGGCGGCAATCTTCGTTTCGGCACTGCGGGTTCTGCTGGTGGCGTTTACTTTCGGTAACCTTGCGGCTCTGCTGTTTTCCCTTGCGGGGGCGAGCTTAAGCCTTATCTGTATGCTGCTTGCACTGCGTATGGATCGTTTTTCCACCGTCGGCGTCAGTATGGTGGGCGGTGTGACGCATAACATCGGGCAAATTCTGGTGGCGGTTTCCCTGTTGGAAAACACCCTGCTTTTTTCTTACCTGCCCTACCTGACGGTGGCGGGAGTCGTAACGGGTTTGCTTATCGGCGTTGTGGCGGCCCTGGTTATCCGAAGAATCAAAATAGAAACGGACAAGATAGAGGGATGAGATGATTGATCAATATATATGTGAGTTGGTGCACTATGGTATGGAAAAAGGGCTGCTGAAGGAAGCGGACAGGGAGTATGCCCTGAACCAAATTCTGGATATTCTGCGCAAGGAGGATGTTGAGGACCGCCTGCCTGTGGGTATGGATTTGGAGAAGATTCTTGGCGGACTTCTTGATTACGGCGTGGAAAAGGGATTGCTGCAGGACAATATTTTGGAGCGGGATTTGTTTGATACCCGTCTGATGAATACCCTGATGCCAAGACCCAGCGAGGTGCTTGCAAACTTTGAAAGCTTGTATGTGCAAAGCCCCAGGCTGGCAACGGATTATTATTATGCCCTGTCCGAACATTCAGACTATATCCGGACATACAGGATTCGGAAGGACGTGAAATGGAAGGTGAAAACGGAGTTCGGCGAGCTGGATATTACCATCAACCTGTCCAAGCCGGAAAAGGATCCTAAAGCCATAGCTCTTGCCGGCAGGCATGCAAGTCGTGATTATCCGAAATGTCTTTTGTGCAAGGAAAATGTGGGATATGCCGGAAGGCTGAATCATCCGGCAAGACAGAACCACAGAATTATTCCGCTGTACATGAACGAAAGTTTGTGGTACATGCAGTATTCTCCTTATGTGTACTATACGGAACACTGCATTGTGTTCCATTCGCAGCACAGACCGATGAAAATAGAGGAGGCGACCTTTCGCAAGCTGTTTGATTTTGTGCGTCAGTTTCCCCACTATATTCTGGGGAGCAATGCAGATTTGCCCATTGTAGGAGGCTCCATTTTAAGCCATGATCATTTCCAGGGCGGTCGCTACGAATTTGCCATGGCAAAGGCAAAGCTGGAGTACCGCTTTTCTTTGCAGGGCTACGAGAAGGTGGAAGCGGGGATTGTGCATTGGCCGATGTCCGTGATTCGTTTGCGGGCTGAGGATACGGAGGCTTTGATTGCCCTGTCTGCGAAAATTCTGGACAAGTGGATGGGCTATACCGACGAAGAAGCCTACATTTACGCTTACACGGAGGGAGAGCGTCACAATACCATTACGCCTATCGTACGTATGCGGGATGGCAAGTACGAGATTGATTTGGTACTGCGCAACAATATCACGACGGCGGAAAGACCGGACGGCTTGTATCATCCGAATGCGGGACTGCATCACATCAAAAAGGAGAATATAGGACTTATCGAAGTGATGGGGCTTGCCATTTTACCAAGCAGACTGAAAGAGGAGCTGCAAATTTTAAAAGAATATATTTTGGCCGGGAAAGATTTACGCGGGGATGAGCGGATTGCCAAACATGCGGATTGGGCGGAAGCCTTCATCAAAAAGTATGCGGATATCTCTCCGGAGAATATAGAGGAGATTTTGCAAAAAGAAGTGGGACTTGTCTTTGAAGAAGTGTTAAGGGATGCCGGTGTGTACAAATGCACGCCGCAGGGCAGGGCTGCATTTTTGCGATTTATTGATCATTTGAACGAATAGGAGAAGCTATGACTAAAACAAAGATAGATATTGTATCAGGATTTTTGGGGGCGGGAAAGACCACCTTTATCAAGAAGCTGCTGGAGGCGGTTAAGGATGAGCAGGTGGTGCTGATTGAGAATGAATTTGGCGAAATCGGTATAGACGGAGGATTTTTAAAGGATGCGGGTATTGAAATCCGGGAGATGAATTCCGGCTGTATTTGCTGTTCTCTGGTGGGAGATTTTGCCGCTTCCTTGAAGGAAATTTTGCACAGCTATCAGCCGGATCGTATTATCATTGAGCCCAGCGGTGTGGGCAAGCTGTCGGATGTACAAAAGGCGGTGACGGACGTGGAGGCGGAGCTCGGGGTGGAAAGCAACTGCAGCGTAACGCTGGTGGATGTGAAGAAATGCAAAATGTATATGAAGAATTTCGGCGAGTTTTTCAATAATCAGATTGCCCATGCCGGTACGATTGTATTGTCCCGAACGGATGTGGCGGATGAGAAGAAGGTGGATGAAGCCCTTGCCATGATTCGGGAAATCAACCCGAAGGCGGAGGTGGTGACAACGCCTATCGCGCAGCTGTCGGCACAAAAGCTTCTGGACAGTATAGAAAAGCAGGAAGATTTTCAGGAGAGTCTGTTGGAAGAATATAAACAGAGCCGTAAGCAGGGGCATCATCATGAGCATCATGAGGGCTGTGGTTGCGGAGAGCATGGCCATCACCACGAGCATCATGAGGGCTGCGGCTGCGGAGAGCATGGTCATCACCACGAGCATCATGAGGGCTGCGGCTGCGGAGAGCATGGTCATCACCATGAGCATCATGAGGGCTGCGGTTGCGGAGAGCATGGTCATCACCACGAGCATCATGAGGGCTGCGGTTGCGGAGAACACGGGCATCATCACCACCATGCGGAAGAGGTATTTACCAGTTGGGGACTGGAGAATGTGCCTGCCCTCAGAAAAGAGAAGCTGGAGGAGGTTTTGGAGCGCTTTACGGAAACCACGGAATACGGTATTGTTCTGCGAGCAAAGGGAATGGTAAAGGATGCCGAAAGTGAAGACTGGTTCTATTTTGATATGGTACCGGAAGAAAGCAATATCCGAAAGGGTGAGGCGGAAAGCAGCGGGAAAATTTGTGTCATCGGTGTGGGGCTAAAAGAGGATAAATTATATAAGGAGTTTAAAACCGAATGAAGCAGGCAGCACAGCAGATACCGGTATTTGTCATCAACGGCTTTCTGGAAGCCGGAAAGACGCAGTTTATGAAGTTCACCATGCAGCAGGATTATTTCGCCACGGAGGGTCTGACCTTACTGCTGGTATGCGAGGAGGGAGAAGAGGAATATTCGGAGGAGTTTTTGCGAAGCCATAGGACCGAGGCGGTATATATCCGACAGCCGGAAGAAATCAATCCGCAGCGTCTGCGGATGCTGCATGAACAATATCAGCCGGAAAGGGTTTTGATTGAATGGAACGGCTTATGGCTGCAGGATGACTTGGTTTTGCCGGAGGAATGGTTTCTAAACCAGATGGTGTCTATTTTCGATACCTCCACTTTGGATTTATATCTGAAAAATATGAAAGCCTTCATCGGGCCGATGCTGCGCCGGACAGAGTTGATTATCTGCAACAGGGCGGACGATATGGAGGAGGACGTACTGGCAAAATATCATCTGAATTTTCGAGCCCTCAACAAAGATACGGAGATCGTTTTTGAAGGAAAGGACGGGGAAATTCGAGGAGATTTCAGCATCGAACTGCCCTATTCGCTGGAAGATAAAATCGTCAGGATAGAAAATAAAGATTTCGGTATTTTCTATGTGGATTCCATGGAAAGACCGGAAAAATACGAGGGCAAGACCTTTGAGTTTGTGGCGCAGGTGTTAAAGCCGCCTCATGACCCTTTCGGGGATGTGTTTGTTCCGGTCAGAAAGGTGATGACCTGCTGTGAGGATGATATTCAGTATTTGGGTCATGTCTGTCATTATAAGGGAGCCGTACATTTCAAAAACAGGGATTGGGTGAAGGTGACGGCGAGTCTGCATTACGAATATCATGAGGCCTATCGGCAAAAAGGTCCTGTATTTCATGCCAAGGAGCTTGTACACACCGGAGCGGTGAAGGAAATCGTCACATTCGGATAGAAGGGATATAAGGGCTTATGATTACGATTAAAGAGATGTCAAAGATGCTGGGCTTGAGCACGGCAACCGTTTCCAATGTCATCAACGGGAAGACGAATCAGGTTTCTGCGGCGACCATACAAAGGGTACGGGAGGTCTTGGAAGCCTATGACTATGTGCCGAACATGACCGCCAGAAACCTGGCTTCCAGCAAGTCCAAGATGATAGGCGTGGGCATGGTCAGCTACCGGGAAAATGACAATTATCTGAAGGATGCTTTTGTGGGCGAGTTGATGGGAAGCATTGAAGCGGCTCTGAAAAAGCATAGCTACTTTATGCTCAGCTATTTTACGCCGGATCCTTTGGAGCTTGCCAGAACCATCATTTCATGGAATGTGGACGGTCTGATCCTGTTCGGCGTAGG
>JBGZHY010000086.1:0-3803 GCA_041848045.1 Lachnospiraceae bacterium
ATATGGATATAAAAGATTTTACTTACACCCTGCCTCGAGAGCTGATTGCACAGAACCCTTTGGAAAATCGCGCTTCTTCCCGCCTGATGTTTTTGGGGCGGGAAAGCGGAGAGATAAGGCACGGGCAGTTTCAGGATATTAAAGCCTGCCTGCAAAAAGGGGACTGTCTGGTTATCAATGATACCAAGGTAATTCCGGCAAGACTGTTCGGTATACGGGAAGACAGCGGCGCCAAGATAGAGCTTTTGCTGTTAAAGCGCTTGTCGGAAGATGTATGGGAAAGTCTGGTAAAGCCGGGGAAAAAATGCAGAACAGGCGCCAAATTATCCTTCGGAGATGGAATATTGAGGGCGGAGGTTTTGGAGGTGACCGAGGAGGGCAATCGCCATATTCGCTTTTTGTATGAAGGGATTTTTGAAGAAATTCTGGACAGACTGGGAGAAATGCCTTTGCCTCCTTATATCACCCATAAACTGGAGGATAAAAACCGTTATCAGACCGTGTATGCCAGGCATGAGGGCAGCGCTGCGGCGCCCACGGCAGGTCTGCATTTTACGGAGGAGCTTTTGCGGGAATTGGAAGAAATGGGAGTAGAGCTTGCACGGATTACTCTGCATGTCGGGCTGGGAACCTTTCGACCCGTAAAGGAAAAGGATATTTTAAAGCATCATATGCACAGCGAGTTTTACCGCATAAGTGAGGAAGCGGCAGAGCGGGTAAACAGAACAAAGGAAAGAGGCGGCAGAATTATCTGTGTGGGAACCACAAGCTGCCGCACTCTGGAAAGTATGGCGGATGAAAACGGTGTGCTGCGGCCGGGCAGCGGATGGACGGAGATATTTATTTACCCGGGCTATCGCTTTAAAATCACGGACGGATTGCTGACCAATTTTCACCTGCCGGAATCTACGCTTTTGATGCTGGTGTCGGCTTTTGCCGGCAGAGAGCAGGTGTTGTATGCTTACGAGGAGGCGGTGCGGGAGGGCTATCGCTTTTTCAGCTTCGGAGATGCGATGCTGATTGTATAAAACATTGCTTATATTCTCGTCAGGAAGCCGAGATGACAGGCTGCCAAAGACTGTATGCTGAATAACAGTAAAGGTAGAGCTTGTCCGAGGCTTCTTTTTTTGATGCATGCATACCCGCCGTACAAAAGTCCCGTCGCTACGCACACCTGTCCTATGCTGACCAGAGCCGTAAGCTCATCAGAGATTATGGTATATACAGAGAACCAATGCAGCATTCCGGCGATACCGGATATACCGAGGATACTTCCGGAGAAAGCAAGAGGCATACTGCAGCAGCGCTTGGGTTTCCTGCCCAGCAGAAAAGAAAAAATATGGATGTTCAGGCATACGCAGAAGAAAAGGCCGCCCGCAATATAGAATGTGAAAGCGAGCAGAGTGGCAGCTTTGCCTTCGCTGTTTTTTGCCGGTACGTAATCATGCGCCAATCGGAAAGTCATGGAATGAACAGTTCCGTTTTTGATGCGGAAGGCAAGAATTTTTTCTTCGGGAGCCGCCTCTTTGCAAAAGAATATATTGTTGCCCAGCCTTTCATAATACATGTTCTTACCCTTAAAGGGCATGGTCAGGTAAAGCCCGCCTTCCTTTGCCGCGCGTATGGAGATCATTTGGATTTTACCCTGTATCCTTCCCACATTTTTTCGGACGGAGCGAGCCGGCAGGTAGTCGCCCTCCGGCAAGGGGTAATCGTCGTATCCGATATTTTTGTACCGGGCATCAATCATATCCCGATAGGCAAGGGCTTCCATGATTTCCGAACAAAACTCGGTTTCCATAACATTGCAGATGATCAAAATTGCCCGTTCTCTTTTTGGCTCCACCCAAAACTGCGATTTAAATCCGTAGGTTCCTCCCTCGTGCCCTAAAATTTCCGCATTTCCGACATACTGCCAGAAACCGTGAGATAATCCGGCATTTGCTCCGTAAGAACGGTGGCTTTCCGTAAACATGTTTTCTTTGGTATGAACATTCTTAAAGAGTATGCTGTCTTTTTCACTGCTCTTTGCCAGCTCCTGCGCGTAACGCAGCAAATCGCCGACGGAGCCGTTCGTCCCCCCGGCAGGGTACATGCGCAGATGCATGGCGTCTTCTTCCGTAAAAGATTTTCCCGTAAAAGAATATCCTTTGGACTTTTGGCTTAAGAGTCCGGGGACATCATGCCAAAAAGGTCCCGGGGAAGTGCTGCTCATGCCCAGGGGAAGCAATATATGCTCATACACATAGGCTCTGTATTCCTGTCCGCTGACCTGTTCAACGATGAGGGCTGCCAAAGCTGCTCCCCAGTTGGAATAGGCGCTGATTTCGCCCGGAGCAAAAATTTGCTGCGGCTGATGTGCGGACAGCACCTCCCTTAAAGATGACTCTTGATTTTCCGAAAAATAGCGCAAATCAATAAGCTGGTCTTCAAAGCCCGCAGTATGATTCATCAGATGCAGCATGGTAATACTTTCGTCGTAATGCAAATTTTGCAAAAATCCTTCGGGCAGATAGTTTCGAATATCCTCATGCAAATCTATTTTACCCTGTTCAGCCAACTGAAAAACACTGACCCAGGTAAAGGTTTTGGATATGGACCCCCATTCAAAGACCATAGCTTCGGTATTCATGGGGATTTTCTTTTCCCAGTCGGCGTAGCCGTACGCACTTGAGAATACAAGCTCTCCGCCCTCAGATACAAGCACGCAGGCGCCCGGGACGCTTTTACCTACATATTTTTCGGCAATTTTATCTATCACCAGGCCATAATCCGCTTTGCCGGCAAAGGCAAAAATCGGCATTTGACAAATGGCAAGAAACAGGGAAAGAAGAGCGATGGAACAGAATTTTCTCATGACTTTGCTCCTTCGTTCGTGCCGAAATCCTGCTGCGGATATCTGTATTCCTGTACCAGTAAGCCAAGAGCGATTAAGAGAATGAGGACATCGATGAGCGGCAGGGCAAGCCATACGCCGAGAACCTTTCCGCCCAGTAAAAGCGGCAGTATAAGAACCAGCGGAACCACAAGAAGCAGCTGTCTGAAGACAACCAGAAAGCCGGCCTGCTTTGCTTTGCCGATTGCCTGAAAATAGGTGACGACCATAATGAGCAATCCGTAGGTGGGGAAGGCGCAGTACATCAGGCGAAAATGAAACAGTCCCCCGGCTACGATATCGGGGTTTGTAATGAAGGCGGACAATATTTGCACGGAAAAAACTTCGATGATGATAAAAAATAAACTTGCCAGGCAAGTGGAGCCGATAATAAATGTATTGGTGAGTTTTTTTGCCCGCTGATATTGTCTGGCTCCGAAATTCGTTCCGACGGCGGGCTGCATTCCCTGACTCATTCCCCAAATCGGAACAAAAGCAAGCTGCAAAACTCTTTGGGAAGCGCCCATCAATGCAATCTGTGTTTTGCCGCCGAAACGTACGGCCGTATGATATACGAGGGTCATTTGTACAAGCATCATAATCTGCATAAACATTGCGCTGAGCCCTATCGAAAAAATCTCCGGTATCAGGTCCTTAGCCGGTTTTATCTTGTGGAGCTTTACAAGGGGACTTAGTTTTAAAAAATAGAATAAAGTGACAGCCGCTTGTATAAACTGGGAAATTACCGTTGCGATGGCAACCGCCTGGGGGCCGCGGGAGGGAAGCAATAAAATGCATATGGGATCCAGAATAATATTGAGTATCGCTCCGCTTGCCATAATGCCCATAGCGGTGCCCATACGTCCTTCCGCACGTATCAGCATATTGGCGCCCTGCATGAAGTTTGCAAAAAGAGAACCGAGATAAA
>JBGZHY010000087.1:0-4708 GCA_041848045.1 Lachnospiraceae bacterium
ATGAAAAAATTATTGACGATGACAGCTTTATCCATGGCGGCGCTTTTGTCCCTGACGGCTTGCACAGGCGGAGCGCAGACAGATACACAGGCGGCGGGAAGTACGACGGCGGGTTCCGGAGCAGGTAGCGCGGCTGCAGGCGGAACCTGGGAGCCAAGCTCCGTTGTTTCCATTGTGGTGCCGGCAGGTGCGGGCGGAAATACGGACTTGTCTGCCAGAGTATTTGCGGAATATGCAAAGAAGGTGACGGGAAAAGATTTTATTGTGGTGAATGCCGGCGGAGCGGCAGGTTCCGTTGCCTCCAATCAGGTAAAGGCGGCAGAGCCGGACGGACATACTTTCCTGTACGGACATACTCTGGTGAATGTGGCAAATATAGCAGGAGTGACGGATTTTAATTATACGGCATTTACTTTGGGACCGACCTTTGCCAAGGATCCGGCACAGGGCTTATATGCAAATCCGAGCAAGTATAAGACTCTGGATGAATTTATTACGGCGGCAAAGGCGGCGCCGGGGCAATTAAAGGCCTGTACCGAAGTGGGCGCCTATACTTATTACGAGCTGTTGGCATTTGAAAAGATAGCAGGCATAGATTTGGATTTGGTGGATGTGGGCTCCAATGCCGACAAGATTGCGGCAATGTTGTCCGGACAGGTGGATTTGATGCCGGGCGCTTATATCAATACGAAGGATTACCTGGAGGCCGGGCAGTTTGTAGCCCTTGGCGTGCCGACGGCGGAACGATATGAACTGATTAAGGACATTCCGACCTTAAAGGAGCAGGGCGTGGATTTGGTGTATCCGGACTGCGATTTCTCCTTCTATTTTCCGGAAGGAACGCCGGCAGATGTGATTGCCTGGTATGACAATCTGGTAAAGCAGATTACGGAGGATCCGGAGGCGCAGGAAGCGATCGCCAATATACAGATGATGCCGTATTACTTAAATCCGGAGGATTCTGCCAAAAATGAAGAAGCCATGTATCAGGATATTAAGAAAATAGCAGATGAAGTGGCTGCCAATTAAATGACGATGAAGCTCTTGGTTAAAGTGAAAGATGAGGATAATGTAGCGGTTGCCGTAGAGGAAATCAGAGCGGGAACGCAGATAGAAGCACAGCTGCAGGCAAGGGACACCATACCCCAGGCGCATAAGATTGCGCTTGCCGATATACCGAAGGATGCAGCCGTGATTCGCTACGGCGTGGTAATCGGCTATGCGCTTGCCGATATACCGAAAGGGGCGTGGATTCATGAAGGTATGCTGCGGCTTCCCAAGGCTCCCGATTTGGATGCTATGGAATGGGGGACGGGGCTGGTGCGTATGGATTCTCTGCCCCTGCCTCCGAAGACCACCTGGTGGGGCTATAAAAATCCCGGAGGAGGCTATGCCGGCACCAGAAATATTCTTGCCATTCACACGACGGTACAATGCGTTTCCGGTGTTTTGGATGTGGCGGTGCAAAGAATCAAAACGGAGCTTTTGCCCAGGTTTCCGAATGTGGATGAGGTGATTGCCGTTAACCATGCCTATGGCTGCGGCGTGGCGATTTCTTCCAAAGAGGCGCGCATACCGATTCGAGCTCTGCAAAATTTGGTGAAGCATCCCAATTTCGGCGGAGTAGTTATGGCTATCGGACTGGGCTGTGAGAAACTGACGCCGGATATGCTTTTGGACGAGCAGGACAACTGTCCCGAGAATGTGATTATTTTACAGGAATGTAAGGGCTTTGCGGATATGCTGCAAAAGATTCTTGCCATGGCGGAAAAGAAACTTGCTCTGCTGAATGCAAGGAAAAGAGAGGAGCTTCCCTTATCCGATTTGCTGATCGGTATGCAGTGTGGCGGCTCGGACGCTTTTTCCGGTGTAAGCGCCAACCCCAGTGCGGGGTATGCCGCGGATATGCTCGTTCGGGGAGGCGCTACGGTGCTGTTTTCGGAGGTGACGGAGGTCAGGGACGGCGTGCATTTGCTTGCCGGGCGCTGTGTCAGCAAGGAAGTGATGGATAAGCTGGCTGCGGAGATGCGTTGGTATGATGAGTATTTGAAAGCGGGGAATGTGGACAGGGACGCCAATCCGACACCGGGAAACAAAAAGGGCGGACTTGCCAATATTGTGGAAAAGGCGATGGGCAGCATTGCCAAATCCGGACGGGCGCCGATTGTGGAAGTGCTGTCACCGGCAGAAAGACCCGGCAAGAAAGGCTTGATTTATGCGGCAACACCCGCCTCCGATATTGTGTGCGGTCCCTGTCAGTTGGCTTCCGGCATAGGCCTGCAGCTGTTTATGACCGGGCGCGGCACCCCTTACAATTTAGCTGCGGCGCCGGTGATCAAGGTTTGCTCCAGAGATGATATGAAACAGCAGTGGTCGGATTTGATTGATGTGAATGCCGGACCGGTGGCAAAGGGAGAAGCAAGCATTGCCGAAATGGGAACAAAAATATTTGAAGAAATTTTAGAGGTGGCAAGCGGGAGAAAAAAGAGTTTTGCGGAAGAATATAAGCTGTATAATTTTTTGGCTGTATTTAATCCGGCTCCCATTACATAAGTACAGAAAGGACGGAAAGAATGAAAATAGGATTTATAGGCTTAGGCATTATGGGCAGGCCCATGGCAAAGAATCTGTTAAAGGCGGGGCACGAGCTGCTGGTATTTGATTATCATGCGGACGCGGTACAGGATTTGGTTTCATCAGGAGCAGCGGCAGCGGCAAATGCAAAAGAAATCGGTGCTGCCTGTACGACGGTGATTACCATGGTTCCCAACTCACCCCATGTCAGGGCTGCTTTGTTGGGTGAGAACGGCGTGGCGGAAGGAGCAAAGGAAGGTACGGTTATTTTGGATATGAGCTCCATTGATCCTACAGAATCTAAGGCAATCGGTGCGGAGCTGGCAAAGAAGGGTATAGAAATGCTGGATTGTCCGGTTTCCGGCGGAGAGCCGAAAGCCATTGACGGAACCCTTTCCGTTATGTGCGGCGGTAAAAAGGATTTGTTTGACCGCTACTACGATGTGTTGATGGTGATGGCGGCCTCTGTGGTATATGTAGGGGAGCTGGGTTCCGGAAATGTAGCGAAGCTTGCCAACCAGATGGTGGTGGCGGTAAATATAGCGGTGGTGGCGGAGGCTCTGACCTTTGCCAAGAAAGCGGGAACGGATCCGGAGCTGGTGTTTAGGGCCATCAGAGGCGGTTTGGCAGGCTCTACCGTTATGGAAGCCAAGGCACCGATGATGCTGGCAGGAAACTATAAGCCGGGTTTTCGCATCGATCTGCACATCAAGGATTTGAACAACGCCTTGAACGCTGCGCATGCCGTGCACGCTCCGGCGCCTCTGACGGGAGAGCTCATGGAGATGATGCAGGCCTTGAAGGCGGATGATCTGGGTGCCTGTGATCACAGCTCTTTAGTGAAATACTATGAAAAGGTATCCAACACAAGCATTGTAAAGTCATAGGTCGGGATATGAATACGGATTTTTTGAAAGGGGTTATCGTACCGATTTTAAGCCCCATAGATGAAGAAGAGAGAATAGATGAGAAGAGGCTGCGCAGGCAGGTGGATTATGTTATCGACGGCGGTGTGTCGGGTATTCTGGCTTTTGGCAGCAACGGGGAATTTTATATGCTGACGGAGGCGGAAATGGAAGCCGGTTTGGAGATTATCCTGCATCAGACGGCAGGCAGGGTGCCGGTTTACTTCGGTATAGGCGCCATCCGTACCCGGACAGCCATTCGTCTGGCGCAGATGGCAAGAAAGCAAGGCGTGGCGGGTGTATCCGTCCTTCAGCCGATGTTTCTGAAACCGAATACGCAGGAGCTGTACGGTCATTTTAAGGCTATTGCAGACAGCGTATCCGATATTCCCATGCTTTTATACAATAACCCGGGAAGAGTGGGATATACCTTGAGTGCTCCTCTCGTGGCAAATCTTGCCGAAGACTGTAAAAATATAGTGGGGATGAAGGATACTTCCGGAGATATTACGCTGACCGCGGAGTATATACGGCTGACCGAGCACTTGGATTTTAAGGTTTTCGGCGGAAAGGATACACTTTTATATGCCTCCTTGTGTCACGGGGCAGTCGGCGGTGTTTGTACTGCAGCCAATTTTATGCCGGAGCTGATTACGGATATTTATCATAAATATGTGGCGGGGGATAGAGAAGGCGCTTTGCGGGCGCAGTTTAAGCTCAATCCTGTGCGTCTGTCCATGGATGCCGGCAGTTTTCCGGTTGCGGCAAAGGATATGGCCAATATCCGCGGCTTGGACATGGGACTGCCTTATAAGCCGAGCCTGCCGACGCCGGAGGGTGAAGCCTTGCAGGGCTATCGGCGTACGATGGAGGAAGCGGGGCTGATATAAAAACAGACGGAATAGAAGAAGCGGGTTTTTGCCTGTAAGCATCCTGTTTAAGGCTGCGGCGGGCAACCCGTTTTTTTGCTTTTACTAAAATCTTCTCCTTTTTTTGGAAAGCATCTGTGATATAATGCTTATGTTATCTGCTTAAAAATCAAGTAAAAAGAACACCGGATAAGGAAAGGGAAACATATGTCAAAGATATTAAAGAAGATGCTGAAGATAGCGGCTGCGGGATTGGGGCTTATTCTGCTTATCCTGCTGTCCTATTTTGCCTATCTGCTGCTGAGCTACAAGCGCCTGCCGGATGAGCTGCCGCTTGCCGTAACGGCGCCGCTGCAGGGA
>JBGZHY010000088.1:0-5428 GCA_041848045.1 Lachnospiraceae bacterium
ATACATCGGCAGAAGATTAAAACCGGCAACCAACAAAAATACCGTGTATGCCCATCGTGCTTTGTTTACGCTTTTGTACGCTCCGCTTTTGAGCACAAACTCGGCAAGCAGGGATACCAAAATCGCACCGGGTATCACATACACCCCATGGCCCGACAGAGAAAACACCAGAGCCGTCAAAATGCCCAGTATCATGACCATACCGAAGGTTTTGATTTTGGTGCTGTACAGCATAAATATCGGCGCCGATACCAGACCGCAGAAAAAGGGTACCAAGGGCATGGCTATCGGTATAAAACCGATCATCCCCGCCGTCCAAAAGAATGCAATGGTCAAAACCGAAAACACCGCCGCATTAACCAAATCCTTCATCGTAAATTTCTTATTCATCTAAGTATTCCCCTTTCCGCATCAATATACAAATTCGCTTGCCATGCCCGCGCGTCGTGTCAACAGCCGATACAAAGCGGAATTTTGCAACAGTTCCTCGTGCCTGCCCATGGACTGCAGCTTGCCGTTTTCCAGCAAAATAATGTTGTCCGCATTCTCCACGGACTGCAGCCTGTGGGATATAATCACAACCGTTTTCCCCTGAATCAGCCTCTGCAGGCTTTCCTGAATAATCATCTCATTTTCCACATCCAAAGCCGCACTGATTTCATCCAGAAGGATAATCGGCGCATCCTTTAAAATCGCTCTGGCAATGGAAATCCTCTGTCGCTCTCCTCCCGAGAGCTTCATGCCGTTTTCACCGATCAAGGTAGCGTATCCCTGCTCCAAATGCTCCACAAAGACGTCGCAGTTTGCCAGCTTTGCCGCAGCCCGCACCTCTTCGTCCGATGCGTCGGGCCTGCCGAAACGAATATTTTCCATAATCGTATCATCAAACAAAATCACATCCTGGAATACGATGGAAATATACCGGAACAGCTTTTCCGCGTCCACGGTTCCCACATCCTGTCCGCCGATTTTGATGCTTCCGCTGTCGCAGTCGTACAGTTTGGAAATCAGACGCAGCAGGGTCGTTTTACCGCAGCCGGAAGGCCCGATCAGGGCAGTCACCTCGTTCTGCCGTATGTTCAGGCTTAAATCCCGGATAACCGGAATACCCTCCTCATAAGAAAAGCACACATTTTCCAGTTCTATATCAAAGTTTTTCGGGTTAATATCTTCTCCCCGCGCCATCTCATGGTCAAAAATATCCTTTACCCTTTTGATTCTGGCATCCAGATACAAAAGCTCCGCCAGGTTCATATATAAGCCGTCCACCGCATCCATAATACGACTTGCCGCCACAATGTATGCCAGCAGATAAAAAAGACTCAATTCTCCCCGACTGTACAGATAAATTCCCATCAAGGTGCTGCTGCCGAGGCAAAGCCGCACCAAGGTTCTTGATAAGGTCACCGGAATTGCCTGGGCAATCTCGGAACGGATATGTACCTTCTCGCTGTCTGCAAGGGCTTCCACAATCTTTTCTTCCGTTTCCTCCACCAGCCCGTAGCTCTTGATTTCCTGCTGCAGTTCAATGCTTTCCTGGAAAATCTCCGCATTTTTCCGCAGTCTTTCATAATATTTTCCCGTTTCTCTCTTCTGCAGAGCTTTAGTCGCCACAATGCATAAGGCGCTCAAGGCAATCGGCGCCAGTATGGCAAGTCCCATCAAAGGAGAGGAAAACAAAAGCAGCAGTGCAATGACAAACAAATATGCCGCAAAGCCGTAGCACTCCGGTATGGCATGGCTCATCGCCCGCTCGATATCCGAAATATCCTGCATAATCGCTTGAGAAACATCACTCAGATTATGCTTGGAGTAATAGGACAAAGGCAGCTTTTTCATCGCCTCCGCCATACGCAGGCGAATATTTTTGGCTTCTTTATAGGTTTCGTTGTAGGTAGCATGATAGGCCTTGTTGATGAAGAAAAACATGACGACAGCCGTCACACCGATGCCAAGGGCATAGATATACATCTTCCTTGGAGCCCCCTCCAGACTCTGCCGTACAAAATCCATAAACACCAGCATAGGCAGCATATATGCCACATACATCAGGAATGAATACACCCCGGCTTTGAGCATACCCTCCGCTCCCACCTGCGTCAGGGCGAAATTTTCTCTTATTCGATCCGTTAAGCGCTTAAGCATACACCCTCCATTCATTTGCCTTATGGAAACTTTCCTGCAAATATTTGTATTTTCCTCCTTGCTCCATTAAATCCTGATGACTGCCCCGCTCCACAATCTTACCTTCATACAGAACCAAAATCTCGTCTGCATTGACAATGGAACTTAAGCGATGGGCAATCATAATAACGGTCTTTCCCCGCATCAAATTGGCAAATGCCTGCTGCATCTGATATTCGTTTTCCGGATCCGCCGCCGCCCCCGCTTCATCCAAAATGA
Source organism: Lachnospiraceae bacterium (assembly GCA_041848045.1). Classification (GTDB taxonomy): domain Bacteria; phylum Bacillota; class Clostridia; order Lachnospirales; family Lachnospiraceae; genus CAKAHY01. Next base: position 2,404 of record JBGZHY010000088.1, read on the forward strand.
CAATCGGCGCTTTCTTTAAAATGGCTCTGGCAACGGCAATACGCTGGGTTTCTCCGCCGGATAGATACACACCCTCCGCGCCGATTAGCGTATGCTCCCGCTCCGGAAATTTCGCCAGTATATCCTCGCAGGATGCAAGGCGCAGTGCCTCCAACACCTCTTCCGGACTCGCTTTCGGATTCCCCAGACGCACATTTTCATAAATGGATGTCTTAAAAAGCTTGGCATGCTGAAACACAAAGGATATGTTACGCAAAACACAGTCCTGTGTATAGCGGTACAGAGAAATACCTCCGATGCTGATATCCCCCTTCTCCAAAGGGTAAAAACCGGCTATCAGCTTTGCCAGACTGGATTTACCCCCGCCGGAGGCTCCCACAAGCGCATAGGTTTTCCCTTCCTCCAGACGCAAGCTCAGGTTCTGAAAAACCGGCTGGCTGTCATAGCGAAAATCTACATTCTGAAAAACAATATCATGGCTTTCCATCTTATCCACTTCCCCGAAGGAAACGCTTTTTTCCTGCATTTGCTCTATCAGGCCTTCGATTTTGTCCACCACGGTTTTTGCCTGAAAATGGTACATATTCACATACATAATTCTCATAAAGGTGCTGAAAATCAGTCCTGACACGCAGGCAAAGAACGTAAGCCTTGCCACTATGCCCGGTATCATTTCCGCCTCTCCGGTATAAAAATAGGCAAAAGGAATCGGCAAAATGATGATGATATTGAACACAATCTGAAACAACACATACGGGATGCGGCAGGACATGCTGTAATCCAAAGCCTGCCCTGCATAAGACACGATGCTGTCATAAAAAGACGTAAAGGCTTCAATCCTGGTGCCGAAAATCTTAAACACCTGCATACCCCGGACATACTCTACCGCCTTGGCATTCATTCTTTCCAGGGATTTCATATAAAGCTCAATAAAACGGCTTTCCCCCATGATAAAAACTATAGGCAAAGCCCCCACGACAATCAGAATCACAAACATAGCCCCCAGACGCACGTCCACCGCAAACATAATCCCCACAACAAGCAGCGGTATCAAAAAAGCCTGGGTAATATCCGGGATCAGGTGTGCCACAATCATATGGGTTCTGGCAGCATTATCATCAATGATTTTGCGCACCTCACCGGAAGAATGCCTGTCATAAAAGTGAAAGGACGCCCGCAGCAAGTGCTGCGCCGCTTTTTTGCGCAGGTTATTCTCTATGCGAAATACCAGCAAATGGGAACACAGCAGGGAAAAAAAGTAAAACAGAACATATAAAATCATAAAAAGGCTGATGTATCCCACATAACGCCCGGCGGCCTGCTTTTCTCCCCGCACCAAAACCGCTTCCAAAAACTTCCACAGATACCAAAAAGGCAGTATCCAGCACAAACCCGACAGTATCGAAAGCGCAACAGACCAATATCCGTATACGCCTTTCCCGTCGGCATAATCAAAAAGCTTCTTATACAGTTTCATATAACCCCTCCTTTACAGCTTGCTTGGTTAGCTTTGCCTAACTCCTGTTTTTATTCTACTCCCGCCCTTAAGCCTTGTCAATATTCGACAAAAGCAAAAAGCCGCCCGCCGCAGACGCAATGCGCATCCGCAGGGGCGACCCCGAAGCTTCCATATTTAATTAAAGCTCGGCTCCTTCGGAGAAGTATATACCGCACCGATTTCCGCCGTAGACCCGTCAATGCTGCTTAACACACCCTGGGCATTGGTCTTTAACTCTACCTTGTCATCATTCTTGACCTTGGTGTTTTTCATCACCTTGCCGGACTTGTTGATGACATAATTCGTATGTCCCGTACCGCTCTCTGACGGAATGGACATAATGATGTACTTATCATCCTCGGCCTTTTGCAGCTTGCCCTTGTAATACAGATAAGCGTCCTTTACCCCCGTGACACCCTTGCCGCTGCTGTCCTGAAAATAATATACGGAGCTGCCGTCCGCATCCTCTATGGTTCGCTTTCCTTTCTGCACATAGCACTCGGAGGCCTTTCCGAAATCATACGTATCATAGCCGGTACTCGTATGAATCTTCTGCAAGCCGTACACCGGCGTTCCGTTCTCCGCAAACAAATATTGTTTGCCGTTAATCCGCACAAAATCACCGGTCTTATACTCATTGGAAGAGGAGGCTTTCGGCTCTCCCTTACTGTCAAAATAGAACCACTCCACCGGATCATCATATGCAGCGGACAATTCCTCCGGCGGCTCAATGGAATACCAGCCGGTTCTGACCGTCCCGTCCTCACTGAAATAGCGGTATGCCTTGATGGCCGGCGCGGCATCCGGATTCACATTGACCCAGCCTACCATAAGCTCACCCTTTTCATTGAAGGAATAACGCTTGCCGTCTATCTTCTTCTCCACATAACCGGAGGAAGATGCGTCCGCAAAATACTTCTTGCCGTTGCTACCGAAATAAAACCACTTCTTGCCGCCCTCCGTATCTCCTCCGCCGGGGCCGGATGAGGCGTTGTCCCTGTCCTCATCATAAGGATAAAGCTGCTTCCAGCCGGTCTGCATCTCCCCGTTTTCATTCATATAATACAGATTATCCAGAATCCAGCCGGTCTGCATCCTGCCTTCTTCATCAAAATAGTAATGCTTGTTGTTCAGCTTCAACCACTTTGCCGTCACCTTCTTGCCCTTCTCGTCAAAGTAGTACCAGTAATTGTCCACCTGTTTCCAGGTTTTGGTGAGAATCAGCCCGTTTTCGTTCACATAATACTGCTCGCCGTCCACAAAGCTGTTGACAGCCATCACACCGTTGCTGCCCAGCCAGCGCCATTCATTATCTGCGCCCCTTCTCCATTCGTTATATATCTTATTGTTGTGCTCATCCACGTAAGTCCAGTCGCTGCCGGATTTCACCCAGCCCGCCTGCGCCTGAAAAGCGCCTGCCAGAACAAGACCTGCCGTTGCCAATGTAATCAACAGCTTCCTTTTCATATATCGCTCCCTCTATTTGTTATCCGTGTTTTTAAATACTTCACCATATTGTCCAAAATG
>JBGZHY010000089.1:0-13173 GCA_041848045.1 Lachnospiraceae bacterium
AGGATGTATTTTTACGCAGTGCGGCGGAGTACGCCAAAGGCATTCGCATTTTGCGCCAGGACAAGTGGGAGATGCTGATTTCCTTTATCATCTCCCAAAGAAAAACCATACCTGCCATTCAAAGCTGTATTGAGGACTTGGCGAGGCGTTTCGGAAAAGCCATCGGTGACAGGCAGTATGCTTTTCCTACAGCCGAAGCATTGGCGGCAGCGGATTTGGCGGATTTGCGGGCCTGCGCCCTGGGATACCGGGCGGCTTACGTTAAGGAAAGCGCTTTGCAGGTCGCAAAGGGGGGATACGATTTAGAGGCGATGGCAGCTTTGCCGGATGATCAGCTGCGAAAAAAGCTGATGGAATTTAAGGGGGTGGGGGAGAAGGTAGCTAATTGCGTTATGCTGTTTGCCTACCACCGCATCGCCGCTTTTCCGGTAGATGTGTGGATACAAAGGATGATCGACAGGCACTACGGGGGGCGATTTCCGCTGGAGAGGTATGAGGGCTATGCGGGCGTCCTGCAGCAGTATATATTTTTCTACGGGAGAGAAACGGATAAAAAGAAATGATAGCAGCCAGTTACAGACCGACGGTGGCAACCATTGATTTGGATGCCATTCGCTACAATGTCAGAAGAAAAATACAGGATTTGCATAAGGAGCAGAAATTATATGCCGTGGTAAAGGCAAATGCTTACGGTCACGGCATGGTGAAGGTTGCGCAGGCTGCCAGCGAGGCGGGGGCAAAGGGCTTTTGCGTTGCCCTTTTGGAGGAGGCTCTGGAGCTGCGCAATGCGGGACTGACCCAGCCGGTGCTGATTTTGGGCTCTCCCAGCCCAAAGGTGGCGACCCAATGCGCCCTGCACCACATTCGCTGTACGGTAACCAGCATAGCGTGGTGTGAGCAGGCAAAACGGCATATGCAGGAGTTTAAGGAGCGGTATGATGAAATCAGCCCTCTGCGCCTGCATCTGGCGATTGATACCGGTATGGGCAGGCTGGGACTGCGCAAAGAGGAGCAGATACGGGAATTTGACCGTTATATGCGGGAAAATGCGGCGTATTTTACCTTGGAAGGCGTATATACGCATTTTGCAAGGGCGGATGAGCCGGATAAAAGCTTTACCGAAAAGCAGCTTAAGCAATTTGAGGAGCTCTGCAGCTTTCTGCAGACGAAAGCACCCTTTGCACACACCTCCAATTCCGCCTTTGCTTTATGGCACAATCACGAAAAAAGTAGTATAATAAGATATGGTGCGGGTATGTACGGTCTGAATCCCAGCAACGGAGATTTGGCGGCACCCCACGAGCTAAGGCCTGCTTTGCGTTTGGAAAGTATGCTGATTTACGTCAAGCGTCTGCATAAGGGAGATACGGTCAGCTACGGCGGCGAATATGTCTGCCGGGAGGATGAGTGGATAGGAACGGTTCCGATCGGCTATGCGGACGGCTGGCTGCGGGATTACAGGGCGCAGGATGTGTTGATAAAAGGAAAGTTCTGTAAGGTGGTAGGCAGGATCTGCATGGATCAGCTGATGGTACGTTTGCCCGAGCAGTATGCGGTGGGTACCAAAGTAACCTTCATCGGGAAAGACGGAGATAAGGAAATTCGGGTGGAAGACATTGCCAGGGCGGCAAATACCATAGGATATGAAGTGCTCTGTACCATCAGTGAGCGTGTAAAGCGGGAGTATGAGGGAGAGTAGATGGAAAAGGTGTTACTGCAAGAGGCTCGGTATGACGCGATCTATCGGGACTTAGCGGCATAAAAGTAAAGGGCGGATGCGCTATACAAAGGAAGGAATAGCATATTCATGAACAATTTGGCAAAAGATGTGAAAAGATATGATAAAATCATCATCGGTGCAGGCTTATACGGTTTGTATTCTGCCTTATACTGCGGAGAGAAAGGGCAGCATGTACTGGTGCTTGAATGTGATGAAGCTCCTTTTCTGCGAGCAACGTATATCAATCAGGCCAGAGTACACCAGGGTTATCATTATCCCAGGTCGATATCGACGGCAATGAAGTCTGCAGGCTATTTTGAGCGTTTCAACAAGGACTATCATTTTTGTATCAACAGCAGCTTTAACAAAGTGTATGCCACTTCGGCACGGTATTCATGGTCGAGCGGAGAACAGTTTAAGGAATTTTGCAGGGCGGCAAATATCCCCTGTGAAGAGCTGCACCCGGGTCGTTTTTTTGAAAAAAGGATGTGTGACGGCGCATTTTTAACCAAGGAATATACTTATGATGCAATAATCCTGAAAAATTATTTTGTTGAAAAGCTGAAAAATCTGACAAATGTGGAAATCAGATATGGAGCCAAAATCATAAGCATCGAGAAGGATACGGCTGCTTTTTCGGTATCCTTGAAAGAGGGAGAGCAGTACGAGGCACCTTTTCTTTTGAATGCCACTTATGCAAGTACGAATCAGATTTTGGCGTTTTTGGGTTATGATCAGTTTAAGATTAAATATGAGCTTTGCGAAATCATTCTATGCGAGGTAAATGAAGAGTTAAAGCAATATGGCTTTACTGTCATGGATGGTCCGTTTTTTTCAATTATGCCTTTTGGAAGAACAGGCCTGCATTCCCTGACCTCCGTAACGTTTACGCCCCACACAACCAGCTATGAGCCTTTGCCGACTTTTGCCTGTCAAGAAAACAGTGCGGGAGGCTGCAGCGCTTTGCAGCTTGGGAATTGTAATACCTGTGTTGCCAGGCCAAGGACAGCCTTTCCGTATATGGCGGGACTTGCCAGGAAATACTTGAAAGATAAATTTGCTTTTGATTTCCATAGCTCTCTGTTTTCGATGAAACCGATATTGATGAGTTCCGAAATAGATGATTCCAGACCGACAGTCATCCGGGTATATGATAAAAAACCGACTTTTATCGGTGTTTTATCCGGAAAGATCAATACGGTCTATGATTTGGATGAGGTGCTGAATGATGGTCAATAAAGAAAAAAATTTTGTGTCTGCCGTTGTTTATGTGTATAACGCAGAGAAAAGAGTAGAAACATTTCTTCGGGGCATTACTGCCGTTCTGGAAGAAAATTTTGAACATTCGGAGATTATTTGTATCAATGACAGCTCGGATGACGATAGCGTCAGGATGATTAAAGAGGTGGCTGCGTCCATACAACATACGAGCGTATCCATTATCAATATGAGTTATTTTCACGGTCTGGAGCTTGCCATGAATGCCGGTGTGGACATGGCAATCGGAGATTTTGTGTTTGAGTTTGATAACACGGTATTGGATTTTGATTTATCGGAAATGATGAAGGTATATCGGCGCTCGCTGCAAGGCTATGATATTGTTGCAGCTGTGCCGAATCGAAAAGAGCGGTTGAGCTCCCGTATTTTTTACCGGGTGTTTGAGCATTTTACAGATTTAAGGTATAAAATGCATACGGAGAGCTTTCGTATTTTGAGCAGAAGAGCCATTAACCGGGTAAGCGACATGAATAAGACTATACCCTATCGAAAGGTTTTGTATGCGGGCAGCGGCTTGAAGTCAGACAGACTGGCCTATACCGTTGTCGGAGAGCATGATCTGAAAATGGATATGAGGGAGAAGCTGCACAGGCAAAATGTTGCCATTGATTCTCTGGTGATGTTTACCGACTTCGGCTACAAGTTTTCTATCGGAATGACCTTATGTATGATGGCAATCATCTGTATTGTCAGCATATATTCCATTATTGCTTTTTGTGTGAGCAACCCTATTTCCGGATGGACCTCAACCATTTTATTTTTATCATTTATCTTTTTCGGTTTATTCGGTATTCTTACCGTTATCATCAAATATTTGCAACTGCTGATAGATTTGATTTTCAGGAGAAAAAGCTATACCTTTGAAGGCATAGAAAAATTAACCAAACATTGAGAAGGGTGAAGGATGAAAAAATTGATATCAATCGTAGCGCCCATGTATAACGAGGAAGCGCTGTGCAGTGAATATTGTCGGGAAACGCTGGCAGTGATTAAAGAGATGGCTGCTCAGTACGATTTTGAAATTATATTGGTGAATGACGGTTCAAAAGATAATACCTATCAAGTGATGCTGGAGGAGCAGCGTAAATGTCCGGAAATGATTACCACCATTTGCCTTTCCAGAAATTTCGGTTTAGAGGGTGCGGTAAATGCCGGTATTCGGAAAGCGGCGGGAGATGCCGTGATTGTTATGGATGCGGATTTGCAGGATCCGCCGGCTCTGATACCGGAAATGATACGGAAATGGGAAGCCGGTGCGGATGTTGTTGTGGGAAGCAGAATTAAGCGAAGCAATGACAGCTTTTTGAAAAAGCTGGGCGCGAATTTTTATTACAAGGTTCTGGATTCCTTGTCCGGAAAACTTAAGCTGGAGAAGAGTGCGGCAAATTTTCGTCTGCTTTCACGAAAGGCTTTGCAACAGGTTTTAAGTTTGCCGGAGGTCAATTCCGTATTTCGGGTGCTTGTACCCTTTGTCGGGATGAAAACGGATATTTTGGAGTATGACAGGGACAAGCGTTTTGCCGGAAAAACCAAATATAATTTAAGGACGATGATTCCTTACGCTTTGGACAGCATTACGGGGATTTCCGTAGAGCCCTTGCGAAAAATGATATATCTTATCCTTTGCACCGCGTTGATGACGGTGATATTTTTGGCGGCTTTCATCTTGGCGAAGGAAGAGTGGAAACAAAGTTGTTTTGTGCTGATGTTTGTCAGCTTTTTCTTTACACTATTGTTTACGGCAGTGGCGATTATGGCGGAGTATATAGCGCAAATCATGACAGAGGTAAAGGGGCGTCCGCCTTCTATCATTTATGCATATATACCGAGTGAGAATACGAAGGAAAGGATGTAAGGGATGAAATATGTAAGAATGGGAAAAAGCGGCCTGAAGCTGAGTGAGGTAAGCTTCGGTTCCGCTTTGACAATCGGAACGGAGTATGCGGATCAGGCTACGGCGGATAAACTGATTGACCAGGCATGGGATTTGGGCATCCGATCCTTTGATGTTTCCAATAACTATGGAATGGGCGCTGCCGAAGCATTGGTTGCTAAGGCCTTGCGCAGATATCCGCATGAGGAATATGTCATAGCGACCAAAGGCTCATGGCCGATTGGAGATACGGTATATCATAAGGGGCTTTCCAGAAAGCATATCCTATGGGCCTTTGAAGAGTCGATGAAGCGGATGGGATTGGATTATGTCGATCTTTATTATGCCCATCGCTATGATCCGGAAGTATCTATGGAGGAGATTGTCAGAACCTTTAACGGGCTTATCAGGGATAACAGGATTCGCTATTGGGGGACCTCGGAATGGCCGGTGGAAGCTTTGGAGGAATGTCACCGCGTTTGCGAGCGCTTAGGAATGGAAGCACCGGTTGTTGAGCAGTGTATTTATTCGTTTGCAGTGAGAAAGGCGGAAAGCAACGGTGTGTATGACTTCTGTCAAAGGGAAGGCGTCGGTATGCTCGGCTTTTCACCGCTATGCCAGGGGATTTTAGTGGGAAAATACAGAAAAGGTATTCCGCAAGACTCCAGAGCGGCGAAAAGTCAAAAGCTGCAGTATGATAAAACCATGAATTTTTATGAGCAAAATAAAAAGCGTATTGATCAATATATGGATGTATGTGACCGATATGGTTTGCGTCCTGTGGATGTTGCCATTAACTGGGGGATTCGCAAGGGTATATATCCTGTCCTGGGAGCGAGCAGGGCGGAGCAGCTGGAAGATACATTGAAAAATTTAAATATGGAACTGCCGGAAGAAGTATGGACTGCTTTTGAAAGCATATCATGATGATCAAAGAGGGTGATAATGAAGTTATCAATATCGAATATTGCGTGGGCGCCGGAGCATGATGCCTGTATATATCGAAAAATGAAGGAATGGGGATATGAGGGCTTGGAAATTGCGCCCACTAAGTTATTCGGACCGGAGGCCTATCAAAAAAATACCGAAGCCGGGAAATTTGCCATGCATTTACGCAAGGAGTATGATTTACAAATATCATCCATGCAGTCTATATGGTATGGACGCAGCGAGCGTATTTTTGGGAGCAGTGCGGAAAGAGAGGCTTTGTTGGAATACACCAGGAGAGCCATTGCCTTTGCGGTAGACATAGGCTGTAAAAATCTGGTATTCGGCTGCCCCAAAAACAGGGATATCCGGCAAGGAGAAGACTTAGATGCCGGCATAGATTTTTTGGCGCAGCTTGCAAAATATGCCGACCAAAATCAAGTGTGTATAGCAATGGAGGCAAATCCTCCGATTTATCATACAAATTTTATCAATGACACCGCCTCTGCCCTTCGCCTGATAGAAAGGATATCTTCACCGGGCTTTCGGCTGAACCTGGATGTGGGAACCATGATCGAGAATCAGGAAAGCATTGAAGCCTTAAGAGGGGCGGTAGGGCTTATTCATCATGTACACATCAGCGAGCCCTTCCTGAAGTATATTGAGAAACGAGAGGAGCATGCCATGCTGCTTACTCTTTTAAAGCAAGAGGGATATGCGGGATATATCTCGATTGAAATGGGACTTATAGAAGAAATTTCGGCTGTATACGCTGCTATGGAATATCTGAAAGAATTAAAAGCAGCAGCAAGCTTGTCGTGAACGAAAGAGTGAGAGATGGAAAAAAGGAATATCCGAAAGAAAGATATATTTGACAGAATAATGGATTTACCGATTTTAAATATATTTCAGCCATTTTATATCAAGTATAAAGAGGCATTGCTATATTTATTTTTTGGAGGAATTTCTGTATTTTTAAATCTTGGTATTTTTGCGGCTTTGACAGAAGGATGTGGCGTCAATGCCTTGACCGCCAATGCAATAGCTTGGATTATTTGTGTGGTATTTCAATTTTTCACCAATAAAATCTGGGTATTTGGGAAGGCTGAACTTGAAAAAAATATATTTTTTAAGCAATTTCTTTCTTTTGTCAGCGGAAGAATGTTGACCTTGCTTGGAGAAGAGCTTATTTTGCTTGTCTTTATTACTTTGCTGCGCTTTCCTCCTATGCCGGTTAAGCTGGCGGCGCAGATAGGGGTGATTGTATCCAACTACTTCATCAGTAAGCTGTACGTATTCAGATCCTAGACTGTCATTTTACAAAATACAAATAATGCTTGTTCGTTTACCGCTAAATCCGGTAAAAACAAGAAAAATTAACCGAATTATGCTACATTAAACCCATAAAAACAGGGAAAATTAAACAAAAGCATATAGGGTTTTCGATAGAGAAGAAGCTTATTCATCGTTAGTGTAGGGGTGCTATCTTTGCCGCTTGGTTTTAGATAGAACAGATTCAACATCTGTTTTTTCAAAACAAAGTGTAAGACATATCTTGTTTTTTCTCGGTATCTGTAAAGTTGGATCTGTAAATACCGTAAGCCATTGCTTCCAAATTTTGGGGGTGATGGCTTACGGTATTTATGTCTATGTCATCTTTACTGTCCGGAAAATCCCGCTTCGATGGCCTGCTTCGGGCAGCCCCTGCGGCACTTACCGCAACGAATACATTCGGCGTGGTTGGCGTCTTCCACGGGGTTTACATTCATCAGACAAAGCTTTGCACATTTCCCGCAATGTACGCATTTGTCAAGATTAACTCTGTAACGGTAGAAAGATATTTTATTAAAAAAAGAATAAATGGCGCCCAAAGGGCAGATAAATTTGCAAAACGGACGATAAATCATCAAGGAAAGAAGAATGATGCCGGCGAGAATGGCATTTTTCCAGACAAAGAGCCAGGAAAGGGCGCTTCGCAGGGAAGCATTCATTAAGACCAGAGGAATACCGCCCTCCAAGGTTCCCACCGGACAGATCAGCTTGCAGAAGTAAGGATTTCCGTTTCCGATGCCGTTGACCAGATACATGGGCAGGATGATAACGAAAATCAGCAAGATGGCATACTTCAGCTTGACCAGCAGCTTTTCTTTCGGCAGACTGCGCAGCTTTTTCGGGAAAGGGATTTTGTGCAGCAAATCCTGTATCAGCCCGAAGGGGCAGAGCCAGCCGCACACGAAACGTCCAATCAGACTTCCGATGCAAATCAAAAATCCTGCCACATAAAAGGAAAAGAAGGTGCCCTTTTGCCCGATGACCGCCTGCAGGGCGCCAATCGGGCAAGCGCCCAGGGCACCCACGCAGGAATAGCAGTTCATGCCGGGAACGCAGATATTCTTAAGATTACCTTTGTAAATTTTGCCGCTGAGGTAGCCTTGTACATTGCCGTTGGTGAACAATGCCCAGGCTGACTGGACGGCAGTTCTAAAAAAATCTCCTTTGTTTTTGTTTCCAAACATAAAGCCCCCCTTTATCCGATGCCGATGCATTCCATACAAATGCGGATGGCTTTATGTAAAACAGTCAGATTTTCCTGTTTCAGAACAATGCCGATATACATAAAAACTGTACCGGTGAGGAATGCAAGTATCGGAATGTATTTTCTGCGAAAGTTTTCCATACTTATTTTCCCTGCAGCTTCGTGGCTTCACTTTGCACAAGCTTGCTCCACTCTTCTTTTGTTCTGGCTCCCGGATAGGACTTTCCAACGATATTTCCCTCTTTGTCAACAAAGAAGCTGTAGGGCAGAACATCGGTCTTCGGCATGATTTTTTCCGCTAAGGCTTTGTCCGGAAAGACGGCGTTGAAGCTGTCCTTCTTCTCCCCCAGTATTTCCATAACCATTTTGCGGGAGCTTTCGTCAGGCTGCCCTTGTGCATCCACGTCAATATTGATGCCCAAAACGCCGATTTTCTTTTCCTTCAATTCTTCGGAAAGCTCCGCCAAATGCGGCAACTCCTCCATACACGGGTTACAGGTGGAAGAAAAGACATTGACCAGGGTCAAATCATTCTCCTTGAATATGTCCTGGGTGACACTCATATTGTGCAAATTCGTGGCCTTAAATTCTCCCAGAGTATCGCTCTTTTCCATTGCCATTGCCGAATCCTGCATTGCCATTGTGCCCGGCTGTGCCATTTTGGAATGGCAAGCCGCCGTTCCCAGAATTAGGAGAGCAATACAGGCTGCTCCCGCCGTTTTCTTCCATAATTTTGCTTTACATCTCATTGTAAATTCCCCCTAAAAAATAATGTGTTTTTTGTTTTCCTCCGTATTCTAGCATAGGGGGTGTTAAATTCGTGTTAAGTTTTTAAAATTCTTCTTCCTTCAAAAAATATCCTTCGCCGATTTTGTTGACAATGGGATTGTAGCCCAGCACACCTTTGATTTTTTTGCGGAGGGAGGTCAGATGTACCCGAAAGGAATTGCTCAGATAATCCACATCACTCTCCCAGGCATGGGCCAGCAAATCTTCAGCACTGACCATTTTATCGCGGTTAAAAAACAGGTACTCGATGATGGCGCTTTCTTTTTTGGTCAGCCAAATTTCCTCCTGTCCGGCAAAAAGTTTTCGTTTTTGGGTGTCAAAATGCAGCCTGCCGCAGCGCAGGATGCTGTCCTCCACAAGAAACTTACGCCGCAACAGCGCCTTGATGCGTATCTCCAGCTCCTGAAAGTGAAAAGGCTTGGTCAGATAATCGCTGGCACCGGCATTGAAGCCCTCCACTTTGCTTTCAATATGATGATTGGCTGTCAGAATCAGAACCTTGACATCCTTTCGTACAGACCGCAGTTCTTTTAAGATATCCAGACCATGCATATCCGGCAGGTTCAAATCCAGGATGATTAAATCATAGTCCTCCGCGTAAATATATTCCAGGGCTTCTTTGCCGCAGCCTGCCAGATCAAGATAATAGCCCTCGGACTGCAAACCTTCGGCGATGGTCTGCAGCAAATCTTTTTCATCCTCAATCAAAAGCAGTTTCATCAGGCGCCTCCTTCCGTATCATTTTTGACGGAAAGCATACGGTGAATACACTGCCCTGCGGTGTATTGGGGGAAAACGTAATGCTTGCGCCATGGTGTACGAATACTTTTTTGGAAAATGCCAATCCCATTCCGATACCTTCGCTCCGTGCGGTATCCTTGTTGCGGGCGCGGAAAAAGGGCTCGAAAATAAAGTCCGCATCCTCCGGAGAGATACCGCAGCCCGTGTCGGCAATGCGCAGTGAGAGCTCTTCGGATTTCAGGCAAAGGTGAATGTCGGTTTGACTGCCTCTTGTCCCGTATTTCAAGGAATTGTCCAGTATATTGTAGAAGGCCTGATAAAGCAGGGTGTGGCTGCCGATTACGGAGAGTTTGTTCAGGGTGGGAGTATCGAAATTTTGCAGGGAAAGGGTAATGGCGGATGCTTTCGCTTGTTCCTCCAAATCCTCCAAGAGCTCTTCAAACAGCGGTCTGAGCGGAACGCTCTCATTCAGGGATATGCGCTGAATTTGCGCCAGCTCCGTAATTTTATTGACCAGATGGTTCATTTTTGCCACCTGGGCCTGCAGCTGCGGCAGCAGAAGCCTGAAATCCTCATCGCTGCGCTCCGTCTTTTGAAAAACTTCTGTTTTGGCCTGCAGTACAGCCAAAGGCGTTTTGAGCTGATGGGCAATGTAGGCGGATACGTCCTTTTGCATTTCAAAGGAGGTTTTTAGTTTGTCTATCATTTGATTAAAGGAGCAGATTAAACTGTTGATTTCATCGCTGCCGGAATGCCAGTCTATGTATTCCCGCAGATTTCTCCGGTCTACATGCTGCATGTGACGGGACAGTTTTTTAAGAGGGGACAGAAAACGTCCCAGAAGAGCGTATATTAAAAAGACGCCGATAACCGTGCTGATGACGGCAAGGCTGAGGGCAAATATTTTTAACTCATCCCGGAAATTGCTCAGGCTGTAGATTTCGATGGTGAGTATATTGTGTATGGGAATCACAAGCTTATCCAAGGCCTGATTGGTGTTGTAGGTCAGCAAAGATACCAAGGTAAAATTGCTGGCAAGCAAAATAATACCGACCACTACGGTCAGCTGAAACTGTATACTTTTTGTTATTTTCATACTCTTCCCCTTTTTTACAGATAAGCCCCTTCCGAAGGGTGAATCCTCCGGAAAGGGCTGTTTGGTATATGTTGGTTTTTTACGGATGCGGTTCTATTACGATTCCCGGTCCGGAGGAACTGTTATTATTGTTCGTGCCGGAACCCGGTCCGCTGAAGCTGTATCCCGGATTGGAGATACTCGGCGGAGCCGTGTCAATCGGTGTCGTATTTTCCGACGGTGCCAGGTGAATGCTGCAGGCTGCCGCCCCCGCAAAGACGGAATCATCCGTGGCGTCGCTGTTGGGTACAATCATGACCACACGACTGGTGGTCGTGGTACAAAACGGCGTCGGCAGACCGCCGCTTTCGGCGCAGACCGTAATCGTAGAATGTACATCGCAGGCGAGAGTAGGTACCGTGCCTTTGGCGAAATATTCCGTATAGACCGCATTGCCTCTCGGATCGGCGCTACATACGCCGGGAATCGGCAGTTTGCCGGACTTACGGCATACTTCCGCCGTTTCGATGCTGTCCGGAACGGCAAAGCCCGGATCGCTTTTTCCTTCATGAACCCGCGTCATGATTTTTTTCCATATATCTTTATGGAAGCGGGTGCCGCCGTTATCGCCGGTCAAATCCTGATTATCGTCATAACCGCCCCAGATTCCTGCCGTATAGTAAGGGGTGTAGCCCACAAACCAAACGTCGTTGTTTTTGCTGGTGGTACCGGATTTACCGGCGCAGCTCATATTGTCCAGTTTTGCCCGTGTACTGGTAGAGTTGACGCTGACGCCAGAGCGTGCAAACTTGCGGTTTGCCTTCATGGAGTCCGCCATAGCGTCCGTCAGCAGGAAGGCGGTGGATTCTTTCAAAACCCGATGGGTCTTCGGGGTATTGTCAATCAGGGTCTTGCCGTTGTGGTCTACAATTTTGGTGAAAAATATGGGCTTGGTATACATACCCTTGTTGGCGATACTGGCAAAGGCGGCCGTCAGCTCCAGATTGGACACGCCCTTGGTGAGTCCTCCCAGTGCCAGACTGGCGGTGTAATCCGTATCCGTTAAGGAAGTGATGCCGAAGTTTTTGGCATATTCCACGCCCAGCTCCGGGCTTACGGTTTCCATTAAGGTTTTGACCGCCACCACATTCATGGAGTAGACAATACCGTCCCGTATGCTGGAATAGCCCAGATAGCCGCTGTTGTACCAGTTATTGATGCTCTTGTTGCCCACGGTATAAGGTGCGTCATAATACACGCTGGCGAGTGTATTGCCCTTGGCATCCAAAGCGGGCGCAAAGGCGGAAAGAACCTTAAAGGTGGAACCCGGCTGACGTACGGTCTGGGTTGCCCGGTTCAATACCAGGTTCGCGGTTTTGGTTCCTCGTCCGCCGTTGATGGCCTTGACTTCGCCGCTTGCCTGATCCATCAGCACAAAGCTGACCTGGGGCTCCAAAATGGTTTTAAAGCGCTCCGCAAGCACCTCATCCCCCTCCTGCAAAAGAGAAGCCTTATAATTTTCCACATCCAGCTTGGCGGATTCTTCCGTTTCATAGATACCGTCATGACCGTCCTGCAGTACATTTTTGTGGTAGGTAAGCAGGGTATCTTCGGAATAATGTTTGGTTTCGCCGTCCGCCTGTTGTATGGACAGTCTGTATTCCACGGAATACTTGCTGGCACTGTAGTTTTCCGGATTGTTGACCTCTTCATCCACAATTTTTTGCATATCCGGGTCCTGGGTTGTATAAATGCTCAAGCCTCCGGCATATAAAAGATTATGGGCCTGTGTTTCGGAATAGCCCAGTTCTTCCACCAGGGCGGTGCTGACCTGTTTAATCAGCTCATCCGTGAAATAGCTGTATACATGGGTACTTTCTTTGGAAACAACATCCACGTTCTGGATGCGGTCGTATACATTATCGGCGAGGGCTTCCTCCTGCTCCTGCTTGGTGATATACCCCTGGTCATACATATACTGTAGAATGACCTTGCGCTTTTCCTCGTTGGCGCTTCGTCCGGAAATCGGATTCAGCTTGCTGGGATTTTGGGTAATGCCCGCAATAACCGTAGCCTCCGAAAGGGTCAGCTCGGAAACATCCTTATTGAAATAACGCTTGGAGGCAACCTTTACCCCCAGGGAGTTGTTACCCAGGTTGATGGTGTTTAAATAATTGGTAAGAATGATTTTCTTATCCATGGTTTCTTCCAGCTTAACCGCCAGATACTGTTCC
>JBGZHY010000090.1:0-8063 GCA_041848045.1 Lachnospiraceae bacterium
TTTAAAACAGGAGTCTTCCGTTTCATGGTGTAGCGTCCCCCCGTACTTTTCCACGGCGTAACGCATGCTTTTAATGCCGAAACCGTGGTTTTTTCTGTCGCTTTTAAGACTTTCCAAAATCCCTTCCCGCATCTTCGGGGCAAAGGCAAAATAATTCAGCACCTCCAGCACCACAAAGCCCTTCTTCCGGCTAAGGCTCAGATGAATAAGCCTTTTTTCCTCCTCCGGAATCAAAATAACCGCTTCCAAGGCATTATCCAGAGCATTTCCGAAAATGCTGCATATATCCGTAACATGCATAAAATCCAGCAAGGCGCCCTCCGCCACAATGGTAAATTTGACCTTATGCTTTTCCATCTGCAGACTTTTGGCGTCAATCAGAGCGTCCAAGACAGAATTTCCTGTTAATTTTTTCGGTTTATACTCCTCCAGCTCCTTCTCCAGACTTTCTATCCAGGCATTTCTCTTCCTAGTATCCGCTTCCGACTTCAAAGCCGAAATCTGATGCTTCAAATCATGGTACTTGATATTCACCATATCAATGCTTTCCTGGTAATTGCGAAACTTGGCATATTGGGACTGCAGCATCCCCTGTATGGCAAGCAGCTCCTTTTCGGAATGCAGCTCCATAATTCTGCTCTGATAGGCAAATAAAATCCCCAAGCCCCCGAAGTCCACCAAGGTGCGGATATTCATCACCTCTTTTTCCATGTCGGAGCTGAAAGGTGTGTCGGAGAACACAAAGCTTAAATTGGACAGAAAAAATGCCGCCAGCACAATAAGGGAAGCGGACAAAAGCTCCGAAGGGGACAAGGCATACAAGGACCTGCCCGCAAAGGTTCTGCTTTCCAGTCGGTACACCAGACAGGCAATCAAACCGTAAACCGCAAAAAGCAGGATGAGATGCCCCCATAAAGAAAGTCTATAATACAAAGAAAGATGACGGCTTAACTGCCACTCCAAAGAGGCGGAAAACTCCGACAACAAAAAAGCTTTTAAGCCGCAGTACAAAATCAGGCTGAAATCCTTTTGACAGACAAAATACAAATAAAGCAGCATATTTCCGATGGATAAAAGCATAATGACTATCCACAAAATACCGCCTATTCCTCCCGTAGGCACCAGTAAAAGAGCCTGCAGGCACACAAAAAGAAGGGTAAATACCATCAGCCTTTCTTTCTTCCATCTGCTTTTTAAAATCGGCACATACACAAAAGCCGCCAGGCACTGGGCAAGAGCCGTATACATGCGCGGTATGTTTCCAAATTCTTCCGACATTTTATATCTCCGCCAAATAATGGTGCAGGGCTTCCATAAAAGAAGCTTTCTTTGCACGACTGATTAAAAGCTCCGTATCTCCCGCCAGACAGATATTCCCCCGAATACCTTCTACCGCCGCCATATTGACCAAATAGCCCTTGTTGATGCGATAGAAGTGATAAGGCTCCAGCTCTTTTTCCATATCGCTGATTTTCAGCCTTGCGGTGTACAGACCTGTTTTGGTATGAAAATGCAGCTGATGCCCGATGCTTTCGATATACCGAATATCTTCCGTATAAAGCCGCTGCCCTCCCGTAGAGCTGTTGATGTACAGGCTGTGTTTTTTCAAAGCCTGCAGCTTGGATATGGCTCTTTCCAGCTTGCTGGCAAAGGAAAAATACTCCACCGGCTTTAATATATAGTCCAATGCCCCCACTTCATAACCGCGGATGGCATAATCCGCCCGGTTTGTGATAAACATAATGATGACCTCCGCATCCTGTCTGCGAATCTGCAGAGCGGCGGACATTCCGTCCATAAAGCGCATTTGAATATCCATCAAAATGATGTCGAACTCCGCCTTATAATGTTCTGTAATCTCATCACCGTCCCGATAGCGTTTACAGCGTATCTGCAAAGATTTTTCCTTTGACAGCCGGTCTATAAAATCCATAAGCTGCAAAGCGTAGATATCCTCGTCCTCCACAATAGCCAGTCTTACCATACTTATCCTCCCTTATGCAAGAAAAACACGCAAAAGCGTGTTTCCTGATGGAGATGACGGGATTTGAACCCGTGTCCAAAAACCAATTCCTCGTTCTTCTACTATTATAGTTAATTCTTTTACATTCCCTCCATCCGACGAAAATTAACATTCTCCGAACTTCAGTAGCTTCATGATACGCCCAAAGGTGCAAAGCTTAGCCCTTGTCGTTTCCCGCAAAGATGATGCCATTACCCTGCCCTGCGGGTGCGGCAGGAATGACAGCTACCCTTAGGCAGCGTATGCTAAATTATTTTCAGCGTTTATATTTAATTTGCCATTTAACGCATTGCATACGAATAGCTTCACCGACTGCATGATCCCTGTCGAAACCAGTACATCCCCCTGTACCGTCTTTATTCTAGCAGATAAAAACGGTCCGTGCAAGAAGAAACTAGCGAAGCTTGCTGCCTCTGGCTGCACGATTGGCAATTTTGTATTTGGAGGGCACAATTTCCCTGTCATGAACGCTGATGCTGTAAACCTCATGCAAAAGGCAGGCTGCCTCCAGATATTCTCCCTTGGCAAGCTGCATACCCTTTTCACCCTTGCTGGCTTTTTTCAAAACATTTACCTGGGCAAGAGGAAAACGCAGGGCATACTGCTTGTCCGAAAGCAGGAAAACCTCCGTGTCTTTGTTTTTAATCGGCTGTACGCACAGCAAGCTGTCCCCTTCCGCAAGCCTGGTGGAGGAAACGGTTTTGTTGTTGGTGATAAATTCCGACATCTCCACCTGTTTAATCAAGCCTCCTCTGCTGACAAAAAGAAGTCTGTAAGCCTTCAGATTGTCAAAAGAGTCCAAAAGCAAAATCTCTTCTTTGGAAGAATCAAATTTGGATTTGTTGTCAATAGGAACCCCTTTATCCTTCAACTTCATCAGCGGAATATCCGTGACCTTTACCTGATGCAGATTCCCTTTATCCGTAAACATGTATATTTTATCATCGCTCATCATCGGTATGATATATCTATACTCCGCTTCTATGGCGGCGCTGTTCTTTTCGTAAAGGGCTCTGTCCATGGTTTTGGTATAGCCGAAGCGATCCATCAAAAAAATCACTTCCGAAATCTCCGGCTGCCCCTCTTCGATTACCAGCTCTCTGCCGTTTTCGATAAGGGTTCTGCGGGGACTGCCGTATTCCGCCTTAATGCTTTCCAAGTCCTTGATGATAAGCTTATCCATGCTTTTTTTGGACTTCAGCAGATTTTCATATTCCTTGATTTTCTTTAATCCCTCTTTATGAGATTTTAAAAGGGCCTCTATTTCCAGGCCGATTAAACGATACAGCCGCATATCCAAAATGGCCTGTGCCTGTCTGTCCGTAAAATCAAGCTGTCTTGCCTCTTTGGCAAGCTCCGGATTCTGAAAGCGGATTTTGGAAACATCCCCCTCGGTCAGGCAGGCCTTGGCATCCTGTATGTTCTTGGCGCCCCGCAGGACGGCGATAATCAAATCAATGATGTCATAAGCTCGTATCAGACCCTCCCGTACTTCTTTCTTCTCCAGTTCGTTCTGCAGCAAAATCTCGTACTTTTTGGTGTTGTTCTCATATTGAAAATCCAGATAATTTTTCAATATGGCACGTAAGCCCAGAGTTTCGGGTCTGCCGTCCACAATGGCAAGCATATTGACGCCGAAGCTGTCTTCCAGCTTGGTTTTTTTATACAGAATATTTTTGATTCTCTCAATGTCCGCGTCCTTTTTCAGCTCCAACACAATGCGGGTACCATCCTTATCCGACTGGTTGCTGATATCCGTGATTTCCGGCAAAACCCTGCTTTCCACAAGGGCGGCAACATCCTGCAAAAATTTATTCAAGCCGCTTCCAATCATGGTATACGGAATTTCACTGATGATGAGCTTATCCTTATCCGCTTTTTTTCTGCCCAGCTCCACCTCGATTTTTGCCCGCAGGCGCAGCTTTCCCACGCCGCTTTCATACAAAGCCGGAAGCTCAGACTGATTGGCAACAATGGCGCCTGTCGGAAAATCAGGTCCCGGCAGGTACTGCATCAACTCCTCCGTGCTCAGCATATTGTTTTCGATATAGGCAATGCAGACCTCGCAAACCTCCGCCAGGTTGTGAGGAGGTATCGAAGTGGACATCCCTACGGCAATACCCTCCGCACCGTTAACCAGCAGATTGGGAATGCGTACCGGCAAAACCTCCGGCTCTTTTTCCGTTTCGTCATAATTGGATACAAAAGAAACCGTCTTGTCCAGATCCTTTAAATACACCTCCTGGGTGAATTTCATCAGCTTGGCCTCCGTATAGCGCATGGCGGCAGCCCCGTCCCCCTCTATGGATCCGAAATTACCGTGTCCGTCCACCAAAGGCATACTTTTTTTCCACGCCTGACTCAAAACCACCAAGGTTTCATAGATGGAAGAATCCCCGTGGGGATGGTATTTACCCATGGTATCCCCCACGATACGGGCGGACTTTCTGTGGGGCTTATCATAGTGCAGGCGCAGCTCGCTCATATCGTAGAGCACACGCCTTTGCACCGGCTTTAAGCCATCCCTGGCATCCGGAATGGCTCTGGCGGTAATGACGCTCATGGAATAATCCAAATAAGATTTCTGCATTTCCTCTGCATACTCAGTTTGTAAAATAATCTCCGGCATATACACTCCCTTAAATATCTAAACTTGCTTCTTCCGCATGCTCATAAATGAAACGGCGCCTTGGCGCAACATCACTGCCCATCAAAAGCTCCGTTATCTCTCCGGCAAGTCTGGCATCTTCGATTCCAATTCTCTTCAGCACACGGTTCTCGGGATCTAGGGTGGTTTCCCAAAGCTGAGAAGCATCCATTTCTCCCAGCCCCTTGTACCTTTGCAGGGTAAAATTACTTCCGTGTCTTTTCCTGTATTTTTCCAGCTCCTTATCGTTATACAGATACTCCTGGGGCCCCTTTTTCGGAATAACCTTATATAAAGGCGGCATGGCCACATAAATATGACCGTCGTAAATCAGCTCCGGCATAAAACGATAGAAAAAGGTCAGCAAAAGGGTATCAATATGACTGCCGTCCACATCCGCATCCGTCAACAGTATAATTTTGTCGTAACGTAGCTTGCCGATATCGAAGTCATTCCCGTAGCCCTCGGAAAATCCGCAGCCGAAGGTATGAATCATGGTTTTAATCTCGGCATTGGCCAGCACCTTGTCTATGGAGGCCTTCTCCACATTCAGGATTTTCCCTCGAATCGGCAGAATCGCCTGATATTTTCGGTTTCGCGCACTTTTGGCGGAGCCTCCTGCCGAATCTCCCTCCACAATAAAAATCTCACAACGAGAAGCATCCTTTGACTCGCAGTTTGCCAGCTTTCCGTTGCTTTCAAAGCTGAACCTGGATTTACTCAGCATATTGGTGCGTGCCTTTTCTTCCGCTTTCCTGATTTTGGCGGACTTTTCCGCACAGGCAATAATCTGTTTAACCGTTTCCACGTTCCGGTCAAAAAAACGTCCCAATTCTTCCCCGATGACCGCAGCTACCGCCTTCCCTGCATCTGCGCTTGCCAGCTTGGTCTTGGTCTGCCCTTCAAAAATCGGATCCTTATGTTTGATGGCAATAATGGCGCTCATGCCGTTTCGGGTATCCGCACCGGTAAAATTGGCGTCCTTTTCTTTTAAGATCCCCAAATCCCTGGCATAAACATTGAGCATTTGAGTGAATTTGGTTTTAAAGCCCACGATGTGGCTTCCCCCCTCCTGGGTGAAAATATTGTTGCAAAAACCCAAAATATTCTCTTCAAAGGTATCCACAAACTGCAAGGCAAACTCCACTTCTATATCTTCGTTTCTGCCTTTTAGATAAATAGCATCGTGTACGGCATTTTTACTGCCGTTGATTTCTCGCACATAGGCCAAAAGCCCCTCCGGCTCGTGATACAGAAGCTCCTCAAATTCATTTTCTCTGTGGTTCCTGTAATAAATATATAAGCCGGGATTCAAATAAGCGGTTTCATGCAGACGGGATTTTAACCACTCCGCCTTAAAACGTGTCTTTTCAAAAATTTCCGGATCCGGTGAAAAATTGATACAGGTTCCCCTCTCCTTGGTCTTTCCCACAATCGGAAGCAGACCGTTGATCAGCTCGGTAGTGGGAATACCTCTTTCATAGCTGTCATGATATACACAGCCATCCCTGTATATCCGAATATCCAGATGAGAAGACAGAGCATTGACCACCGAAGAGCCTACGCCATGCAAGCCTCCGCTGGTTTTATAGGCGCTGTCATCAAATTTTCCTCCGGCATGCAGGGTTGTTAAAACCACCCGTTCCGCCGCCACCCCCTTTTGATGCATCTCCACCGGAATGCCCCTGCCGTTATCTTTTACCGTACAGGAACCGTCCGCCTCCAGAGTAACATAAATGCTGTCGCAAAATCCTGCCAAATGCTCGTCCACGGCATTGTCCATAATTTCATAAATCAGATGATTCAAGCCCTTGCTGCCGACGCTGCCGATATACATGCCCGGTCTCTTGCGCACCGCCTCCAAACCTTCCAAAACGGTAATACTGTCTGCGTTATATGTATGTTTTGACATCTGCTGCTCCTTTATTTCCAATCTTTAACTAAGACGCAATAAAAAGCCTTGAACAGGCTTTTTATCGGCTCTCAGGCGACTCCTCTTTCGGTGTCACCACGGTATTTTCTTTTACATGTTTTAACCATTCTACGGTCATCAAAACCCCGATACCCGCAGGATTAACAATATAGCCTCTGCTGTTCTCCGGCAAATCCAGTTCCAGTATCTTGGGGAAATCCAAAATCTTCAAATCCACTTCCAAATCCTGCCGAAACCTGCCAAATTCCACATGATCCGTAAACAGCGGAATCATGCTCTTGCCGTCCGGCGTATTCATCAACAGCAGGGCAGGATTTTTATCCGTCGCATCCTCCGCCACCTTGCTGACCGGAAGCAAATACTTGGCCCGCATCAGGTTCACAATCATTTCTTCTTCCAACTCCCGAAGCTTCTGCTTATCGGAATCCGGGTCGTTTTTGCGCAACTCCTGCATAAAATATGCCATCGTAATGGCCAGATTCGGATTTTCAAACAGAGGCGCTTCCTTATTCTCTCTCGCCGGTATTTTGACAATTTCCTCTATCTGGTACAGGTAGCGCTCTTCCCTGCTCTGTATATTTACGGCATTCACTCCAAAGAGCACCAGTCCCGCAATGGCGGAGGGCAGCTTTTCCTGTGTAATCTCCACAAGACTTACCTTGTCTTTCTTCTCCTGTAAAGACTGTACTTCCTTTTCTCCCGCTTCCTTTTCGGTAAAAAACAAAACCGTATCGTCAAAACTCTCCGGGTCGCAGACAATATACGGGCATCTTGTATAGTCCGAATGTATCAGGTACGCCCTCTCTAAACTCGGTATACTTTTTAAAAATTCTGCTCTGTTCATCGAAAATCTCCATCTTTCATCATTGCTTGTACTAGAATAACATACTTTTATTGCAAAATAAAGGCACCTATGCATAAAAAAAGAACCGGCATAGCCGATTCTGATGACCGATCCGGGAATCGAACCCGGGTTTGCGCCGTGAGAGGGCGCCGTCTTGACCGCTTGACCAATCGGCCGTATCAGGCAGGAGCTTTTTGCTCGCCTACCTGATGAAGTATACTAAAAGAGCCTATACTTGTCAACTGATTTTTAATTTTTTTTCGGAGGTTTTATTTTTCACCAATATCAAAAACAGGTATCCAATAAAATAAAGTATACCAAGCACTATGCCAAAGAACACATCCATATCAATCACCTACCTCGAAGTATAAAATGCTGTGTCAACGCTTTTTCTCATTTATTCGCTTTGTTTCCCATCAAGCTCCTCCAGTATCTCAGTGTAAGAAATATATGTCGGCTCTCTATTATACTTCCCCGATTCCGAAAGGCCGTAATAATGCCATTGTTGTACCTTCTTATTCTCCTCGCTAAACCACTCGCTTCCGGAATATCTATCCGATGTAATACTGCCGTAATACACCGTTATCAGGTTCATAATCCCTGCCTGGTTCGCAAA
>JBGZHY010000091.1:0-26422 GCA_041848045.1 Lachnospiraceae bacterium
TGCTGGACGAGCCCTTTTCCGGTCTGGATGAGGATTTGCGCAGGGACATGGGGCGTCTGGTGAAGGATTTGCATCGAAAAAACGGCATTACCAGCATTATGGTAAGCCATGATAAGGAGGAGGCGATGCAGCTCTCCGACCGCATTGCCTTGATGAAGGAGGGGCGTATTCTGCAGTACGGAACACCCTTTGACTTGTTTCACCTGCCTAGGAGTAAGGAGGTGGCAGCCTTTATGGGAGAGGTGAATGTTTTTCCGGGACAGGTGGAAAATGGGAGATTTTCCTGTGCTCTGGGCAGTTTTGCAACGGATAAGCCGGCAGGAAGCTACAGCCTTTTGCTGCGCCCGGGTAATCTGCTTGTCTTGCCCGGGGAAGGGGCTTATCGGGTCGGGGAAATCTGGTACAGGGGAGAATCGGTAATCCTGCTTGCGGGTGAGCAGGCAGAGTATCAGATTCGCCTTTCCTATGAGGAGTTTATGCAGATGCAAATTCAGGAAGGCTCCTGTCTGGGGCTTGCCATGCGCCCGGGAACGGCGCTGTGTTTATGCAAGGAGGAGTGATGAAAAGAAAGATTATTTTGGACTGTGACAATACCATCGGCATACCGGGCTGTGATGTGGATGACGGATTGGCGCTGTTGTTTTTGCTGGGCTCTAAGGATGCACAGCTGCTCGGCATTACCAATTCCTTCGGGAACAGCCGTACGGATACGGTATACGAAAATACAAAGGCTTTTTTAAAGGAAATCGGGAGAGAGGATATTCCGGTATATAAAGGAGGCCTGGAACCGGGAGATTATCACAATGAAGCTTCCGCTTATCTGGCAAGGATGTCCGAGCGATATGCCGGAAGCCTGGAAATACTGGCAAGCGGCTCCCTGACCAATATAGCCGGAGCAGCCCGTCATGAGCAGAATTTTTATAAAAATATAAAGGGTCTGTACTGTATGGGAGGTATCCGGGAAGACTTGATTTTTGCCAAGAAAAAGATGGATGAGCTGAATTTTTCCGTGGATTATCGTGCTAGCTATGAGGTGCTGACGGCAGACTACGGCAGCGAGTCCGACTGTAAGGTACATATCCTAAGCGGCAATAACTGCCTGAAGGTTTTGTTTACGCTGGAGGAGTATCAAAGACGGCTTTTGCAGGGCGGCGAGCGGGGAAGATACATATGGGAAAAAACGGCGTATTGGTTTGCGGATAATGAAAGGGACTATGGGATTCCGGGTTTTTACAACTGGGATGTAACGGCGGCGGCATACATGCTCTGCCCCCGGTATTTTACGGATGAGGTGGAGGATTATGCCTTATCCCCGGAGGATTTGCAGAGGGGATTTTTGCGGGCAGCTTCGGAAAATGCCAATGCGAGGCTGAATCTTCCTAAGATTAAGGACAGTCAAGGCTTTACGGACTGCGTGTACGCCGCTTGGCTTGCTTCTTGCTGTGACTGAAAAAGTATGATAAAATCCCGCTAATGAAATACAAAAGAAAAGAGGGATGATGATGACCAAAGCGGACAGCCTGTTCAAGGCTTTGTGCAAAAGGATATTGGAGGAAGGCAACAACACCATGGGGGAGAAGGTGCGCCCCAAATATGCGGACGGAACGCCGAGTCACACGTATTTTGTCAACCAGGTGTTTGAAGAATTTGATTTGGAAAAGGGGGAATTTCCCATCCTGACTCTGCGGCAGATGGCATGGAAATCCGCCATTAAAGAGATTTTCTGGATTTATCAGGACCAGAGCAACGACTTGGATTTGCTGGCGGATAAATATGATATTCGCTGGTGGGACGAGTGGGAGGTGGAAAACAGCAGGAGTATCGGACAGCGCTACGGCGCAACGGTGAAGCGCTACGATTTGATGAACCGCCTTTTGGAGGGGCTGCAAAAACAGCCTTACGGCAGGCGACACATCATCAATTTGTATCAGTATGCCGACTTTGCGGAAAGTGCCGGTTTGTATCCCTGCGCCATGGAAACCCATTGGTCCGTACGGAGAGGATGTCTGGATATGACCTTGATTCAGCGTTCCTCCGACGTACCGGTTGCCAATGCCATCAATAAAATACAGTATGTTGCGTTGCAGATGATGGTGGCAAGGCATACGGGGCTTGCGCTCGGGAAGTTTTGCCATTATGTACAGAATGCGCATATTTATGACAGACATGTTGCGGCGGTAAAAGAGATGCTTGGCAGACCGGGGCAGGAGGGAGCGGAGCATTTAAGGCTGGTGCTGGATACGGACAAGACAAATTTCTATGATTTTCGCATCGAAGATTTTAAACTGGAAGGCTATACACCCAATACGCCGAATTTTAAATTTGAGCTGGCGATATAAATGAAGCAGCATTTCATCAATACGCTCAAAATCAGTCTGGCAGCCCTTGCCGCCACCTTGCTTGCCCAAAGTCTGGGACTTGATTTTGCCGCCTCCGCCGGTATCATCGCCATTTTGAGTATACAGTCCACAAAAAAAGAAACTTTGCAGGTGGCAGCAGGCAGGTGTATGGCTTTTGTCATAGCTTTGGGGCTTGCCTATGTCGCTTTCGGTCTTTTGGGCTTTACTATGGGGGGCTATGGGCTGTATTTGGTTCCGTATATTTTTATCTGTCTGTATTTTCGCTGGAATATGGCGATTGCCATGAATTCCGTGCTGATCACCCATTTCTGGAGTAAGGGAAGTATGGATTTGCCCATGCTGATCAATGAAAGTGCCATTTTTGTCATCGGCGTGGCGGCGGGTATCATTACGAATCTGCATTTGCGTAAAAATATAGATTATATCGAAAAGCTGAAGGGTGAGGCGGACAGCCAGATCAGGCGCTATCTGCTCTTTATCTCCAAAATGATTTTGTACAATCGAAATTTGCAGGAGGAAGATTATTTCAGGCAACTGAGCAATGACATCCGCGTTGCCAAGAATGTGGCGGAGGAAAATTACCGAAATCAGTTTAAGCATACAGATGTATATGATAGGGAATACATTAAGATGCGTGAAAAACAAAGCTATGTTCTTTATGAAATGGAGAAGGTGGCAAGGAGAATACAGGAAAATACGGTAAGTACCAATGCCATTGCCGGTTTTATTCGAAAGGTATCGGCGGAGTACAGCAAGGACAATACCGTGGAGCAGCTGTTGCAGTCCTTTGAAATTCTGCGCAAAAGCATAAAGGAAAAGCCTTTACCGGTCAAGCGGGAGGAGTTTGAGGACAGGGCAAGGCTGTTTATGCTGTTGCAGCTTTTGGAGGAGTTTTTACTGATTAAGGCGGAATTTATGCGGACTTGAGTTTTGGAGGAAGCTGTTTGAAGCGTTTGACTTTTCTTCCGCATAGACAGTGATTTTGTAAAAGTGCTTGCGTGAAATTCCCCCTTGTGGTATACTATTTTTCGTGTTACGAGCGGGGATGCTGGAACTGGCAGACAGGCTAGACTAAGGATCTAGTGATTGTATGATCGTGAGGGTTCAAGTCCCTTTTCCCGCATAAAAAAGACGAAGGTGAAAGCTTTCGTCTTTTTCGTTACCAAGTTTTGCAAATAAAATTCTTGCGAAACAGGCATTTTTATTATAAAATAGAACACAAACGTTTATTTATATACAGGGAGGAAATTAGCAATGATTTCAGCGGGAGATTTTAAAAACGGTCTTACCTTGGAGATAGAGGAAGGGCAAGTGTTTCAGATTATGGAGTTCCAGCATGTGAAGCCCGGAAAAGGTGCGGCATTTGTAAGGACGAAGATTAAGAACGTCAGAACCGGCAGCGTGGTGGAGCGTACCTTCCGCCCGACGGAAAAGTTTCCGCAGGCGCGTATCGACAGAGCCGAGATGCAGTATCTGTATGCGGACGGCGATATGTACAACTTTATGAATACGGAAACGTATGACCAGATTGCCTTGAATGCCGATAAGGTGGGCGATGCTTTAAAGTTTGTAAAAGAAAATGATATGGTGAAGATTTGTTCCTTCAACGGCGATGTATTCTCCGTAGAGCCGCCGCTTTTTGTGGAATTGGAGATTACGGAAACGGAGCCGGGCCTTGCAGGAAATACGGCAACCAATGCATCCAAGCCTGCAACGGTAGAAACCGGTGCGACGGTGTATGTACCGCTGTTTGTCAATATCGGGGACAAGATTAAGATTGACACGCGTACGGGCGAGTATCTGTCAAGGGTTTAATTGTATACTTCATAGAATGTAAAGCGGCTCTGTGGAGTCGCTTTTATTTATCTGAAATAAGAAATAAAAGGATTGGGGTTTTTATGAATAGGATTGTGGACTTAATAACGAAAGAGCTGCAGGCGGCATTTGCGGCAAAGGCTTATCCGACAGATATGGTTACGGCTTCCGTTTCCAACAGACCGGATTTATGCGAATACCAGTGCAACGCCGCTATGGCGCTTGCCAAGAAGCTGGGGAAGAAGCCTATAGATATAGCAAAAGAGGTGGCGGAGCAGTTGCAACATTCCGAGCTTTTAGGCAAGGCGGAGGCGGTGCTGCCCGGCTTCATCAATATGGATCTTGATCCTCGGGCTTTACGGATCTATTTGCAGGAAATGGCGAAAGCGGAACATTACGGAGTACATAAGGGAGCGAAAAGAAGAATTGTTCTGGATTTTGGCGGTCCGAATGTGGCAAAGCCGCTGCATGTGGGGCATTTGCGTTCTGCGGTTATCGGAGAGAGCATTAAGCGTATTCTGCGCTTTAACGGCGATGAGGTCATCGGAGATGTGCATCTTGGGGACTGGGGTCTGCAGATGGGCTTGATTATTGAGGAGCTGCGGGACAGAAAGCCGGATTTGGTATATTTTCAGGAAGATTTTACCGGGGAATATCCGCAGGAAGCCCCTTTTGGCATATCCGAGCTGGAGGAGATCTATCCGGCGGCTTCGGCAAAGACCAAATATGCCGCAGATGCTTCGCCGGAGGAAAAGGAAAGGGCTGAAGCCTTTAAGGCAAGAGCTATGGAATCCACCTTGAAGCTGCAAAACGGTGACAAAGCCTGCAGGGCAATATGGCGACACATCATTGCGGTATCGGTCGGTGATTTGCAGAAAAACTACGAGCGCCTGGATGTCCATTTTGATTTGTGGAAGGGAGAGAGCGACGCCCAGCCTTACATTCCCGCTCTGATAGAGGATTTGGAGAAGAAGGGGCTGGCTTATGAAAGCGACGGCGCCCTTGTGGTGGACGTGATGACGCCGGAGGACAAGATGGAAATACCGCCTTGTCTGATTCGTAAATCCGACGGTGCGGCTTTGTATGCGACTTCCGACTTGGCGACCATTGTGGAAAGGCAGAAGCTTTATCATCCGGACGCCATGATTTATGTGACGGATATTCGGCAAAGCATGCACTTTAATCAGGTTTTCAGGGTCAGCAAAAAGGCGGGACTGGTGGAAGAGGGGCAGGATCTGGTGCACATCGGGTTCGGCACGGTTAACGGAAAGGACGGAAAGCCTTTTAAAACAAGGGACGGCGGAATTATGCGTCTGGAAAATCTGATGGATGAGGTTTGCGGCTGTGTATATGAGAAAATCAGGGCAAACCGCAGCATTGAGGAGAAGGAAGCAAGGAAAATTGCAGATATTGTAGGCTTAGCTGCTTTGAAGTATGCGGATTTATCGAATCAGGCCTCCAAGGATTATATTTTTGATATGGATAAGTTTACGGCCTTCGAGGGCAATACGGGGCCTTATATTCTATACACCATCGTACGCATCAAGTCCATTCTGGCAAAGTATGAAAAAACGGCGGCAAGACAGGCGGATGTGGAAGATCTGGAGCCTGCAAGAA
This sequence comes from Lachnospiraceae bacterium, assembly GCA_041848045.1. Taxonomy (GTDB): domain Bacteria; phylum Bacillota; class Clostridia; order Lachnospirales; family Lachnospiraceae; genus CAKAHY01. Next base: position 5,793 of record JBGZHY010000091.1, read on the forward strand.
CGGGCAGTGAAAAGAATTTATCCCTAGAGCTGGCAAGGTGCAATGATGTGCTTGGCTCGGCCTATACGGAGCTGGCGCCCCATAAGATCTGTCAGTATATATATGCACTGGCTAATGCCTTCAACAGTTTTTACCATGAGGTCAATATCCTTTCAAAAGAGGATGAGCAGGAGAAGCGCTCTTATCTGGCGCTGATCAGCCTGACAAAGGATGTGTTGTTAAGCTGTATCGGCTTGTTGGGAATGGAAGCGCCGGATTATATGTAGAGGAGTAAGTCTGTGAAAAGAAACAAACAAAAGGCGGTCTTGTCGGCATTTTTGCTGATGCTGACCGCCGCTTTGTGGGGGACGGCTTTTGTGTTTCAGACGACGGGTATGGAACATGTGGGGCCTAATACCTTCAACGGGATGCGTTTTTTGGTGGCGGCTGCGGTTTTGCTGCCTATATTTTTATATTGTAATCGAAAACGATTACACAGTGAGGATATTCTGATAGGACTGCGCGGCGGAGCGCTTATCGGAATGGTACTTTTGTTCGCCGGCATGACCCAGCAGATAGGGCTTTTGACCATCACCGTGGGTAAGGCGGGCTTCATTGCGGTGCTGTATATTGTGATTGTACCGCTGATACAGTTTTTTATGGGGGATAAGCTGAGCGGGAAAATGCTTGCCTGTGTTCTGCTTGCTTTGCTGGGCTTGTATTTTTTGACCATGAAAGGCAGCTTTCGCATAGAAAAGGGAGATTTTTTCATGCTTTTGTCGGCATTTTTGTATGCTCTGCATATTATGAGCGTTGCCAGGTATTCGCAAAAAGGCAACAGCCTGGTGATTACCATCACCCAATTTACGGTAGCCGGTTTCCTGTCTTTTGCGCTGGCGCTGTGGCTGGAAAAGCCCGGCATATCCTCGGTGCTGCTTTCTTATAAGGAGATACTGTATACCGGCGTTATCAGCTGTGCTTTGGGCTATACCTTTCAGGTGATCGGTCAGAAAAATCTGGATTCTACCTTGGCATCTTTAATCATGAGCTTGGAGTCTGTTTTTGCCGCTCTGGCGGCATACCTCATTTTAGGGCAGACCTTAAGCACCAGAGAGGTATTTGGCTGTGTACTGGTATTTATAGCCATCGTGGCGGCACAGTTGCCGGATAGGGAAAAAGCTGTAAAAGTGTATATCTAATGGTTTTGTTTTGTGCAATTTGCAAGAAATATACAAAAAGCTGTTAGATGTTCATTGAAAAAAACATTACAAATTTGTAAGCCAGTTGAAAAGAGCAAATCTTTTATGTTAATATTAGACATAAATACAAAGAAAGGAAGAGGGAATACAAATGGGAATACCTACATTCAGCGGGGGCGTGCATCCTGCCTATGACGGTAAGGATTTAAGTAAGGACAGCCCCATCGTGGATTTGTGGCCGTCGGGGGAAATGGTTTACCCGATGTTTCAGCATATCGGCGCAGCTGCCAATCCTGTGGTAAAAGCGGGAGATGAGGTGCTGGTGGGGCAGAAGATAGGCGAAGCGAGTTCTTTCATATCCGCAAATGTCATCAGTTCGGTTTCCGGCAAGGTGAAGAAAATCGAAGCCAGACGGATTGCCAACGGCTCAATGGCAAACTGCGTGATTGTGGAAAACGATGGGGAATACAGGCAGATTGCAGGATTCGGCGAAGAAAGAGATTTCCGCAGCCTGTCAAGAGAAGAGATTATAGGCATGGTAAAGGAAGCCGGTATTGTGGGGCTTGGAGGGGCAGGATTTCCGACCCATGTAAAGCTGTCACCGCCTAAGCCGGATGAGATTGATTATATTTTAATCAACGCCGCAGAATGTGAACCCTATTTAACCAGCGATTACCGTATGCTTTTGGAGAGAAGCGAGGATTTGATGAACGGTATTCGTATTATCCTGTCCCTGTTTGCACAGGCAAAGGCGATTATCGGTGTGGAGGATAATAAGGCGGATGTTATCCGGAGGTTTACGGAGCTTTGTGAAAAGGAAACGAAGATTAAGGTCTGCCCTTTGCAGACGAAGTATCCGCAGGGAGGCGAGCGTTCTCTGATTAAGGCGATTACCCTGCGGGAATTAAACCACAGAATGTTGCCTTCCGATGTGGGTTGTATTGTGCACAATGCAAGCACGGTGATTGCCGTCAGTGATGCGGTTTCTTTTTCTAAGCCGCTGACCTCTACGGTGATGACCTTAACGGGGGATGCCATGGCAAATCCCGGAAATTACAGAGTGCCTTTAGGTGCAAGCCACGCAGAGATTGTGCAGGCGGCAGGCGGTTTTCGGACGGAGCCTAAAAAAGTCATCAGCGGAGGTCCCATGATGGGACTGGCTTTATTTGATCTTTCCGTTCCGGCAGTTAAGACCTCTTCTTCCGTCCTGGCCATGAGCAGGGATGACGTATCGGAGCAGGCGGAAACGCCTTGCATCAAATGCGCCAGGTGCATAGATGTTTGTCCCAGCCACATTACGCCGGTGATGATGATGGATTACGCTTTACGCGGTGACAAGGAAAATTTTGAAAAAATCAACGGTATGGAATGTATCGAATGCGGAAGCTGTTCCTATGTCTGTCCTGCCAAAAGGCCGTTGACGCAGGCATTTAAGCTGATGCGTCAGAGTATCCTTGCAGACAGAAGACTGCAGGCTGCCGGGAAGGGGGTACAAAAGTAATGGAACATTTATATCAGGTTTCTGCTTCTCCGCATATTAAGGATAATTCCTCTACCCGAGGGATTATGGCGGATGTTTGTATTGCCATGATACCGGCGGCGGCTTTCGGCGTATATCAGTTTGGCTTAAAGGCTTTGGTTTTGATTCTGGCAACGGTGGCATCCTGCGTGCTTTCGGAGTATTTTTATCAGAAATGGATGAAAAAGCCGATAACGGTAGGGGATTATTCGGCTGTGGTCACCGGTATGATTCTGGCTTTGAATCTGCCGGCAAATCTGCCGGTATGGCAGGCGGTTTTTGGCGGTGTCTTTGCCATTATTGTGGTAAAGCAGGTCTATGGCGGCATCGGGCAGAACTGGATGAATCCGGCTTTGGCGGCAAGATGTTTTTTGTTAATCAGCTTTGCCAAAGGAATGACGGATTTCAGCGCGGCAAGCTTGGGTTTTGACGCCCTGTCCACGCCTACGCCTTTGGCAGCCTTGAAAACGGGACAGCTGACGGCGGCTTATCCTTTCACTCTTTTTGATATGTTTATGGGTACCGTACCGGGAACCATCGGAGAGGTGTCTGCGGCAGCCCTTCTGATCGGCGCAGGGTACCTGCTGATCAAGCGGGTCATCAGCCCTCGGATTCCGCTGACCTATATGGCAACGGTGGCAGTGTTTGTCTGGATATTCGGTGAGAGAAGCCCGCAGTATGTGCTGGCGCACATTCTGGGCGGCGGTCTGTTGTTCGGTGCCTTTTTTATGGCGACGGATTATTCTTCCACACCGCTGACCAAGAAGGGACAGTATGTGTTTGCCGTATTTATAGGGCTTTTGACCGGTCTGTTCCGTATTTTCGGTGCAAGTGCGGAGGGTGTGAGCTATGCCATCATTATCGGTAACATTGTGGCTCCTTTGATAGAAAAAAGAACCTTGGCGACCGCCTTTGGAATGGGAGGTAAAAAATCATGAAAAAAGCATCTTACATGAAAGATACGCTGATTTTATTCATCATTACCCTCATTGCCGGCATCAGCCTGGGCTTTGTGTATCAGATTACCAAGGCACCGATTGAGCAGGCGAAGATAGCGGCAAAATCCGAAGCTTACCGGCAGGTATTTGCACAGGCGAAGGAATTTAAGGCAAATGAGGAAGAAAGCGCCATGATAGAGAGTGTGAATACGGAGCTGGCGGGGCAGGGATTCGGCAATGTGCGCATTGATGAAATCGTGGACGCCGTGGATGAAAACGGTACGCTGATAGGCTATGTCATCGGTGCAAGCTCGGGAGATGGCTACGGCGGCAATCTGTCGGTTTCCGTAGGCATGGATGTGCAGGGGCTTATTACGGGACTTGCATTTTTGAGTATTGCGGAAACACCGGGGCTTGGCATGCGGGCAACGGAAGAGGAGTTTTACGGGCAGTTTACAGGTAAAAAGACGGTTTTGACGGTAACGAAATCCGGAGCTCCTTCAGATACGGAAATCAATGCCATTTCCGGCGCAACGATAACCTCCAATGCGGTAACTTCCGCGGTAAATGCGGCCGGATATTTCGTAAGTGCCAAGCTGGCACAGTAGGAGGAGAAATATGAATCGATATATCGAACGTTTATATAATGGTATTGTTAAGGAAAATCCTACTTTTGTGCTGATGCTGGGCATGTGTCCGACGCTGGCGGTAACGACTTCCGCCATTAACGGTCTGGGAATGGGCGTATCCACAACGGCGGTGTTGATGTTCTCCAATTTGATTATTTCTTTACTGAGAAATATTATTCCGGAAAAAGTGCGTATTCCGGCATATATTGTGATTGTGGCATCGCTGGTGACGGTGGTGGATTTGCTGATGCAGGGCTATACGCCGGATTTATACGGCTCTTTGGGTATTTACATTCCGTTGATTGTGGTGAACTGCATCATTTTGGGAAGGGCGGAAAGCTATGCGTCCAAAAACCCGCCTGTACTGTCTTTGATGGACGGCTTGGGCATGGGAATCGGATTTACGCTGGCACTGACCGTTATCGGTATGGTGCGTGAACTGATTGGTTCGGGAGCCTTCTTCGGACGTGCTTTTGTGCCGGAGGAATATACCGTTTCCATTATGGTACTGGCGCCGGGAGCCTTCTTTGTACTGGCTGTTTTAACGGCTTTGCAGAATAAGTTTAAGGCACCGAGTGCCAGCAATACGGAACAGGCAGAGGCTGCTTCCTGCGGTGACTGCCAAGGCTGTGCAGGCAAACAAGAATAGAGGAAAGGTGAGAAAAAATGACGGAATTGATTTTGATTTTAATTGGTGCGTCCCTTGTCAATAATGTTGTATTGAGTCGTTTTTTGGGTTTGTGTCCTTTCCTGGGCGTGTCCAAGAAGGTGGAAACTTCTGCTGGAATGGGAGCGGCGGTTATTTTTGTGATTACGCTGTCTTCGGCGATGGCAAGCTTGATTTACACCGCCGTGCTGGTACCGCTGAAGCTGGAGTATCTGCAAACCATTGTATTTATTTTGCTGATTGCAGCTTTGGTACAATTTGTGGAAATGGTGCTGAAGAAAAATATGCCCGCTCTGTATGAGTCTTTGGGCGTATACCTGCCGTTGATTACGACAAACTGTGCCGTGCTGGGCGTTGCGATTGATAATGTATTAAAGGATTATAATTTTATACAGAGTCTGCTGTACGGTATCGGTACGGCATTGGGCTTTACCTTGGCGATTATATTTATGGCAGGAATCAGAGAAAAAATAGAGCATAATGATATATCTCACAGCTTTCAGGGTATGCCGATTGTTCTGATTACCGCCGGTTTAATGGCAATCGCTTTCTTCGGTTTCCAGGGACTTATATAGGGGGAAATAGCAATGATTGCAGGAATAATAGTGGCGGCACTGGTGGTGAGTATTGTAGGTATCTTAATCGGCATTCTGCTCGGAATAGCCGGTGAGAAGTTTGCGGTGGAAGTGGATGAGAAAGAAATCCTGGTGCGTGAGGCTTTGCCGGGCAACAACTGCGGCGGCTGCGGATTTCCGGGTTGCGACGGTCTGGCAAAGGCCATTGCCAAAGGAGAGGCGGAGGTAAATGCCTGTCCTGTAGGCGGAGCGGCGACGGCGGAGCGGATTGCCTCCATCATGGGTGTGGAGGCCGGCACTGCGGAGCGCAGAGTTGCTTTTGTACGCTGCGTCGGTACGAAGGAAAAGACCAAGCTGAATTACAGCTATACAGGCATTATGGACTGCAATATGTTAAGCGTCGTGCCCGGTACCAGTGACAAAGACTGTGCCTTCGGCTGCATGGGCTACGGCTCCTGTGTAAGAGCCTGCGAGTTTGACGCTCTGCATATTGTAGAAGGTATTGCCAAGGTAACAAAGGATAAGTGTGTTGCCTGCGGAAAGTGTGTTTCGGCATGTCCGAAGAAACTGATTGAGCTTTTGCCTTATTCGGCAGAGCATATTGTGCAGTGCCGTTCTATGGATAAGGGAAAGGATGTAAAGGCAAAGTGCAGCGTAGGCTGTATCGGCTGCAGTATTTGCACCAAGCAGTGCGAGTTTGACGCCATTCATATGCAGGGCAATGTGGCAAAGATTGACTACGAAAAGTGTACCAACTGCGGCAAATGCGCCTTAAAATGTCCGGTGAAAGTCATTAAAAGCAATGTGACGGGCAAGGTGGAGATTGTTGCATAGCTAAAAGGTTTTGATAAAACTGATTTCGATAAAATGCGGAGTCAGTTTTTTATTGTTTGTTTATCGAATGTTTATTCGAATTTGCTAGGCATTTATCTGCTGATGTGCTATAATGAGGAACAGAAAAAGGCGTGAGAAAAAGGGGGTAGGTATGGCATACCGATTTATTGTGGGAAGAAGCGGCAGCGGCAAGACAAGCAGGGCACTGCAGGACTTGATTGCCCATTCTCTGGAGCACAGGGACTGCATGCATATTGTGCTGGTGCCGGAGCAGTACACCATGCATATTCAAAAAGAGGTGCTGCGTCTGCATCCGTATCATGCCGCAACCAATATTGATGTGCTCAGTTTCCGGCGTCTGGCTCATCGGGTTTTTAAGGAACTGCACATAAAGCTGCCTTCTGTTCTGGACGATATGGCCAAGGCGCTGATCATTCGTAAGGTGGCGGGAGAGCACAGGAAGGAGCTGCGTCTTTGGAAGGAGCAGTTTTCCAGGTATGGTTTTGTCGATAAGTTCAAGTCTTTGTTGTCGGAGCTGTTACAGTATGGGATTGGACCGGAGCAGATACGAGAAATTGCCGAGGATGAAAGTAGGGTAAAGTCCGGTATCCTAAAGAACAAGCTGTCGGAGATTGCCTTGATTTATACCGCTTTTCAGGATTTTATCAAAGGGAAGCACATCACCAACGAAGAGGTGCTGGATGTTTTGGCGAAGCATCTGCCAAGATCCGCCTCTTTACGGGGTGCCTATATTGTGTTTGACGGATTTACGGGCTTTACGCCGATACAGTTTCGTTTGGTGGAGATTATGCTGGCTATGGCGGCAGAGTGCCGTTTTTGTATCTGTGCGGACGAGGCGGAGATTGACAGACTGCATTTGGACGAGGACGAGCTCTTTTTTATGAGCATGCATATGGCTAAGACCGTCAATGCCTTGGCGGATAGAAACGGTGTTTCACAGAAAGAAAGCATATACCTTGACGCAAGCTATAAGAAGAGCCGAAGTCTGCAGCATCTGGAACGTTATTTTTTAAGGGAAGAGGGATGTACGCCGATTTCTGCTGCGGGCGATATTCAAATTTGTGCGGCAGACAGTCCGGAGGAAGAGGTTAAATGCCTGATGAACCGCCTTCATTATTTGATTAGGCAGGAGGGCTATCGTTACCGGGATATTGCCGTTTTAAGCGGCGATTTAAGCCGCTATGGGGACAGGCTCAGCCAGCAGCTGCAGGCGGCGGGTATTCCCCACCATATTGATTCCAATATCCGTATTTCCACCAATATGTTTGTGGATTTTATTGACAGCGTGTTGCAGCTTGTAACGGAAAATTACAGCTATCATGCTTTGATGCGTTATATTCGCAGTCCCTTTGCCTTCGCAAAATCCTGCTCCTCCTATACCCTGTATTCTTTTGACAATTATTTGTTCATGACGGGGCTTGCCTCCCATAAGCGTTTGTCCAAGGCCTTTACGTATATGCCTAAGGCTTATAAAGGAGTTTCCTTGGAGGATTTAAATGCGCTTCGTGTGGAGATATTGCAGGATACGGAGGATTTATACGGGCTCTTTCAAAAAAAGAGAAAAGAAGAGGAGGGCTTGCAGGTTTCGGATATTGTAGCGGCCTTATATGAGCTTTTTGACAGGCTGGATATAGAAGAAAAGCTGTCGGCGCTGGGAAAGGAGTTTGCGGAATCCGGAGATGAAAAAAGAGCCAGGGAGTATACGGGAGTATATGAAAGTGTAGTATCCTTGTTTGCCATGCTGGAGAAGCTGCTGCAAGATGAGCCTCTGCAGAAGAAGGAGTTTTTGGAGCTGTTTCGGGCAGGGCTTTCGCAAATATCTCTGGGTTTGATTCCTTCCGTTTTGGACACCCTGTTTATCGGTGATATGCTGCGCTCCCGGACAGCCGATGTGAAGGTGGTGTTCATTCTGGGGATGAATGAAGGACTCGTGCCGCATATAAATTCCGCTCATTCTTTAATCAGCGACCGGGAAAAGGTATTCTTGGAGGAACAGTATCATTTGCGCTTGAGTCAAACATTAAAGCAAAGCGTATATGAGCAAAAGTATTATATGTACCTGGCTTTGTCCAAGGCCAGCCACAGGCTGTATTTATCTTATGCCAATACGGACGCTTCCATGAAAACCATACAACCGGCCTCTATTCTGCAGAATATTATTTCCCTGTATACGGATTTGCAGGTGGAAAAATACGAGGGAGCCCGCTGTATCTATACCAGAGAGGAGTTGGAAGAAAATATGGCGGCCTGCCTTCGCCGTTACGGCTTATCGGCAGATTTGCGGGATATCTCGCAGAATATCAGGGATTTGCTGCAGCGCTATGATATGGAAAGTCTGTTGCTCTTTGCCAATTTGATGTATCGTAAGGAGGCCTTGGGAGAGGATTTGGCGGCATCCTTATTTGGAGATATTTTGAAGGTGAGCGTTTCCAAATTGGAAAGTTATGCCGCCTGTCCTTACCAATATTTTGTGCGTTACGGTCTGCAGTTATTCGAGCGCAGGGCTTACAACCTGGGCAGCCTTGAAATCGGCAATCTGGCGCATGCCGCTCTGGAAGAGCTTTTTCGGGATTACATGCGGGAAAGAGATGCGGGAAGAAGCGAGGGATTTTCAGCCTATCTTGAAAACAATACGGATAGCAGGGTGGAGTCTGCCGTTTCCAAGGTCTTGCTTGCCCAGGAGGAGAATAAGTATGCGGATTCCGCAAAAAATGCCTATGTCAAGGAACGGATTTTACGCCTGCTAAGAACAAATGCAGAGGTCTTCGCCTTACAGCTGGAGCAGGGAAAGTTTGAGCCCCGGGCTCTTGAATTTGGCTTTGACATACGGGATGCGGAGTTGTATGATCTGAAGCTGGAAAACGGAAGAAAGATGTATATAAGCGGCAAAATAGACAGGATAGATGTGTATGATGCATCTATGGACGCAGAAGACCGGCAGGATTATCTGGCTGTAAAAATCATCGACTATAAAACTGGTAAGGTAAAGTGGGACAGGGAGCTTATGCAGCAGGGGCTGCAGATGCAGCTGGCATTTTATCTGGATATTGCCCTGCGCTTGTACCGAAAGGAGTATAAGAAGAAGGTGGAGCCGGCGGCAATGTTTTATGCCGGTCTGGCAGAGAATTTCATCAGGCAGGAGGATTTTGCACGAAACTGCCGCCTGCGGGAAGAGATTTTGGGTAGAGCCTTAGAAGAGGAGGAGAAGCGGGAAATTTCCAAAGAGCTGCTTCTTTCCTGCTATAAACCCAACGGCTTGATTTACAAAGATAAGCATATAGCCGCCGCTTTGGATCGGGAACTCTTTGCAGGGGATGAGCCGAGGGAAAGGGAATCTAGGATACTGCCTTTGTCAGCGGTGCCGTTGATGGAAAATGAGGAGCTCAAGGGCTGGGATTTGCAGGATAAGGATAAGAAAACCCTGGCGGATCCGGAGGATATTCGGGATATCCTGGACAGTGTAGGAGAAAAGATACGGTTTTTCGGCAGCCGTATTCTTGCCGGAGATATACAGGTCAGCCCCGTGGAGGATGAGCGTTTCAGCTGTATGTACTGTGATTATCGTTCGCTTTGCGGTTTTGACAAACGTATAAAGGGATATGATTATCGCTCTTATACGGAAAAAACAGAAGAGAAGGAGGAGGCATAATGCCTTGGACAAGGAATCAGGAAAGTGCCATTGCACTTAAGGGCAGAACAGTTCTGGTTTCGGCGGCTGCCGGCAGCGGAAAGACGGCGGTTTTGGTAGAGCGTATCGTGAGCCGTATTTTGGAGCCTGAAAGTTCTTACAGTATAGAAGATTTGTTGGTGATGACCTTTACCAGGGCTGCGGCCTCCGGCATGAAAGAACGCATCAAAAAAGCTCTGGAGAAGGCATTGTCGGCCTTGCCTCCTGAGCGTAAAGCGGAAAGGCGGCGCATCAGAAGGGAGCTGACCCTGGTGGATTTGGCAAGAATTTGTACCATAGACAGTTTCTGCATGAGCCTTGTTAAAGAGAATATCGATAAGGTGGACATGGATCCTGCTTTTCGTATTGCGGATGAGGAGGATTTAAAGCTATTGCAAAGCGATGTTTTGGGAGAGCTGATGGAGGAAGAATATGAAGCTGCACAGGAAGACTTCCTGTTTTTGCTGGATGTCTTTGCCAAAGTAAAAGGGGATGACGGTTTGCTCGGTAATATAGACAGAATATACCGCTGCGCTCAGTCTATGGCTTGGCCCATGGAATATCTGGATGCTTTGGAAAAAGGAGCCTATTCGGCGCAGGACTTGGAAGAGCTTATGTTTAGGCAGGTAAAGGCGGTACTGGAGCAGGCTTTGCGGGACATGGAATATATTGAGGGGCTGGCAGCAGGGGATGAGGATCTGCATCGAAATTTGTTCGGAAAGCGGGATGAAAAAAAGAAGAAAGAAAGCCTGGGAATATATAACAAAGAGAATAATGAAAAAGATACCCTTTGTCTTGCGCTGCGAGCCAAAAGTCTTGAAGAGCAAAGAGCCGCTCTGTCCTCCATAAAATTCCATACCTTGAATATGAGCAAGAATAAAGACACGGAGCTTGCGGCAAAGGTGAAAATGCTGCGCAGTGCCTATAAAGCCGACATTCAGGCTCTGTTTGCTTACCTGGATGTAACAAAGGAGGAGCTTTTGCAGGAGGAGGATTTCTCGGCACGGCTGAGAGCGGTTTTACTGCGCCTGACAAGGGAATATACCCGCAGACTGCAGGAGAAAAAAACAGAAAGAGGAATTGCGGATTTTAACGACATCGCCCATGCGGCACTTCATGTGCTGTGGCAGGCGGGAGAAAAAACGGATATAGCCAAGCAGTATGCAAGGGATTTTAAAGAAATATATGTGGATGAGTATCAGGATTCCAATTTTATACAGGAAGAACTGCTGCGGGCGATTGAGAATAATAATGTTTTTATGGTGGGAGATGTTAAGCAGAGCATTTACGGCTTCCGACAGGCGAAACCCGCACTTTTTATAGAAAAATACAAAAAGTATCCCCTTTACCGTGAAGGACAGCCGGAGAGTAAAGAGCCCTGTAAGGTCATTCTCTCGGATAATTTCCGCAGCAGAGCATCGGTACTGGAGAGTGTCAACGCACTTTTTTACAGACTTATGGGCAAGGATGTGGGGGACATTTTATATGATGAGGACGCCGCCCTGCATGCGGCAGCCTCTTATACGGAGGATTCGCTGCAAAACAGTGCGGGAAAGACTCGTTTTTGTTACCTGGATAAGTCCGGGGCGGATGAAGAAGCAAAGCGCTGCAAGGATATAGAGTGGGAGGCAAAGCTCATTGCATGGAATATCCGGGATCTGATGCGGCAAAGGATGCATGTACAGGAAGAGGGAAGGCTGCGGCCCTTGATGTACAGGGATATCGTGATTTTACTGCGGAATACCAAGGGGAAGGCGAAGGTGATAGCGGATGAGCTGCTGCGGCAGGGGATTCCCTGTTATGCAAGCAGCAAGCACGGATTTTTTGACACCTATGAAATACAGAAATTTCTGGCTTTTTTGAGTGTTATTGATAATCCGACCTTGGAGCTGCCGCTGTGCGCATACCTGAAATCACCGGTTGTTTGTCTGGATAACAGAGCATTGGCACTGTTTTCCGGCAGAGAAATACGGGGGGAAAGAGATGTATATCGCAGCCTCCTGTATATACTGGAAATATTTGCGGGCGAGGAAGAAGAGGAGAAGCGTCGTCTGGAAGCGCTGCTGGGCAGGGAGAATATCCGCAAGGTGCAGAGGGCCTTTGCCTATCTGGAGAGGTATCGGAGAGAGAGCGCCTTTTTACCCCTCCATGTTCTGATACGAAGAATACTGACGGAAACTTCTTTTTTGGATTATGTGTCCGCTATGCCGGGAGGAGAGGTGCGCAGAGCCAATTTGCTGCTGCTTATGGAAAAGGCGAAGTCCTATGAGGAGAGCGGTTACAGCGGTTTGTTTGATTTCATACGTTATATTGCGGATTTGAAGGAGCAGAATACGGATTTTGGGGAAGCAAGCCTAATCAGCGAAAATGCGGATACGGTTCGCATAATGACTATCCATGCCTCCAAGGGCTTGGAGTATCCCGTATGTATTGTGGCAGGCCTTGCCTCTTCTTTCGGCAGCATGGATTTGCGAGAAAAAATGTTGATAGAAGATGAATTTGGCCTTTCTTTCAGCTATAAAGATATGCAGTATCGGACGGAAGGCGAGAGTCTGCAAAAACGCCTTGCCAAAGAGCGGATAAAAGAAGGGATTCGGGCGGAGGAGTTGCGTCTTTTATATGTGGCAATGACAAGGGCCAAGGAGCTTTTGATTTTGACTTCCTGCTTTCGTCTTCCCTCCAAGGAAAAGGAGTACGGCTTTTTGCATCTGGCAGAAAAAAAAGCGGCGCCAAAGCATTATATTGCCTCTGCCGGCAGCTATTTGGACTGGTTTTGGATGTGTAAAAGCATCCTGCAGGAAAGTGTGGATTTTCAACAGTTTTCCTATGAGGATTTGAGAGCTGCAGGAGAAGAAGAAAGAAAAATGGAGGTTTTGCCGGAAGACGGAGAGAAAGATATCGCTGCTTTATTTGACTGCCGGAGTATCGAAAAAATGCTGGATTTTTCTTATGCTTTTCAGGAGGATACCCGTATACACAACAAGGTCAGTGTCAGCGAGCTGAAAAGAAAACAGCAGGAGCAGGAAGATATGCTGTTTAAGTATCAGGCAAAGGAAAGAAGCGTTGTGGGAGCAAAGCAGAAGGCAAGCGAAAGGGGAAATGCCTATCACAGGTTGATGGATCTGCTTGATTTTGCCGGTATACGTCCGACTTCCGATTTACGCAATTTGATGGAAATGTTTTTGGAGCAAGGCTATATGGAGCAAGAGGAGCAAAAACTGATTGATATCAGGGAGGTGGAAGCTTTTCTTCGTTCAGCGCTGTTTGCAAGAATGGCAAAGGCAGCTTCGACGAATGCTCTGCATCGGGAAAAGCAATTTTATATGAGCCTGGCGGCAAAGGATTTGGGACTGGGAAACAGCGAGGAGCTTGTGCTGGTGCAAGGTGTGGTGGATGCTTACATTGAGGAAGAGGACGGCATCAGCATCATAGACTACAAGACGGACAAGGTATCGGATAAGGAAGAACTGCTGAAGCGGTATGAGAAGCAGTTGGATTATTATGCCCTTGCCATTTCCAAGAGTACGCAAAAACCGGTGAAGGACAAAATTATATGGTCTTTCAGCCTGGGAGAAGAAATTCGCTATGAAAAGGGAGGTACAGGCGAAAGATGACAAATATCAGTATTTTTGATGTAATCGGGCCGCACATGGTAGGTCCATCCAGCTCCCATACGGCAGGAGCGGCAGCCATTGCGCTGATTGCCAATAAAATGTTTAAAGGGGATATCCGTAAGGTCCGTTTTACGTTGTACGGCTCTTTTGCAAAAACCTATCGAGGGCACGGCACGGACAAGGCCCTGGTAGGGGGAATCCTGGGGTTTAAAACGGATGATCTTCGGATTAGGGAGGCTTTTACCCTGGCAGAAGAACAGGGGCTTCTCTTTTCCTTTGTGCTGAATAAGGAGAATAGAGATACCCATCCGAATACGGTCGATATAGAGATGGAAAATACAAAAGGAGAAAGCCTTTGCCTGCGGGGAGAATCTTTGGGGGGCGGCAAGGTCAGAATCAGCCGTATCAATGACATTGAAGTGGATTTCAGAGGCGAATACTGCGCTTTAATTGTCAAGCAGAATGATAAACCCGGAGTGGCGGCACATATTACCAAATGTCTGGGAGATTTCGGTATCAATATTGCCTTCATGCATATCTTTCGGGAGTATAAGGGAAAGCTGGCGTATACCATTGTGGAGTCGGATTCGGACATTCATGGAGATATTGAGCGCAGACTGCGGGAATATAAGGACATCATTGATGTTATCATCATACATCAGTAAGAGGGAATTATGGAATTTATCAATGCAAAAGAATTATTGGAAGGCTGTCGGGAGAAAGAAATCAGTATTGCACAGGCAATGACAGCCAGAGAATGTGCACTGTTTGAAACAGATGAAGAAAGCATAAAAGAGGGGATGCGCCGCGCCTACCGTGTGATGCAAGAGAGCTGTCACCAGCCCACTGAACAAGTATATAAATCCATGGGAGGCTTAATCGGAGGAGAAGCCAAAAATCTGCATGCTTACGATGCCTGCACGGCTCTTTGCGGTACCTTTGTATCCAGAGCGATGTGTTATGCCCTTGCGGTAATGGAGAGAAATGCGTCTATGGGCGTTATTGTCGCCGCGCCTACTGCCGGCAGTGCAGGTGTTTTGCCGGCGGGCGTGGTTGCACTGTGTGAAAGCGAAAATCTGCCGGAGGATAAAGCTTTGGAGGGTTTGCTGACGGCGGCAGCCATCGGCTATCTGGCTATGCGCAATGCTTCGGTATCCGGTGCGGAAGCAGGCTGTCAAGCGGAAGTGGGAATGGCAAGCGCCATGACGGCAGGTGCGCTGACGGCGATGCTCGGAGGCAGCCCGCAGCAGGCCGTGGATGCGGCCAGTATCTGTATTGCCAATGTGTTGGGGCTTGTGTGCGATCCGGTGGCAGGTTTGGTGGAAAATCCCTGTCAGACCCGAAATGTGATGGGAGTGATGAATGCCATTGCCGCTTCACAGATGGTCTTATCGGGCATACGGGCATTTATTCCACTGGATGAAATGATAGACAGTATGTATCGTGTAGGGAAGGCCTTACCCTTCGAGCTAAGGGAAACGGCATTGGGGGGCTGTGCGGCAACCGGAACCGCCTGTCGTAAATGCAGTGAAATCTTCAAAGAAGAGTAATAGAAAAAGTCGGATTACAAAGAAAAACTCCTGTAATCCGACTGCCATCCGGACAAGCCCTTTATACTCTCCCCCGTTTATATGTACTACACAAGCTTTTCATATCCAAAGCCCGGACGGTAATGCAAATATCGGGAATTCTGAGAACGGTATGCTAAGGGATTTTTGTATGTACACTACAATATGAATATTCCCAGAATTCCCAGCAAGACGGAAGAGAGTACCATAAGCCTTGATATCCAAAACTTTTTGTCGCTTTTTGCGCAAAGATCTACCAACATCGCTACGGCGGATAAACTCCCAAACCCCCAGGCGCCGAGCTGTGCTCCTATATTTTGTGTTTCAAGGCCGAGAACATGCTGCCATGCTAAAACCATTCCCCATATTGCCAAAACATAAAATATAATGGCTTGTTTCCGGGGATCTTTTACCACAAACATAAGAACCGAACCAAAAATGCTGACAACGCTTATGATTATAAAGGCAATGATAAGCGCTTCTACGGTATTGTCGATAGACACTTTACTGCTCCTTTCCATCTTGCCTGTATCCACATTATAGGGCATAGATATAAAGATTTTATTCGGGTAATTATAAAGCTTTCTAAAGAAAACGGATATTTTCAAATGTCAGATGAATACAAAAAAGTTCTTCATCTTCCCGAATGTCCATTTTTCCGCCGTAAGAGGCAAGGATATGGCGTATACTGCTTAAACCGATGCGGTGACTTTCCGTTTCTTCCCGAAGTTTCTTTTTGGTATTTTTCTGTATGAGATGCAGGCTTTGCCTTTTAGCGAAAATACGAAGGGACACTGCTTTTGTATCGTCGGCATATTTTTCGATATTGGAGGCCAGATTATCAAAAATTCTCTGCAGCTCCCGTACATCAAAATCTCCGCAAAAACGTGGGCAGTCCCGCAAATCAATGCTGCAGGAAAATTTTTCGTCAAGGCTTTCCAGCCAGTCTTCGGATAACTGTATCATCAGACAGCGTCCGTCTTCAATATACTCCGTTTTACGCTCACTGTTTTCCAAAAGCTGATCGCTTAGCTCCTTCATCTGTCGTGCTTTTCGCTGTATCATATCCAGATAGGCGCGCAGCTCTTCCGGATTCGGCTCTTTTTGTTTCAGTAAATATTCCGTGTAGGAAAGCATGGCGGTCAAGGGGTTACGGATATCGTGAGAAAGGGCGCGGATAAATTGTTTCTTTTCCTCTGCCAGCCGCATTTCCTGCTCTGCCAGTTTTCTTTCGGTCTGTGAAAGATAGTTGATGCGTTCCGCCAGCTCGGTCAGTTCGTCGTTGCCCTCCACCAACACCTCATAGTTCATTCTGTGGATACGTAGGGCATCCACACCGCGGATGATTTCGCGCAGATAAGAAAATTTTTGGCTTAGCAAGGTCAAGAATAGGGCGATGAAGAAGAAAAGAACCGCCAGAACACTTATGTTTCTAATCCAGGAACGCAAGGTGGCGGTGCTGGACTCCGTCAGGATGGTATTGCGGCTCTCAAAATAAAGTTCGGAAATGGATATGGCGGTTAGGTATAAAAACGCAAAAAGAAAAAGGCTGATGACTAGGGTTACCCCCAAGAAGCCCAAAATCTCATGTGAGAGTTTGGTTACTTTTATATCCTGCCTATTCTGCATAATAGCCTCTTCCCCATGCAGTTTTGATATACTTGGAATTGCGGGAGCTGTCCCCCAGTTTCTTGCGTATGTTTTTGATGTGTACCATAATGGCGCTGTCGCCTACCGCATCTTCCCCCCAGATGCTTTGGTATATATTTTCCAGAGAATAGATCTTTTTCTTATGTCGTACAAAAAGCTCCAGAATTTTAAACTCCGTATAGGTCAGCGGAATAATTTCTTCTTCTCGCACAACGGATTGGTTGTCCAAATCAAGCAGCAAATCCTGAAAGCTCAGTACATTTTTGGTTTCCGTACGGGGGAGCCCCTGCTGATTGCGACGTAAAACGGCTTTGACGCGCATCAAAAGCTCTATATTGGAAAAGGGTTTGACAATATAGTCATCCGCGCCGGCTGAAAAGCCGATAACCTTATCCGACTCGGCAGAATAGGCCGTCAAAAATATAATGGGAGTGCTGTATTGTTCACGAATTTTGGCAGCGGTCATAAAACCGGATAATTCCGGCATATTGACATCCAAAATAAAAAGATCAATTTCCCGCAAATCCTGCTGTAACACTTCTTTTCCGGTCTTGGCAAGAACGATTTCATAACCGTCACCGCTTAACAGAAGCTTTAAAACATCGCGGATTTCCTGCTCGTCATCTGCGACTAAAATACAATATTTTTCATTTTTCATTGTTTTTCACCTCATACTCCTCTTGCGGCTTATTGTAACATATGTGTCGGGTTCTGCCAAGTGGCGCTTTGGAGGACAAGAAAAACCCGTATTTGCCATCATCAATATGACAAATACGAGTTTGTTTTATCGTAAGATATAGCCCATAATTCCCAGGCCGATAACATCGGCAATGGCATGAGAGAGGAAGAAGGGATATAAATTTTTTCGCTCCGTTTTCTCATACCAGAAGTAATAGACAAGTCCCAGCAGAGAAATGCCGATGGCGGATATCCAGCCCTGATAGGTATGGAAAGAGAACCGTATCAGCAATGAACAGATAAAAGCCGATTTTACTTTTTTCGGAGCCACAAAAAGGCACATACCCAGAAAATAAATTTCTTCATATACACCGTTTAAAAGGGCATACAGAATGGTGGTATAGTGCAGCTGCTTAAGGAGAGAAGGAGGAGCTGAGGCAAGATCGCCGCTTCCCTGCGCCGCTATATCCGCCGCCCCGGTGAGAGCAGAGGGGAAAAGATTCCAGGCAGCAAACATATACGCATCCATGACTAAGGCGGCCATGATAAACAGAAGAATACCGTAAAGGGTTTGCTTTAAGGTAATCTTACATTTCCATTGTGAAAAATCGAAATGCCGAATACGCAGATATAAAAGTGCCAGGCAAAGCAGCATAAGCTGGGAGCTAAGCGCCTGTATATTGTCCCATGGTGTAAACTCCACAGTCCCTGAAAGTCCGGGATTGGGCAGGATAAAGCACTGCATGGTAGATTGATAAATCGCCTGCCCGAACATCACCAGAGTAAGAATAGCCAGATCCCACCATTGCAATTCCTTTACGCTCTGCTTTCCTTTTATCCATTTGTTAAAGTTGTTAAAATTCATCACTTCTCCTTGTTTTTATTTACCAGACACGCAAGCGTTCTGCTGGAGCAACATACATAGGATCACCTTCTTTGACCTGAAAGTCCTCATAGAAGCGGTCAATTTGGTTGACAATATTGTTGACGCGGTATATGCCCGGCGGATGCTCGTCCTCGATATTGGAAATGGCATATTCTCTGGTGTTGCGTTCACGCCATACTTTGGCATAAGATTCAAAAACTTTCTTGGTGTCATAGCCGTTTTTCTCGGCAATGCTGACAGCTACGGTCAAACCGCCCAAATCCGCAATGATTTCGCCGGTTGAAATTGCACCGTTGACATAGTAACCCGGTACCACTTCCAATTTGGAATAAATGTCGGCTGCCTGGTTTACCTTTGCCTGGAACTTTTCCAAGTCTTTGGCATCCCACCAGTTTCGCAGATTGCCGTTTTCATCGAACTGCGCGCCTTGTTTGTCAAAAGCATGGGTTATTTCATGGCCGATGACTGCGCCGATTCCCCCCAGGTTTTCCTCTTTGGAAGCCTTCGGATCATAGAAAGGCGCCTGTAATATAGCTGCCGGAAATACAATTTCGTTGCCGATAGGATTGTAATAGGCATTAACCGTATGCGGCGGAAGTCCCCACTCCAACTTATCCGGTTTGTTTTCCAGTTTCTTTTTGTCTGCCATCCGGGTTTTGTGTAAAAGTGCTTCCAGATTGCTGACCAGATTACCACCCTCTGCATTGCTTACGATGTTTAAGTCGGAATAGTCTTCCCATTTGTCGGGGTAGGCTATCTTAACCGTCATGGTATCCAGCTTTTTGAGTGCCTGCTGTTTGGTGGCATCCGTCATCCAGTCCAAACTTTTGATGCGATCCACATAAGTAGACTTTATCTCATTTACCATAGAGATAACATCTGCCTTTGCAGAAGGCATAAAATAATTATCCGTATAAATTTTGGCAACAAGATCTTTAAACTGCTCGCTCACCAGGTTAAAGGCAAGCTCGTCATCGGAAGGCACATCATAAACGCCGGTAGAGGCGGATTCAAAACGTGCACCGATTTCGACCAGATCCTTGGAAAGTCTTTGTACATTGGCGGCAATTAAGCGGTATTCCAGCTGTGCCTTTAAGGCCTCCAGATTTTGGTCGGTATATAAGGCATTGATTTTTTCCAGCGCAAGAGGTTCGGAAACAATGAGCTGCTCCGTGCTGTTTAGCTGAACCGCTTCGGCAGCCTCCCACAGAGGAACGGCAGGAGCAAAGGTTTTCAGCTCCTCCCAGGTTTTCGGATTATATAAAAGCTCCTGGTCATTTGCTTTTTCTGCGGGTAAGGTCGATTCGGCAATCTGTTTTTCCAAATGATAAACCAAATCCGCTTTGTGCTCGGCTTCTTTTGCAGAATATCCTGACCATATAAAGATTTCCTGCAGGTATTTCTTGAAGGCTTCCTGCTGCTTTAAGGAAAAATCGTCCGTTCCTTCAAAGTTTTTCTTGGATAAACCGAGTTCCGGTCTGTTCAGATACAGGGCATTGACAGAGCTGTTCTTTACATCCTTATCAATCAGAAAAGAGATGCTGCTGACCACGCCTTTGGCGTATAGCTTGCTTAAAACCCTACGGAAGGCATCCATGTCGGAAATCGCCCGGATCTCTTCCACATATTCCTTGATGGGCTCCATACCCAGTCGGTCCCTGGTTTCAAAATCTGCCGCCATATTATAGAGGTCAACCAGCTTTTTCTCGGAGCTTCCTTCCGCCAGGCTACTGTAATCAGCCTGCAGTTTGGCAATCATATCCCGAATGTCGGTATCTGTTTTTTCCTGCAGCTGACTGAAGTTGTTGATGGTGGATTCTCCCTCCGGAATCTTGGTGTCATTGAGCCACTGTGCATTGATATAATTATAGAAATTGCTTTGCGGCGTATCTTTGGCAAGCTGCGTACCTTCCATAGGCATACTTTCGGCTTGCGTACTTTGTGTCTGCATTGCTTCGCTCATATCCGTAGTCTTTGTCTGCGGCATGGCAGAGCACGCAGCCAGACAAAGGGAGCAGCCAAGAGCCAGAGCGGAAAACAAATGCTTCTTGTTCTTCATCATGCTTTTTTCTTCGTCCTTTCTTCAAGTGTTGTAAACAGGGCTGAGTATAGCGGGGACTTATGAAAAAAAGCGTCAGAAAATTCTGAATTTTTCTGAAGTATTACTATGTATTTTATTTGACTACAAGACAGCAATGTATTAGAA
>JBGZHY010000092.1:0-29341 GCA_041848045.1 Lachnospiraceae bacterium
AAATGGAACAGCCCTCTTTCATCTATGCAGCCCACAGCCCGGTAAACATCATAAAAACTGATTTCCTCCGGAGACCTTGCCAGACTGATTCCGCTCTTGCCCTGACTGATGTTGATGATGCCGGCTTCCTTG
This sequence comes from Lachnospiraceae bacterium, assembly GCA_041848045.1. Lineage (GTDB taxonomy): Bacteria > Bacillota > Clostridia > Lachnospirales > Lachnospiraceae > CAKAHY01. Next base: position 133 of record JBGZHY010000092.1, read on the forward strand.
AGATTCCCCAGCACATTTCGCACAATAACGGGATTGGCTCCCACACTTCCTGCCAAAAAACCGCTGGTAACCTTGGTTTTCTCCTGAAAAAAGTAGAGGGCTGCTATCATGTGTACCGCTATCGTGAACTTGCTCGTAATCTGCATTATGCCCTTACTACACCGATTCTTTGCCCGATGTGCGCCCCTTTTTCTATCTCATCCACCATGGCAAGGGCATAGTCCGCATAGCTGATTATGCTTTCGTTGCGGCTGTTTACCATCAATTCCTCTCCGCCGAGAAGATATTTTCCGCTTCTTTCTCCATCCGCCTGAAAGTCTGCCGCAGGGCTGATATAGGTCCACTTCACATCCTTGCGCTCCCGCAGCTCCCCAAGGGCCTTTGCCATAGCCTTTGCCAAAGGTTTATACTCCTCCGGAAAGTCCGGACTGTCTAACAGGCAGAGGCTGTGCTCCGGGTTAATATATAGGCTGCCTGCGCCGCCCACGACCAAAAGACGGGTATCCGTTCCCGAGAGAAGATCACACAAATGCTTTAAAGAACTGCTGTGTTGTGCAAGGGTATCCTCCGTCCAAGCACCGAAAGCATCCACCACTGCATCAAAGCCTTTTAAGTCCTCTGCCTGCAAATCAAACAAATCCTTCTGCACATAAGTTTTTGCTACCGTATTGTTCTCTCTGCGTCCGAAAGCCGTAACATCCATCCCTCTGCTCATTGCCTCTTCCATAATTTTGGCTGCCGCCTTGCCGTTTGCTGCCACCACTGCAATCTTCATCTTGCTTCCTCCTGATTTAATCTTGTAATTTATTTTATTACAAGATATAGTATAGCTGATTTTTTTATCTTGTCAATACTTTTATGACAAGTTTTATCTGTTTTTTACCGTAAAAAAACCGCCCCACCTCAATCCGGTGCAGCGGTTCCCTCTTTTCTATTTACTTTTTCTGCAGGAAAACCGGAATGTTCAAAGAGGTTTCCCTGGTTCTCGGTCTGTAAGGTTCTTCCGTTCCTCTGTTTGGCTTGGCATAATTTCCGTCAAAATCACCTCTCGGAGGCTGCTGAGCCTGATTTGCATAGGCGCTTGCCACTTCCTCTCTTTCAGGTGCCGTGCTTACATTGGTTACTCTCGCGATATTACGTGCCGCCATGCTGCCGGTATTCTTCACCGTTTCCTTCATAATGTTTCTGACCGGTACATTGGAAGCATGGGCATCCAGTCCCGTCGCAATAACGGTAATGCTTACTTCATCCGGACTTGAATCATCGCCGATAACACCAAAGATAACATTGGCATCCTCGCCCGTCAAATCCTGGATGTAGGTCATCGCCTCATCCGCCTCAACCAGACTGACATCTCCGGAAATATTCACAATAATATGGCTCGCTCCCCTGATATTGGTTTCCAGGAGAGGAGAAGACACCGCCTGCTTCACCGCCTCGATAGCCTTGTCGTCGCCTGCCGCACGTCCTATACCCACATGTGCAATGCCCTTGTCTGACATTACCGTCTGCACGTCCGCAAAGTCCAAATTGATCAGTCCCGGCACATTGATTAAATCCGTAATGCCGGAAACTGCCTGCTGCAGCACCTCATCCGCCTTCTTTAAGGCATCCTCTATCTTCACCTTCCGGTCTACAATCTCCAAAAGCTTGTCATTCGGAATAACGATCAGGGTATCCACACTGGAGGTCAGCCTCTCGATGCCCTGCAGTGCATTCGCCATACGTTGCTTACCCTCAAAACGGAACGGCTTGGTGACAATACCGATGGTTAAAATACCCATTTCCTTCGCTACTCTGGCAATCACCGGTGCGGCACCCGTACCGGTTCCGCCGCCCATACCGCAGGCAACAAACACCATATCCGCTCCCGCAAGAGCCGCCTTTAATTCCTCCAAAGACTCCTCCGCAGCCTTCTCACCTACCTCCGGTCTGCCGCCTGCGCCGAGTCCCTTTGTCAACTTTTCTCCAATCGCAATATTGGTAGGAGCCATACAGGAAGATAGAGCCTGCTTGTCTGTATTAACGCCGATAAAATCTACTCCTGCTATATTCTCCTTAATCATACGGGTCACTGCATTGCCGCCTGCTCCACCGACACCGATAATGACGATTTTTGCTTCACTTTCCATACTGTTCAACTTTATTTCAAACAAGCCTCTGTCCTCCTAATCAACTATTCAACGGACTTATCCATTCTTTATACTATGGTTATGATAAACTCTTTTTCCCTAAAATTCAACCAAATTTTTTATTTTTTAATTTTATTTTTTCTTAAATGTATAGGTCCCTTTTTCCTGATTTTCAGCCCCCGTATTCAATGATAATTCGCCGCTCAAACCCTTTAATTCCGGCAGAATATCTGCCAGTACGGACACCTGCTCATTCATATTCACCGCGCTTCCCATCTCCACCCGGATGTCCCCGATGACCAGATACAGGCTCTTGTCCGCATTGTACTCTATATAATCCGTCTGAATATTTTTCAAACTTAATATTTGTGTAATATTTAAAATTTCCTGAAAAAATGTTTCATCCTCTACCGGCAACTTTTTATACAGCACCACATCCCCCACCTCCAGGTTCCGTATAATCGGGATATGGTCAAGCTTTTTTGCCGTGCTCTCCACCACAATGCCGTCCTTATCAAAGTACAGGTAGGAGCTCATATACTCCACGCTGGCGACAATACTCTTTTCATATACAATCAGCTCCACGGTAAAGGGATTCTCAAAATGTATGCTGTAATCTTCGATGAAAGGAATCGCCTTCTTTTGCCCAAGCAGGCTCTGTACCCAAACCAGAAAGCTGTTGCGGGAAAGCTCATCGGGAAAAATAATATATGCAATTTCATCACTGGCATACCAGGCGTTTCCTTTTACCTGCACCGTCTTAATGCGGGTAAATACAAGAGCCAGGGTACACAGCAGCACAAGGATAAAAAAAGACAGCAGCAACTTTGTCCGTATACTCCATCTTTTTCTTCTTCTCTCCATCATGAATTACTCCTGCCTGATTCCTTTTGCTACCGATAAAACAATGCCCATTTCCACCATCAAAAACAAAAGTGCCGTGCCGCCGTAGCTGATGAATGGCAGGCTGATGCCGGTATTGGGCATACTGTTGGTCGCCACCGCCACATTAAAAATCAACTGCACCGCAATATGCACCAGTACACCGATAACCAGCAAGGAACCCGCCAGATCCTTGGCGGAACCTGCTATATCAAATAAACGGAATAAAATGAACATAAAAACAAAAATAATGACCGTTGCGCCGAAAAGCCCCATTTCTTCACAGATAATCGAAAATATCATATCGTTTTGGGCTTCCGGCAGACTGAACTTCTGCAATCCCTGTCCCAGTCCTTTGCCAAACACGCCTCCCGAGCCTACCGCATACAAGGCCTGCAAAACCTGATAGCCTCCTTCTGTGGCATATTTATAAGGCTCCAGCCAGACATAAATTCTTCGTACACGATAATCATCAATGTAAAAATGACGAAGTAGGGGAGCGCCGAAATACGCCCCCGCCATCAAAACTGCACCTAAGGCATATAAAACCTTGTGCTTACTTGCCACAAAACCAGTCACAAAAACAATCAAACCGATGATAATGCCGGAACTTAAGTTGTTTTTACCGACCAGAAGAATACCGGGAGAAGCAATAGCCCACAAGAGCAGAACCTCCTTCCATTTATGAACCGATTTTCCCGGTCGGGAAATCCAGTGGGCGGTAAGTAAAATCAGGGAGATTTTCACAAGCTCCGCCGGCTGAAAATTGATGCCTCCTATCACCAGCCAACGGGTCTGTCCGTTTTCTTCCACACCGATGAAATATACAGCCAGCATCAGCAAAAGAGAAGTAATATAGGCAAGCCAGGCAAGTTTTAGATACCAGTGGTAATCGATATAGGCCACCACAAGCATCGCCGCCAGTCCCAGACCTGCGAATATCAACTGTTTTTTAGCAAACATCATCGGGTCTGAATAGCGCACCGTAGCAATATAGGAACTGGCGGAATAAATCATAACCGCTCCGAAAACAATCAGAAAAAACACAGCAAAAAGCAGGCTGTAATCCACATATGTCTTTCTTTTTACTCTCACCTTATTTTCCATAACCGTACCTATAAGCGGGCGATGCACTCTTTAAACACCCTGCCCCGCTCCTCATAATCCTGAAACATGCCCCAGGACGCACAGGCAGGAGAAAGCAGTACGTAATCTCCTTTATCTGCATAGCTTGCACAAACCCTGACCGCCTCTTCCATATCGCTTGCATACATAATATCCGTAAAACCGTGTTTCTTTGCACATTCTGCAATGGCATCCCTTGTCTGCCCGATTAAAACCAGATATTTCACCTTGCCGATGAAGCATTGCACCCATTCGTCATAGTCCGCGCCCTTATCATAGCCCCCTGCAATTAAAAGCGTCGGCCCCGGCATCGCCTTAATTGCCTGCATGGCGGCATCCGGATTGGTTCCCTTGGAGTCATTATAATAGGAAACGCCGCTGCGGCTGCATACAAATTCTATTCTGTGCTCCACCGCCTTAAACTCCTTGCAGGCTTTGACAATCTCCGGCAGCGAAACCTCCATACAAATGGCAATCGCCATCGCCGCCATCACATTTTCATAATTGTGCTGTCCCAGAAGCTGCAATTCCTCCACCGGCAAAAGCCTGCTCTCCCTGCCTTCTCTGCGCAGGCAGATACAGCCCTCCTCCAAATATAAGCCTTCCGGCAGCTTCCCTGCGGCGGAGAAATAAAAGCGTCTTGCCTTACAGCGCTCGCTTTCCCCGAAAGCGCGCAAAAGCGGATCATCATAATTCAGCACCATGAAATTCTTCTCCGTCTGGTGTAAACCGATACTCTCCTTAATGGCCGTATAGTTTTCCATGGTATGGTGCCTGTTCAAATGATCCGGTGTAATGTTTAAAATAGCTGCCACATCCGGCCGAAAATCAATAATGGTTTCCAACTGAAAGCTGGAAGTTTCCAAAACCGTCACGGAACTGTCCAAGGTTTCTCCCGCGATATCCGTATAAGGCGTGCCGATATTTCCCGCAACAAAGCTGCTTTCGAAGTGACGAGCCATAATCTCTCCCGTCAAAGCCGTTGTTGTCGTTTTTCCGTTAGTTCCCGTAATGGCAATCAGCCTTCCCTTGGACATCTGATAGGCCAGCTGTATTTCCGACCATATCTGTATATTGGCGGCATCCAACAGGGAAACAAACGGACTCTCCAGGGAAATACCCGGACTGATGATGCACAGACTGATGTTCAGAATGTCCATTCTGCCGAGCGTTCCCAGTTTTATGCCGATTTTCGTCCTCTCCTCTTCTGCAAATTTCTCCAATATCTCTTCTTCTGACAGATTCTCATTCGCATCGTAAAGAAGTACCTCGCCGCCTGCACGCAGCAAAAGCTTAGCTGCACTGATGCCGCTCTTTCCAAGCCCCGCAACTAATACCCTCTCTCCCATATACTACCTCCGTATCAACTATATATTGCTGCCAAGCAAGGCCAGCAAAGAAAGTATAATTGTAATGACTACAAATACTGTCAGCACCTTGGTTTCCGACCAACCGCCAAGTTCAAAATGATGGTGAATCGGCGCCATTCTGAATATCCGTTTTCCTCCTGTTTTTTTAAAATAAGCAACCTGTATCATAACGCTCAATACTTCTGCCACATAAACGAAGCCCACAATAAGCAAAAATAAAGGAAGCCCGGAAGCGACAGCGGTTCCCGCCACATAGGCACCCAAAGCCAAGGAACCCGTGTCCCCCATAAACACCTTTGCGGGATGACAGTTAAACAGCAAAAAACCGAGCAGGGCGCCGAAAACCGCAGCGCTTAAAGGCGCCAACATAACATTTGCCCGTATATTCATGATGATGAAAAACAGCGTAATCACCGCCGTCACGCCGGAACAAAGACCGTCCAGACCGTCCGTAAAATTGACGCCGTTGTCCGTTCCGAGAATCACCAAGCTGACAAACGGTATAAAAAGAATACCTAGATTTATTAGTATACCATTTTTGAAGTCACCTGTAAAAGGGATTAGCATCATCTTCGCAAAATCATCTCTGCCGTACAAATAAAAAGCAAAGAGCAGACCGGCTGCCAGCTGCAGCAGAAACTTCTGTACTGCCTTCAGCCCCTCCGACTGTTTCTTTACCACTTTTAAGTAATCATCCAGAAAACCGATGCCGGCAAAGGCAAGCATCAGGCACAGAATCGGCAGCATCCGGGGATATTTTATCGCAAACGGCAGAGAGCCGGCAACGCTTGCCGCAACTATCATAATACCGCCCATCGTCGGCGTACCGCTTTTTTGCAGATGACTGCCCGGACCGTCATCCCGAACCTGCTGCCCGAATTTTAACCTGTGCAGTATCGGTATCAGGCAGGGGCAAGCCCCCGCGCATACTGTAAACCCGATTAAAGCGGCTATTATACTGTCTTTTATCATTTTTTCATTCTCCCGTAACTATTCTTTATGGTGCGCTGCCGCTTTCCGTCTGCCCCGCCGTACTCTCCTCCGTTACCCCCGTAGAGCCTTCTCCGCTCTCATCCAGATAACCCTCACTCGGTACCACTTCATCCTGGGCATAGGTGCTGCTCTCTCCGGCAGTGCTTTCCTCTTCCGTACTCTCTGCGGTGCTCTCTTCTTCCCCCGTGCTTTCCGTACCGGAACGTATGCCTTCCCCGGCACTGTCCTCCGCCTCTGTTTCCGTTTGCGGAAATACACCCATATAAGGCAGAACTTCCGCCATGATTTTACTGAATATGGTGCTGGCATAAGAAGAATGCGCCTGATCCTCCACCCCCGGCTGGTCTATCAGCACATAACACAAAACCTGCGGATTGTCCGTCGGCGCAAAGCCGATGAAGGAAACCACATAATTGCCGGAGCCTCTCGGATATTTCTGTGCCGTTCCCGTTTTGCCCCCGACATCATAGCCTTCCACCTTAGCGGCGGAGCCTGTTCCCTCCGCAACCGTCCTGCGCAGAGCTTCGTTGATAAAGGCACTGGTGGAGTCGGATACGGTTTCCTTGACCAGCTTAGGCTCTATGTTTCTGACAACGAGTCCCTGGGGATTAAGAACCTGCTTAACCACATGAGGCTCATAATAATATCCGCCGTTGATGACGCTGCACATTGCCGCTGCCGTTTGTATCATGGTGGTGTTGTAATTTTGTCCGAAAGAGTTGGTCGCCAAGTCCGTAGACCGCATGCTCTCCTTGCTGTGGATCAGGGTTGCCGTATCCGCTTCCCCCGGTAAATCCACACCGGTTTTCTGACCGAAGCCGAAACGTTCCATATAAGGCGCAAATTTATCCACACCCATAGTTGCGCTGATTTGCATCATCGCATCATTGCAGCTGACAATCAAAGACTCTGCCGTTGTCAGCGTTCCGTGACCGTTTCTTGCATTGCAACGAATCTGCCATCCCCCCACATGCTGTCCGCCGTCGCAGTAAAAGCTTGTATCCTTGCCGATAGCGCCTTCCTCCAAAGCGGCAGCAACGGTAAAGACCTTGGAAGGGGATCCCGGCTCATAGGTATCGCTGACCACAAAGTTTCTCCATTGGGTGTTCCATGCGATATTCTGCTCCTCCTCCGTCATGGCGTCAATTTCTTCCTGTGTATAATAATACTGCAAATCCTTGGGATTGTTCAAATCAAATTTTCGACTGCTTGCCAAGGCAAGAATTTCGCCATTTTTCGGATTCATAATCAAAACGGCGGTAACCTTGCTTCTTGCCGTGGCTTCCCATTCCGCAATATATTTTTCCGCAATATTTTGTATATTCAAATCAATGGTGGACACCAGCGTATTTCCGTTGGTCGGCGGTTTGATCACCCTTTCCAAGGTACTTTCCTCATTCAGATAGCCGTACTCTCTCCCCGCATTTCCGATTAAATCCGCATTGTAATACTGTTCTATCCCTCCGGTTCCCATGCTGCCGTCCGCGGAAGCAAAGCCCAGCACATTGCTTGCCGCCGTATCATAGGGATATTCCCGCAAATACGCTTCCTCGAACCAGACCCCGTGAACCTTCTGACCGCTGCCCAGATTGGCCTGTTCCTCGTTATAGGCCTTCATCTTTTCATTAAATTCATTTCTCTTTTCATAACTGATATGTTTTTCATATCGTACATAGGAGCTGCCCTGTTTTTCCTCCAGGGTTTTTTTGAGCTCCGCCTCCTCGTAGCCGAAAACCTTAACGAGCAGGTCCACCGTGGGCTGCAGGTAGGCCTCAGGCCTATAGTAAATTTGAGAAGGATCTAAAATGACATTATAAACCTTGTTGCTGATGGCCAGATAGGTACCGTTTCTGTCCATAATATCCCCTCTTTTATAGGGGATTTCCCTGGAATCGTATTTTTGCTGTGATAGTATCTTTTGATTATAAGCATCGGCGTTTTTATGCTGTATCCAGAAAATACGAAAAATTAAAGCGAATAAAGCTAGCATTATAACCGCAAGTGCGAATGCTAGCTTTCTCTGCATATATGGTAGGAATAATTTGATTCTCTTACTTTTGACTTTCGGCTCCGGTCGCCTATTGGTTTGGAATGTCTTCATACTGCCTTACGTACTCACTTTCCGTCTTATCATACTTAATTACCTGACTTTGATTCGCATATACCATGCCCAGTCTGCCGGTCGCCGTTTGAAAAATCTCATCCAAATCAATACTGGCGTGAATGCTTGCTTCCTTTGCATCATTCTCGCTCTTAAGCTTCTCCAAGTCCTTTTCCATGTTTTCTATCGTCTTCATGCTTTTCTGCAAAGCGGATTCCGCGCGCAGATAAGACATACAAAAGAAAGATACGGCAGCCACGGCAAGCACCAATCCGAAAAACGAGGTCCAAGGCATCGCTTTGGAATTGGCGTGCAGCCTCTGCACGTTTCTGTCCTTCATCTGCTGTACATCTCTTTTTTGCTGTTTTCTGTACTCCGGCTGCTCATCGATCTTTCTGACCGTATTCCCATCCGTATACGCTCGGTAAGCGTCGTATGTTTTTCCCCTTGTTCTTTTCATCATAACCCACTCTTTCTACTCTAACTTCCTATCCTAATCGTTCAAATACTCTCAACTTCGCACTTTTGGCTCTGGAATTTCCCTCCACCTCCGCCTTTTGCGGAAGAATCGCTTTCTTTGTAACTATCCTGCCTTTACTTTTTTTTCCGCACACACACAGCGGAAAATCCGAAGGACAGGTACAAGGATTCTCATTTCTTCTAAATATGGTTTTTACTATCCGATCTTCCAAGGAATGGAAGGTAATAATGGCCAATCTCCCGCCGGGCTTGAGCAAATCAATCATCTTATCTATGGACTCTTCCAAAACCTTCAGCTCTTTGTTCAGCTCAATGCGAATCGCCTGAAAACTTCGTTTGGCGGGATGTCCGCCCGTCACCTGTATCTTCATGGGAATCGCCCCCTTGATGATTTCGCTTAACTCCCCTGTCGTTTCAATCTCTTTGTTCGCCCTGTAGCGCACAATATGCTTGGCAATATTCTTGGCAAATCTGTCTTCTCCGTAATCCCTGATGATGCGGAACAGTTCAGCCTCCGAATAAAGATTGACAATATCCTTTGCCGTTTCCGTCTGTCTGTCGTCCATACGCATATCCAAAGGGGCATCCATCCGATAGCTGAAGCCTCTGTCTGCCGTATCCAGTTGATAGGACGAAACTCCCAAATCCAAGTAAATGCCGTCCACCTTATCTATACCGAGGCTCTGCAGCACCTTGTCGATATTGCCGTAATTGTCCCTGACTATCGTAAAATGTTCCTGACCGTATACCCGCAGCCGTTCTCCTGCTGCCGCAATCGCATCCTTATCCTGATCGATGCCGATCAGCCTGCCTTTGGTAAGCTTCTCGCAGACCATGCTTGCATGTCCGCCGCCTCCCAAGGTTCCATCCACATAGATGCCGTCCTCCCGTATCTGCAGGGAAGCGATGGTTTCCTCCGGCAGAACGGATTGATGTACAAATATCATAGGGTAATACCGGACTCATACAGATTTTTCGCCGCCGTATCGGTATCCATATCGGAAGCCTTCTCCCACACATCCTTGGACCAGATTTCCACATGGTCAATATTTCCGATGACCACGGCATCCTTATCAATGCCGGCATAGGTACGCAGGGGCGCAGGAATCAAAATCCTTCCCTGCTTATCCGTTTCCAGAACGCTGGCGCTGCCCACAATCATACGGCGAAGGGTACGGGCGTCCACACTGGTCATCGGCATCAATGCCAGCTTGGCTTGCAGCTCTTCCCAATTTTTCAGTGCATATACGGCGAGGCAGTTATCAAAGCCCTTGGTGATCACAAATTCTTCTCCCAGCTGCTCACGGAATTTAGAAGGGATAATGACTCTTCCCTTCACATCAACTGTATGATTAAACTCCCCCATGAACATCATTTTATCACCCACTTTTTACCACTATTCTCCACCGTTGAGTAAATTTTATCGGAAAACCCCAAAAAGCGCAAGCATAATTCCCCCAAAAATACTTCCAAAAATCCCGAAAATACCTGATATATCTGCACAAAAAACGGAGGTGGGGAAAAGTGGGGATTGGTAGATACGACCAAACAAAAAAAGAGAACCTATTCTCATCATAAGTTCTCTTACAAAATATCGTCAGACCTGTTTTCAAAACAACAAGATATAGTGAATAAATGCCTTTGTGCTTATTGACTATAATTTTCAGTCTGTTTGTGCGGTATAAGCTTACGTTTTCTTTACACTTTTATGAAGGCACAGCAGCAGTACCGCCGCACACAGACACAAAAAGGCCAACGCCTGCGAAACGGCTATACCGCTTCCAAACAACATCAGGGAATCGGTGCGCAGTCCTTCTATCAGGAAACGCCCCAAGCCGTAGCCGCCGATATACAGGTAAAAAATTTCCCCCGTAAAGCGTTGCCGCTTCCGGTACCACAGTAAAAACAAAAGTAAGGCGATATTCCACATACTCTCATACAAAAAGGTCGGATGTACCTGGATATAGTTCACGCCGCCGACCGATATCATATTGTTCAGCAAATCCTCGCTGATCATGGCAGGGGATACCAAATCCTGGCGCAGCTGCATCGCAAAAAGGTTGTCGGTATATCCGCCGAAAGCTTCCATATTAAAGAAATTCCCCCATCTTCCAATAGCCTGCCCGATAAGCAGTCCCAAAACACCGGTGTCCGCCATTTCAAGGAAGTTTTTCTTTTTATATTTGCAAAATACCAGCAGCGTCAAAGCCGCTGCAATGATACCGCCGTAAATGGCAAGCCCCCCCGCCCGAATATTCACTATTTCAAGCAGATGATTCCGATAATAATGCCATGAGAATATCACATAATACAGGCGGGCGCCGATAATGGCAAAAATAATGGCATATAAGGCAAAATCACTGTACAGCTCAGGGTCCTGCCCCCGCCTTTTCGCATCCTGTTTTGCAAGCCATAAGCCTGCCATCATACCGCAGGCGATAATGATTCCATAAAAAGCAATCTCGAAGCCGAATATCCGAATGCTGTTCGGCAGCTTCTGTATCTGTATGCCCAGATGTACAAAACTCAAATCATAAGGCATGCTCCTTCTTCCTCCTACTCTTTTTCTTATCTCCCCCAGTATAGCACTTGTTTCTCCATTAGGGTATCTTTTTTTTGCAGGCACTGTTCTAAAGTCCGCAAATATGCTATATTAGATGTGGTTAGTATGTACTAACAAACTTTAGGGAGGTATCTGATGATGAAAATAAAATTAAGCGGCGTAATGGAAACCCTGCTCATTACCTTGGATATCCGCGCCAAAGATTACAAAGCCAATCCCTCCGTACTGCAGGATAAAAAGTCGGCGGAAATTGCGGAGCAGATAGATTACGATTTTGACGCTCTGCAAAATGACCTCAAAAACTATATCGGTGTTCTTTCCAGAGCCAAAATCATGGACAGAGAGGTCAGAAAATTTATTGAAAAACACCCCGACTGTCATATTGTATCCCTGGGCTCCGGTTTGGATACACGTTTTACCCGGGTGGACAACGGCAAAATCCATTGGTATGACATTGATTTTCCGGAAGTCATAAAACTGCGACAAAAATTTTTCACCGAAAATGAGCGGGTAAAGTGCATTGCCAAATCCGCTCTGGACAGGGAGTGGACCGAGGAAATCCAACACGGGGACAATGAGCTTTTAATTCTGTCGGAGGGTATGCTGATGTATCTGAAGCCGGAAGAGGTAAAGAAGCTTCTGCATATACTGACGGATTCCTTTACCTCTTTTACCCTGCACCTTGACTGCGTTTCCAAGCTGACGGTAAATCGTGCCAAAATGAACAAGGCGGTCAGCAAGACAAAGTCCGAATATTACTTCGGTGTATCAAAGGGCAAAGAAATCACCGCACTGAACCCGAAGTTGAAGCAAATCGGATATATCAATTTTACCGACGATTTTAAGACTTGGATGAAGGGTATACAGCAAGTCTTCATTCCTCTTGTCTATCTCTTTAACAACCGGCTGGTGATGTACCGCTACGAAAAGGAATGATTGAAAGAGCCCTGCCTTTATGCTATAATTTGTTGTCACAGCAGACTCGCAAAAGTAAGAGAGTTTGTGTAAGAAAGGGTGTACAAGAAATTTAAGGAAAGGCGAAACCCCTGATAAATCAAGGGTTTTCGGACAGGTAAATATAGAAATGAAATTAGGAATTGTAGGTCTGCCCAATGTCGGTAAAAGCACATTGTTTAATTCATTGACCAAGGCAGGAGCCGGCGCAGCCAACTATCCCTTTTGCACCATAGACCCCAATATCGGCGTGGTCAGTGTACCGGATGCTCGTCTGCAGGCTTTAGGCGCTTTGTATCAATCCAAGAAAATCACACCTGCCGTGATTGATTTTGTGGATATTGCAGGGCTTGTCAAGGGAGCCTCCAAAGGCGAAGGTCTGGGCAACCAGTTCCTTTCCAATATTCGCGAATGTGACGCCATCGTGCACGTTGTACGCTGCTTCGAGGATCCCAATGTCATTCATGTGGACGGCGGCATAGGTCCTCTAAGAGATATTGAAACCATTCATCTGGAGCTTATCTTTTCCGATATTGAAATCCTGGAACGCCGTATTGCCAAAACGGCAAAAGGGGCGAATAATGATAAGAGCCTAAAAAAAGAATTGGACATCCTGAAAGCATTAAAGGAAATTTTGGAGAGCGGCAATCTCGCCTCCGCTTTCACCAGCGAGGACGAAGAGATTCTCGCCTTTGTAAAATCCTTGGGCTTAATCACCTATATGCCGATTATCTTTGCCGCCAATGTGGCAGAAGAAGACGTGGCGGATGAAGGTGCAGGCAACGAAAACGTGCAGAAGGTAAAAGCCTTTGCCAAGCAAAACAATTCCAAGGTTTTTGTGGTATCCGCCAAAATCGAAGAGGAAATCGCACAGCTTGGCGAGGAAGAAAAGGGCGAGTACCTGGAAGCTTTGGGCATTGCCCAATCCGGCTTGGATAAGCTGATTACCGCCAGCTATGATATCTTGGGACTCCTGTCCTTCCTGACCTCCGGCGAAGAGGAAACCAGAGCCTGGACCATCAAAAAGGGAACCAAGGCGCCAAAAGCCGCGGGGAAGATCCATTCCGACATCGAGCGGGGCTTTATCCGCGCCGAGGTTATCCATTATCAGGATTTACTGGACTGCGGTTCCGCCGCCCTTGCCAAAGAAAAGGGTCTGATGCGTCTGGAAGGAAAGGATTATGTCGTACAGGACGGGGACGTTATCCTGTTCCGCTTTAACGTATAAAAAAAGCTGTGAAACCGGCTTCGATACAGAAAGCGCCGGCTTCGGTAAAATACCGATTCCGACGCTTTTTCAGATTTTTGCCGGGCCTCTATCCTTTCTCATCAAAGGCCGGCATCACCATAATCTTTTCTGCCGCTTTCCCCGCAATATACTTATTCTCTCCCCTGCAGGATACCAGCACCGATAAATCAAAGGCATTCCGCTCCTTTACCTGCAGCACATCCTCCAAGCCTATGCCCTTCTCCTCCAAATACTCCAACAGTTCCCTGTCATCTTCCACCTTGTGCACGCGGCAAAAGCTTCCGGATGTCACCTGTGCCAAAGCCTGCAAACTGTCCTCCTGGGCATGATTTTCAAAAATTTCATTGCCATGGGGACAATGCATAGGTCTGTTTAAAAATTCATTCAGACGATTTTTCAAGCCCTCGGAAGTCACATGCTCCAATGCCTTGGCATCCTCATGCACCTCCTGCCATGAATATCCCAAATACTGCACCAAAAATAATTCCCACAAACGATGCTTCGTCAGAAGTTTTTTCGCTTTTTCTTTCCCCGCCTCCGTTAAACGGATATTCTTATCCGTCTGGCAGACATCGCCCTCATCCACCAGCTTTCTGATCATCTCCGTAACGGAAGCCGCCCGTATCCCCAAACTTTGTGCCAGCGCCTTGTTGCTGGCACTGCCATGCTTTTCCACATATTCATAAATCGCCAAAATATACTCATCCCTGCTTGTGTCTATCTTCGGCATATCCTCTTCCCGTCCTTTTGCTTTTTTGCAGCTTATTTTGCATACAGGCGGTCAGCAAAAACGTAAAACCGGATACCGCGGCACACATGCCGGATACCGATACGTTCCAATAAAGAGCAAGCCCGTATCCAATACAGCTATTGATTATAGCATAAAAAACGGATAATAGCAGTGTTATTTTCAAATCTCTGCTGCACAGGCAGGCACTCGCCGCCGGCGCCACAAAAAAGGCAATGGTCAGAATCGCCCCTACCGAAGAAAACGCGGACACCGCCGTCAGGGACACCAAAGCCATAAAGGCGTAATGCAAAAACACGGATGAGATTCCCGCCGCATAGGCAAATACCGGATCGAAGGAAGAGATTTTCAACTCCTTAAAAAAGAACACAATAAACAGCAAATTCAACAAAAGAGCCGGCATGATATGCAGCAAAACCCTCGGAAGGGAATATCCTGCCAAACGTATCCGATGAAAGGGTGCCAAAATCACCTCTCCCGATAAAACCACATCCACATCCAAATGCACATTTCTTGCATAACGACTGATCAGAATAACCGCCAAAGAAAAAAACAAAGGAAACACAATGCCGATGGCGGCGTCCTCTTCCATCCTTTTGCTCTTTGTCAGGGTTTCAATGGCAAAGGCGGTAAACACCCCGAATGCCGCCGCCAACACCGGCAAATAGACGCTGTCCATATCTTTAGTCAAAAAATACCCCAACACAATGCCAAGCAATATGGAATGGGAAATGGCATCCGTCATCATGGAAAGCCTGCGCAGCACCAAAAATACGCCGGGCAGGGCGCAGGCCAAAGACGTCAGAATCAAAATACCCAATACTTCTATCATTTTGCATCCCTCCGCATTTTTTGCCGTAAGATAAAAAGCCGGATCAAGCCCCGGGGAGATGCCAGAACGGAAAACAAAGCAAAGGCGGACATCACCAGAATAATGGACGGTCCCGTAGAAAATCCCTTGTACAGACTGCTGAGTAAGGTTCCGATGCCTGCTGCCGCCGCTCCGCTAAGCGCCGCGATCAACAACACCACAGAATAGCGCCGACTCCATTGCAGGGCGGTCAGAGCCGGCGCTATCAGCATGCTGCTGATCAAAACCGTTCCTACCGCCTTTAAGCCTGCGGCAATCAAGAGCATGGTGCTCAGCATCATCAACGCGGATAAAAAACCCGCGCGAATACCTACACTATGGGCATAAGTCGGATCAAATACATATATTTTTATCTCCTTGTAAAAGACAAAGAATAAAAGCAAAGCTGTAACGGATACCCCCAGGATAATGTATATGTCCTCCCGCAAAATATATGCCGCCTGCCCGAAGATATAGGAGGACAGACCTGCCTGAGAAGCCTTTTGATAAGCGGCATTTCCCTGTATATAGCTTTTAAGCACCATGCCCAAGCCGAACATAGCGGATAAGACCACCGCCATAGCCGTATCCGCCTCTATCTTCGGATGCCTGCCAAGCAGCTGTATCAGCGAGAATGCAAGCATGCCCGAAGCAATGGCGCCAAGCAGCAAAAGCAGCGAGGATTTTTGTCCGAACAGCATAAAAGAAAGAATGATGCCCGGCAGGGCGGCATGCCCCACCACATCACCCATCAGGCTCTGCCTACGCAAAATCCCCAAGGTTCCGAGGATTCCCGTGGCAGCCGCCAAAAGCATGGTTCCCACAGCCACAACCACGAAAGAGTATTGCGTTAAAATCTTCATCTCCTATACCCCATATGCCTTCTGTATATTTTCTCCCGTAAATACCTCCTTGCTGTATCCGTTTGCCAATATTTGTTTATTGATCAGCAAAACGCGGTCAAAATACTCCTCTACGGTATTCAAGTCATGGTGCACCGCCAGAATCGTCTTCCCCTCGTTTCGGAAATGATGCAGGGTGTCAATGATGATCTTTTCCGTTCTTTTGTCCACTCCTGCCAAAGCCTCGTCCAAACAATAAATCTCGGCATCCTGCGCAATCGCCCTGGCGATGAATACCCGCTGTCTTTGTCCTCCCGACAGCTCCGATATCTGCCTGTCGGCGAAGGCTTCCATTTCCATCCTTTTAAGAGCCGCCATAGCCAGCTCTCTGTCTTTTCGGGAAAAACCTCTCCACCTTCCCAGATGTACATAGCGCCCCATCAAAACCACATCCGCCGCCGTAGTGGGAAAATTCCAATTTACGCTGTTGCTTTGCGGAATATAAGCAATTTGCTTATAGACTTCCCTGTAAGGCTTGCCTTTGATGCGTATTTCTCCCCCCAAAGGCTTCATCAATCCGAGTATGCCTTTTAAAAGCGTTGACTTTCCCGCACCGTTCGGCCCGATCACAGCCGTCATGCTGCCCTCGTATACCACCGCATTGACATCCTGCAGTACAGGCTCATCCGTATATGCCATTGTCAGATTTTTGATTTCGATTAAGGCTTTCACCCTTTTCTCCTTTACTTCAAATTTTGATGTATCAGATCCACATTGTGCTTATACATACTGATGAAGGTATCTCCCTCCTGTCCTTTCGGCGCAAGGGAGTCGGAATACAGCTCCTGTCCCTCTCCGCTGACAATCTTAACCGTATGCCCCTGTGCCGCAGCCGCCTCCTGCAACTTCTGCATGCGCGCCGGATCCGTTGTGGATTCCGCAAAAACGGCTTTCACTTTATGCTCCACGATAAAATCCACCGTTTCCTGTATATCCTTGGCTGATACCTCGCTCTCGGTACTCACCCCCTGCGGCGCCTTCACCTCAATATCATAATTGGCGGCAAAGTAGTTGAACGCATCATGCGGCGTAATCAAATATCTGCTTTCCTTCGGAATGGCGGATATATTTTCACGAATATAGACATCCAGCTCCTTCAACTGCGCAATATAAGCTTCCTTATTGGCACTGTACTCCTTTTCCATATCCGGCTTCAGTGCAATCAAAGATGCAGCCGCTTCTTCTACCGCCATTTGATACAAGGAAAGATCAAACCAGAAATGCGGATCGGTAATCACTTCTCCGTCTTCCTCCATTTTCCCCAGCTTCTCCTGAGGAAAATGCGCACTGACAGCCACGCCCTTCTCTTCCAATGCATCCATCATATTTCCCTCAAAATGCAGCCCGTGGTATAAAAGTAAATCTGCCTGCTGCAATTTTTCATAATCCTCCGGCTTTGCCGTATACACATGCGGATCTTCTCCCGCCGGTATAATCAAGGAAATATCTACCGTATCCTTTGCAATCTGGTATACCATATCCTCCAAAAAAGAGGTCGTCACCACTACCTTCGCCTTACTTGCCGACTGCGCCGCCGTACTCTCCATACTCTCCTGCGTATTCGCAAGCTTTGCGCAGGCGGATAACAGCACCAGAACCGTCAGGACGGTGATTAAACGCACACATTTTCTCTTTAACATATAGCCCCCTCTACCATTTTAGGTATTTAAATTATTTTAATTAGGTTTACCTAATTATATAATCATATATACCTTATTTTTTATCCGAAATCAAGTGTTTTTTGCGAAAAAACACAAAAAATCCGAATGTGAAAGGAAAGCTGCTCCTTCCGCATTCGGATTTTACCAATACAATCTATTCTTTTTAACTCTGCAACAGCAAATGCTTTATCACCAGATAGGCGGCGGCTCTGGCTCCAAAATCCTTTTCAAAAGGCTTAAACACCAGCTTAATATCCTTTTGATCCAAGCCGTAAACCTTCTCCTTCAGCGTCCTTTCCAGACAGAGCCGATTCTCCGCATTCTTCATCAGGTAAGCGTCCACCAGAATAAAATCCGGGTTCATCACATTGATGACATTGGAAAGGGCTATGCCCAAATATTCCACGCTCCTGTTCATCATTGCACAAATCATTTCTTCCCCTTGCGCCTGCCTGCGTAAAATCTCCTCCATTGTCCATGCCGGAAACTCTCCTTCCGGATAAAGCTTACGGCACTGTTCCAGGATGGCGTCTTCCCCTGCCAGCTCATCCGCAGTGTAGTGCTTATTTCCCACACATAAGGTCATCTTCCCCACTTCACCGGCACCTATACGATATCCCGAAACAATCGTATCTCTGACCAGAATCGGACAGGCAATACCTCTTGAAATATAAAAATACGCAAAGGTTTCCGGCCGACTGCCCTTACATGCCATCTCATACGCCATTGCACGCAGACGCACATTATTGTCCACCAATATGGGCAGAGAAATGTACTTCTGCAAATCTCCCACAATATTTCTGTTATTCCAGTCCTTACGGAAATTACTGCGAATCAAACCTCCCTCGGCATCAATAAATCCCGGAATACCGATGCCGATGCCCAAAATCGGTTTATTCCGTGCCTCCTTTTGTATCTGCTGTAAAATTTCCCGCAGCTCCTGGATCATGATCTGATAATTTTCGTTTAATATCGGATAGATACGCTTTGTAATCAGCTCCCCTTTTGCATCCGTCAGACACACATAGGTTCCGTAAGGTCCCAGCTCCACACCGATTGTGCGGAATGCCCCGGCTTTAAAACGAACAAAAGAGGGTCTTCTCCCCGAACTGTGATGCTCCTCCGCAACAGACACTTCCTCCAAAATCCCCTTCCGCAGCATATCATTGACAGCAATGGTAATGGTGGGAAGGGTCAGCCCCAAGGACTTTGCCAGTTCCACTCGTGTGGTCATCTCCTCCCGGTAAATAAACTCCTTCATACGGATACGATTTTTCCGCCTGATCTCCGGCCAGTTGCCGCCTCTGCTGTGGGTCATAGCTTTTCTCCTGTATAGCTGTAAAACAAAAAACACTGGTAAACCTGTACTTGTATTCTAATACAAAGCATGGCATAATGCAAATCCCTGTGCAAAAAAATATTCCGAACAGCCACAATGCGGATGCCGTTCGGAATATTTCATCATATATGGTATTACAAAAGGATAAGATTATTTGTTGTTCGCATCGGAAGCCTGCTGCATAACATCAAACAGCACATACTTGTCCACTTCCACCGGCTCCGTAATTCTGCCTGCATTGATGAATACTTTCTGCTGGTTCTCGTAGAAAGCCTTCACCGTACCGTCTTTTAGGTACTCCGTAATCTGTGCGCCGGTAATCCAGTTGCCTTCGTTTACGGAAGCCAGCATAACCGCTTCATCTACCTGGCACTGCTTTGCAACCAGCTTTGCCACTTCTTCGATATTCGCCGCACGGTAATCTGCCGCTTTCTGTAAAGCTCTTGCAAATCTTACCAGAACCTCCTGATTCTCGTCTGCGTACTTCTGCGTTGTAATAAAGCTGGATGGGAAAGTCGCCTTGTCGATGTAGTCCATATTGGTTGCCAATACCAGAGCGTCCTCACCCAAAGCCTCTATGATGGTTCCCGTTCCCGGTGACCAGGTTGCGCAGGCGTCCACGCTGCCGCTTACCACCGCAGATACAATGCCGTTGGCATCCATTTCCACAAGCTCCAGATCGGTAGCCTGCAGTCCTGCCTCTTCCAAAGCAAGCTTTAAGATGATTTCCGCAGAGGTTCCGCTGGTTACCGCCACTTTCTTGCCCTTTAAGTCCTCAAGCTTTTCAATACCCTTGGATTTGTTTGCAATCACCGCATCCGCCAGAGAGGTACAGTCAAGCTGGAATACCACTGCCTGGCCTTCGATACAAAGAGCATGTGCGCCGTGCCCGATTTGTGAAATGTCGATATCTCCGGACGCCATCGCTGCGATTTCTGCAGGGCCGCCCTGGAACTCCACCATTTCCACATCAAGTCCCATCTCCTCAAAGAAGCCCTTATCTCTTGCCGTCGTCGCCAAAGAAGCACTTCCCATGTTCGGCATATAAGCAAGTCTTACCTTTGCGGTTTCAAAGGTTTCCGGTGCCTCCGTCTGGGCTGCCGTTGTTTCCGCGCTGCTTTCTGCAGCCGCAGCCGTTGTCGTTTCCGCCGCCGCCGTTGTCGGCGCCGCTGTGCTTGTCGTACTTGTTCCCGTGCTGCAAGCCGTTAATGTCAACAGCAGAGCCGCTCCTAAAACACCTAAAATTCTTTTCTTCATACTTTCGTAACTCCCTTCTATTTTCTCACTTCCAGATACTCCTGGTAAACCTGTGACCAGATATAATTTTTCAGTCTTAAAAATTCATCCGTCATCTTGGTTTCCTGGTTTCTCGGATATGGAATATCAATATCCACAATCTCCTTGATTCTGCCCGGTCTTGCGCTCATGATAATCACCTTCTGCGCCAGAATAATCGCCTCATCCACATCATGGGTAATGAAAAAGCAGGTCTTTTTCTCCTTTTCCCAAGTATTCAAAAGCTCTGTCTGCAACTGTGTCCTTGTCTGGGCATCCAGTGCGCCGAAAGGCTCGTCCATCAAAAGCACCTGCGGATTTACGGCATAGGCTCTTGCGATTGCCACCCTCTGCTTCATACCGCCGGAAAGCTCCTTCGGATACGAGTTGGCAAACTGCTCCAAATCCACCATGCGCAGATATTTCATCGCTTCTTCCTTCGCCGCCTCGCCCTTCATTCCCTTCAAATGCAGGCCGAACTCCACATTCTTCAACACCGTCAGCCAAGGAAATAAAGCATACTGCTGAAATACCACACCTCGCTCCGGTCCGGGACCGTCTACTCCCTTACCATCTACATAAACCTGACCTGAACTCGGCTCCAGCAAACCGGCGATGATATTTAACAGTGTAGACTTACCGCAGCCGGAAGGACCTACCACACAAATAAACTCATTCTCCATAATGTTGAGATTCACACCGTTTAAAGCTATCATTTCGCCTTTTCTGGTATTGAACTTCTTAACGACATTATCAATTTTTACTTTTACTGCTGCATTGTCTCCTGCCATCCCGTCAAGCTCCTTTCCAAATACCTTACGATCTGCTCAAATGTAAGCCCTATGATACCGATGATGAGAATGCCCATCAAAACCGTCGCCATGTCATAATATCCCTGCGCCTTTTGTATCATCATTCCCAGACCCTTTGAAGCTCCCGTAAGTTCTGCTGCTACCAAAGTTGTAAGTGAAGCGGAAAGGCCGAGCCGCGCTCCCACCAGTATAAACGGTGTGGAAGCCGGAATAACCACCTTAAAGAAAATGTCCCTGTCGCTTGCTCCCAGTACCCTTGCCGCCTTAATAAGAGTTACATCTACATTGCATACACCCTGATATATCGTAACAACAAGCACCAGAAAAGAAGCAATAAAAATGACAATAATTTTTGCATTTTCGCCTACGCCTGCACCGGCAATGACCAAAGGAATATATGCCAGAGGCGGAATATTCCGGATGAACTGTATCCACGGCGCCACCAGATTTCTGAAAGGTGCATACCAGCCCATCAGAAAAGCTATCGGTATGGAAGCCACGAAGCCGATCATAAAGCCCGTAATCACACGAAACAGACTCATATAGATATGCTCCCACAGACTTCCGTCCTGCAGTCTTTGTATCAGCTTGGCAAACACTTCCGCCGGCGAAGCAAAAATGACGCCTCCGGCTTCCGTCGCCGCAATCAATATCCAAATCACAAAAGCCGTAGCAATGGAAATGGCCAGCCATACGTTTGCAGGAATAGCATACAATGCACTATTGTTTTTCTTATTCTTCATTGTTGTACCCCCAATATTTTTCTTGCTATTAGGATATAACAAAGAGTGTTAAATAAAAAGTGTGATATTTTATCATACTTTCCCTGTCGTTTTTTTGGCAAAATGACAAAATAATATGATAAAAGCTGCTACCTAAGCCTAAGTAACAGCTGATACCCCCCAAATCCCCCTCCTACTTTTTAGACAATTATAAGGGAAATAGTATTATTTTTCAAGTATTCTTTATTATTTTAAAGTGCTAATGTGCAGAAAAGGCATCGGCACTGCTTCGCCTCCCCTTAGCCGCTTCCTCCGTCTTGAGCATCAGGCTGAGCCTCTTGTAGGACAAAAGCGTCAGAAGTGATACCAGACCGCCCTTTAAAAGATTTAAAGGCACCACGCTCCATAAAACCAGCTCGACGACCGAGCGGATATTCGGATTGATTGCCGTTCCCATGGCCACAATGCTCTCCAGCGGCATTCCGTACATCTGTGCAAACTTCGGCAACAGATAAAAAGCATTGAACGCGGAACCGCAAACCGTCATGACCAGAGTTCCCAAAACGGCACCGCCTATGGCGATACCTCTTGTCTTACGAAACAAATATAAAGTGGAAGCCGGCAGAATAAAGCTCACCCCCACAACAAAATTGGCAAGCTCGCCTACAAAAGCCGTTGAAGTGGAGCGAAAAAACAGCTTCAGCAATATCTTGCAAAACTCCGCCAGCACTCCCGCCACCGGTCCGTAGGCAAAACTCAAAATCAATACCGGCAGCTCCGAAGCGTCAATCTTATAAAATGCCGGTGCAAAAGGCAGCGGCAGCTCGAACATCATCAAAATACAGGCGACAGCGGAAAAAAGAGCCGTCATGGTCAGCTTCCTGGTGCTCAAAATCCTTCCCTGATAGCCTTCCCGCAGATTATAGAAACGTTCTATCCCGTAGGCCGCCAGAAACAGCGCCGCCACAATTCCGATAAACTGCATAAAAAATACTACATTGCTCTGTAATGCCGTCCAAAAATTTTGCATCCTTCAATCCTCCATTTCACAAGTACAGTGACTTGGGGCTTTTTCCCATTAAAAATACCCCAAGCAAATCTTGGGGTATGAAAAAATTGGATAAACCGTTGCCGCCTAAAGCTGCCGAAATCTCTAAAACTTTATATATTAGGACTTCCTTACACCAGTTATGCATGCATCCGTTTTTTCTTCTCTCATCCAGACTATACTGTCGGTACCGGAATTGCACCGGTTCAAGCCTTACGGCTTCGCAGACTATACTGCCGGTGGGGAATCGCGCCCCGCCCCGAAGAACTATTGCTGTACCTATTATAACCCCTCAGCGCTGAGAATGCAAGGGGGAGCATCGGCTTTTATAATAAAGAATGTAGCACCCCGTCCAGACATTGCAAAGGCGTAATGAGGTAAGGTATGTTTTTGGATTCCCGTATATTATGCGCTCCTATAATCCCGCAGGGTTCATCGGGAAATAAAGCCGTATCGTACATATTACCCAAACCGGATACGATTTTGATCAGTACAACCTTTCTCTTTCCCCTACGGGCAAACCACTCTGTTTTCTCCCTTTGATATACCGTATGATTGATGTTCGGCATTGCCCTTCGGATTTCCTGCGCAATGCCGTCCGCCAGTCTGTGTGCCTCCCAAAGGGCGGCGGCACTCCTTGCCTCTCCTTCTTTAAAAATCACATCAAGATGCAAGAGATAATCCTCCGAGGACGGTGTTCCCGCTTTGTTAAACACCACTACATCCTTTAAAATCCCTTGAGAAGAACCGATATTGCAAGGCTGGAACCCTGTTTCTTCCACCCCCGTGAGCATGAGGCTCACGCCTTTTAATAAATGGGTGACTCCCTCTCCTATTTTCCCCCTTGTCTTACATACCAAAGGACTGAAATCCAGATTGGAATTAACAAAACAGTCCCCTTCTCCCGGCTTTCGTATCTCCAGACAAAAATCCTTGATTGCCGTACTCTTGTAGGGCGAATACTTCGCAAGATTCTCGCCAATGTACAAAATCCCGCCGGAAATCTCTGTTTTGTTTCCCTTGCGTACTTCCTTTACCGTAAATACTTTTTTCTCCAAACTTCCTCGCCTTTTCTCCGCCATCAAAAAAGATTCTTTTTTTCCCCATTTGTTCATCTTATTTTTTAACAGAGCCAAGGCCTTCACGGCATCATACGCGTCCGGATTATTTTCTCCCACTATGCAGGATTCATACCCTGCCTCGGATTTATTAAAATCAACGATACAGTCGACAAAAGAATTGCTGCAGACCAGCCTGCCCTGTTGTGCGATGTAACTCAGGCCCACAGCCGGTATTCCCCTGATTCCCAACTGCTCTATCACATGAACAAAGTCCACATGATGATTTCCCCAGCCGTCAATTGCCACAAGCGCACCGTCTGCGCCCAGCAAATCCGCAAGTTCCGCGCTTCTTTCCGCCGTAAATACCTTATCGTCGAAATTTTCCGAAACACCATCCACAATAATACCCGCAAAATCCGTTTCCCCATCCTCCAGAAGCTTTTTGGTCAGCGGGCACCGGTAATGGTGCAGTGTTGTCATTTTGGTACTCGGTCCAAGTCCCATAGGGTACCGCCTTTCTGCATCTTATGCTTTCTTGGTAACTGCATCCTTTAAGAAAAGTCCGGCAGTAATAAATACCACCACTACCACAATCCAGATCAGAATGTTCAAATCCAGACTCTTTACCAGATAATAGGCAATCAATACCGCCGCTCCTCCCAGTATGGCATTTTCCAAGGTGGCTACCATATCATATCTGGACTCCTTAATAAACTTCGGTGTACTTCCGAAAGCCATCAGATAGGCACAGGAACCGAACATAATCGGAAACGCCGCCTGCACATTCATGCCCAGCAGCAGCACAAGTGCCATACACGGTGCATACATTCCGATGCCCAGATTCATCAACGCGCCCAGAACAAAACATACCACAACAGCCACAATCAGCTTCCAGCCCCTGAGCATTGTTGCCGTACCCGTCAGGCCGAAGGGACCGATACCCGCCTGCCTGCAAATCATCACCAGACCGACAATCAAAAGTCCCACACCCATGCCGTAACGTACCTTCCGCCTGTCCCATTTTGTTACGACAGAAGCACCTACAGCAGAGCCAAGCACTGCCGCTCCCACCATGCCGATAAAGGTAAGGGTATCCAACTGCACCAACTCTAAAAACAAAAGGGCTTCCAAGGCAACCGGAATCGTATCTCCTACATTCAAGGTTCCCGGAATGTTCTCATCGTCAATCGAGCCCCTGATTTTAGAGAGCGCAGAGGTGGTGGCATAAGAGCCTATACCGAACACGTCGGCAAAATTACAGATAAAAGCGATGACTCCGTTATACACGGCAAACTTTTTCTGCTTCTCCCATATCTTTCTTCCTTCCGGACTGGCAAGCTTTCTGCGGATATCTCTAAACAGCAGAAAACCGTTAAAAATGATCGCGATAACCAAAACAACTCTCATCACTACAATTAAATTCATATTCTATTCCGCCTTTCTTCTTAGCGGCTGTACCGAATACAGCCCTATCCTCTCCAAAAGCAGGAGGAAGCCGTCAATATAGCTTCCTCCCACAAAGATGGATATTCGGGTTATACGTTATGTCTGTATTCGTACGGAAGCACCTTCGTCTGATTAAAGCTCGGGCAGTCACGCACCCATTCCAAGGACTCCTTGATAATGGCGGTTTGCTGCGGAATATTGTTCGGCTCTCCCGCATTGGAGCCAATCGGAACGTGAGGAGCCGTAATTCTCGGCGCTCCCTGCTGTCTGGCAATCGGCGGCAGAGCCGCAATTACAACACAGCTCATTCCTTCCTGCTCACAGGCTCTTGTCACAATGGTAGCGGAACGATGACAGGTTCCGCAACCGCCCGTACAGAGCACGATGTCTACGCCCTGTGCCTTTAATTTGCGGGCAATCTCCGGTCCCGTTTCCTCCAAAAACTTCTCCACGTTTCCGCCGCCGCCCATGAAGGTATAGGTTTCATCCGCAAGAGAACCGATAAATCCTTCCTTCACCAGTTCATGCAGTCTGTCAATCGGAAACATGGCATTGACATCCTTGTTGATATCGGAGTTGTCAAATCCTCCGTGGGTAACCATAAGCTGGTCTGACGGTGTATCAAACGGAATGGTTCTGTATGAAAAATCACCGGATGTGTTGAAAGGCTTCTGATCCCTTTTATGGATACCGCCGGCAGTGATAAAAGCAATTTTACACTCATTCAAAGGTTTCTTTAATTCTGTAAAAACCGGCTTCGGTGTTACCGGTACAAAGATTTCGGACTGCATACCTTCCTTGGTTGTTAATCTCATATCTATCCTCCTCATTCTATTCTGCAATTCCTGACTGCACTTAAATAAAATTCCGCGTGCATGCCCTCTTTTAATTCCAAGGGTGTAAAAACCCAGCGTCTTGGCACAAACAGCGTTCCTAAATCATTCACCATATTCACTTCCACGGCAGTATCATTGACCTTGGAAATCCTGCCGCCCAGCAAACAGGGAAAAACCTCCTCGTAAGCCGTAAGAGAATGGATATCATAGGCGTTTTCCCTGTCTACAACCTGAATATAGCTGAAATAAAACTGCACCTTATCTCCGGCAAAAAAGCTTTGCTCCTCCGGAAAAAACACGGTATCCAAGGTAATCACGCCCAATCTTCCCCTAAGGTGAATCTTTGTGCACTTCTCATCTCTTTCCTTCACGGTACCTTCCATCAGTACCGGGTTAATGATATATTCTGTCATTAGTGCATGGTTCCGCTTTCTACCAGAACCGTTTCAGGAAGTCCCAAAAGTCTGTTGTTTGCATTGATGACATCATTGCTCCACTTCTTTTCCGCCGGTTTAATCTCCACGCCTGCCATTCTGTTCTTCAGCATCTGAATTGCACGAGCGGCAACTGACGGTGTCACGCATGAACAGCCTGCAATATCGTTCTCAAAGCCGCCCATATCCATATTTTCTTCTACCATGGCTGTGGCATATTCATTACCCACAACCAGCTGACCCTGATATGCACAGAAAGAAACGCCCACAACCGGTATATTTCTCTTTCCTGCCTGACCGATATGCTGGATGAAATCGATATGATTGTTGCCGAAGCCTTCCGTTGTGATGATAACGCCGTCCAAATCCAAGGTTTCCAGCATGCTTCCTAATCTCTCGGATACCCAAAGCTTTTCATCATTCACCTGCGGAGAACCGATGAATACAACGCCGATAAGATCAAGCTCCGTATCCGCCGCCAGTCCTTCTACCAACGGCTCTCTGATATAATGCCTTGTCATCTCCTTGGTAGCCGGTCCTATACAGGTTAAGGCATGGATGGAACCGTCCCTTACCTGGTTCGGCGTCAGAATAATCGGCACATTTCCGCAGTCCACGTTCTTCTGACCGCCCTGCACGCCGCAAGGCTCCAAAGGACAAATGATGTTGTCGTGCATCGCACCCTGTCCCATGATCTCTTTCACCAGAACAACTCTCGGATTGCCTACACGTCTTACGTCCTCGCAGATTTCCTCTCTGACAATCTCACCCTCGTATTTCTTTAATTCTTCCCGCAGCGCCTGAATAATATAATCCTGGCACTTATGAGCTGCAAAAGGACCCGGTCTTGACATACCGGACAATCTCTCGATCACGGCATGGCAGCGAATAATGATATCATTCTCATCCGCACAGCCCGGATGTCCGAAATACATCTTCTCATCCAGGAATCCTTCGGAGGAGCCGAACTCGTGTACCTGCACGCCGTCTTCATCTACACCGGTCAACATAAATACCACGCCGTCCGCCACCTTGGTCACGCCTTCTCCCAGTTCGCCTTCCGTCTTTGTGGCGATCGGGCAGATATCCATAATGGTTTCTGTATAAATATGGCGGTTGGACGGATGAATCACCTCCAGCTCAAGGCTCTTGCAAAGGCTGTCCTCCTGTACCGCTCTTCCCACAATATTCTTGTCGATGGTGATAACGCCGTCTACGATTTCCGTCTTATCACCCAATTTCACGTCCTTGATTTTAATATGCTTTTTCACAAGGGTACGTATCACCTTCTTCTCACCGGTGTTTTCCTGCTTTGGAGGTGCTGCCGTCGGAGCCTGCTGTGCAAACACCGGAACATCCAGCTTCAATCCTTCAAACTTCTCCGCTTTTCCAATTTCAATATGAATCATGCCCTGGCCTCCTTCTGTATATGTACGTTCCACCTTCTCCACCGTCTGAACGGTCTGCACAGGCTTATTTTCCTGTACCGTTTCATTTACCCTGTCGATGACCTCTCTGGTAATCGGTGTGAGCGCTTCCATATCCTGCAAAAGTGTCGCTCCCAAAACCTGCTCAATCGTCAATCCGTCAGGGCTCAAGGTAAGAAGCTGTGCCTCCTGCATATCGGCGAATAAGCCCGGATCTTCCAGGTCTGCCGGCCCGATTACAATTCCTTTTTCTCTCCGGCAGCAAAAAATTGCCGGATCTTTCAGATGCTTCTGCAATGTTTCTTTCGTAATTGACATATAACCTCCTTTATTCTTCATCCTTTAGGGATAATGTTAAGCGTTGAACTTTCTGATGAGCTTTTGATTGACCGCCCGCAGGGCGCCGTCCGTGCAATGGTACACCGGAAGCTTAAGCTGAGGTGCACAGGACATTACGGTATTGGTACAGTCCGTACAGTTGCTGACCAAGACTGCCTGCGCGCCTGCCTTTTTCAGGGCAAGTACCTTTTGAACCTGTCCCGGACAGATACCCGGATTTTCACACTTTCGTGTATTTTTAAGGGCTTTCGCCTGCTTGCAAAACTCCACTCCTACCACTTCGGAACCCATGCTTGCCGCCTGTTCCCGCAGTCTTTCCTCATCGGCACCGCAGGCGCAGACCAGCAGTCCGATTTTGGCAGGTCCCGTAAAGAAAGCCTCTGCCGCTATGATGCCGCCCGTAGTCTTCACAACGGGCTCCTCCGGAAAGGTTCTTTTTCCCGTAAAAGTACCGCCCATA
>JBGZHY010000093.1:0-4154 GCA_041848045.1 Lachnospiraceae bacterium
AATGATGCCCAGCGTCAGGCAACCAAGGACGCAGGCAAGATTGCGGGTCTGGATGTGAAGAGAATCATCAACGAGCCGACGGCTGCGGCTTTGGCTTACGGTCTGGATAATGAGAAGGAACAAAAGATTATGGTATACGACCTGGGCGGCGGTACCTTTGACGTATCCATCATTGAAATCGGCGACGGCGTTATAGAGGTATTGTCCACCAACGGTGATACCTATCTGGGCGGCGATGACTTTGACAACAAGATTACGGATTGGCTGGTAGCGGAATTTAAGAAGAACGAGGGTGTGGACTTAAGTGCGGACAAGATGGCGCTGCAAAGATTGAAGGAAGCGGCGGAGAAGGCAAAGAAGGAGCTTTCCACCTCCACCACAACCAATATCAACCTGCCTTTCATTACGGCAACCGCAGAGGGACCTAAGCATTTGGATGTGACCCTGACCAGAGCGAAGTTTGACGAGCTGACCAGAGATTTGATTGAAAGAACGGCTATTCCGGTACAGAATGCTTTAAAAGATGCGGGTATTCATGCCAACGAGCTGGGAAAGGTTCTTTTGGTGGGCGGTTCCACGCGTATGATTAACGCTCAGGATAAAGTAAAGCAGCTGACGGGACACGAGCCGAGCAAGACCTTAAACCCTGATGAGTGTGTGGCGATCGGTGCCTGCGTACAGGGCGGAAAGCTGGCAGGTGATGCCGGCGCCGGAGATATCCTTTTGCTGGATGTAACACCTTTATCCCTGTCCATTGAAACCATGGGCGGTGTGGCAACCAAGCTGATTGAGAGAAACACCACCATTCCGACCAAGAAGAGCCAGATTTTCTCGACGGCGGCGGATAATCAGGAGGCGGTTGACATTCACGTTGTACAGGGTGAAAGACAGTTTGCAAAGGACAACAAGACCCTCGGACAGTTCAGGCTGGACGGTATTTTACCGGCGAAGAGAGGCGTTCCGCAGATTGAAGTAACCTTTGATATTGATGCCAACGGTATTGTGAATGTTTCTGCCAAGGATTTGGGCACCGGAAAAGAGCAGCATATTACCATTACCTCCGGTTCCAATATGTCCGATGCGGATATCGAAAAGGCGGTTAAAGAGGCGGCGGAGTTCGAGGCGCAGGATAAGAAGCGCAAGGAAGCGGTTGATACCAGAAACGATGCGGACGCCATGGTATTCCAGACCGAAAAGGCTTTGGAAGAGGTAGGCGATAAGATTGCGGCAAATGACAAAACTTCGGTAGAAGCGGATTTGACGGCATTGAAGGATATTTTGGCAAAGGCACCGTTGGAATCCATTACCGATGCGCAGGTAGAGGAGATTAAGGCGGCAAAGGAAAAGCTGATGGCAAGCGCGCAGGCTTTGTTTACCAAGGTATATGAGAATGCACAGGCGGCAGGAGCCGCAGCGGGTGCATCCGGGGACAGTGCTTCTTCTGCACCTGCGGATGATGTGGTAGACGGAGAATTTAAGGAAGTATAAACCGAATAGAGGCGGGGAATGTACAGGCTGTCACCGGTCTGTGCATTTTCCGGTATTCTATGGGCAGAGAGGAATACAATGGCAGAAACAAAAAGAGATTATTACGAGGTGCTGGGCGTTGCCAAAAATGCGGATGATGCGGCCCTCAAAAAAGCATACAGAGCCTTGGCAAAGCAGTATCATCCGGATGCCAATCCGGGAGATGCGGAGGCGGAAAAAAAGTTTAAAGAAGCAAGCGAGGCCTACTCCGTACTCAGTGACCCGGAAAAGAGGGCGCAGTACGATAGATTCGGGCACGCTGCCTTTGAGGGCGCCGGCGGAGCAGGGGGCTTTGGCGGTTTTGATTTTAATACGGCAGATTTTAGCGATATTTTCTCCGACCTGTTCGGCAGCGGCTTCGGCGGTTTTGGCGGCTTCGGCAGCAGACAGAGCAGAAATACGGGACCGCAAAGAGGCGCCAATATCAGGACTTCCGTAACAATTACTTTTGATGAAGCCGTAAAGGGTGTGGAAAAGGAAGTAAGTATCAACTACAAGGATGAATGTGAAGTCTGTCACGGCTCCGGAGCAAAGCCCGGAACATCCAAGGAAAGCTGTCCGGACTGCAAAGGCAGCGGACGCATCGTTTACACCCAGCAAAGTATTTTCGGCACCATTCAGAACCAGAGTACCTGCCCGAAGTGCGGCGGCAGCGGCAGCATCATCAAGGAAAAATGTGAAAGCTGTTACGGCAGCGGCTATAAGCAGAAGAGAAAGACCTTTCAGGTAAGCATACCGGCAGGTATAGACAGCGGTCTGTCCATTCGTATGCCGGGCGGCGGCGAGCCGGGAACAAACGGAGGGCCGAGAGGCGATTTGCTGGTGGAGGTTATGGTCAGACCCCATCCTTTCTTGAAAAGGCAGGATGAGGACATCTTTTCCACCATTCCCATCAGCTTTACAACGGCAGCCTTGGGAGGACCGATACGGGTAAAAACCGTTGACGGAGAGGTGGAGTACGAGGTGAAACCGGGTACCCAAAGCGAAACCAAGGTCAGGCTGCGAGGCAAGGGTATGCCGAATGTGCGCAACAAAAACAGCCGGGGGGATCATTACATCACCTTGGTGGTACAGGTGCCGACGGGACTGAGCAAGGAGCAAAAGGATGCTCTGCGTGCCTATGAAGCCTTGATGAAAGGTGAAGAGGCGGAAGTGGCGGCAGAAAAAAAAGCCGCTAAAAAGAAAAAGTTTTGGGGATAAGCATACGAGGGGAAGCAAGCGGTCAAAAACTGCTTGCTTTCTACTTGTGTAAGCTTTCCAAGTATGGTAGCATAATATCCTGGTGGAAAAGGAGGGAAGTTATGCAGTGGATAAAGTTTACATTGACGACACGGACGGAAGCGGTGGATTTCATCAGCGCCGTCTTTGACGAGATAGGAATAGAAGGCATCGAAATAGAGGATAATGTTCCCTTGACGGAGGAGGAAACCAAGGGAATGTTTATTGATATTCTGCCTGTATTGCCGAAAGATGAGGGAGTGGCAAAGGTGCATTTTTATCTGGAGCCGACAGACAATATAGAGGATATTTTGGCAAAGGTGGAGGCTGCTCTTGACGAAGTGGCGCTTTTTACGGACTTGGGAGAGCGCAGTCTGCAGCGGGAAATGACGGCGGACGTGGATTGGATAAATAACTGGAAAGCTTTTTTTAAGCCCTTTTACATCGGGAATATATTGATAAAGCCAAGCTGGGAGGAGATTCCTTCCGACAGCAGTTATGAAACCCTGATTCAGATTGATCCCGGCACCGCTTTCGGGACGGGTGCGCACGAAAGCACAAAACTCTGCATCATGCAGCTGGAAAAATACATTAAGCCCCTTAAGGCGGCAGGACAGAAGATTCGTGTTCTGGATGTGGGGACAGGCAGCGGCATTTTGGGGATTGCGGCACTGAAATTGGGAGCGGCGTCTGTGTTTGCGACGGAGCTTGACGAGAGCGCTTTTCCGGCAATTGCAGATAATTTACGAAACAATGCCATTCCGGATTCCGCCTTTGTTTTGCAGCAGGGCAATATTATCGAGGACCGGGCTCTTATGGATAAGGCGGGCTATGCCTGCTATGACATTTGCCTCTCCAACATACTGGCGCCGGTTATCATTCGCCTGCAGGAATGCCTGGGAAAGCATATGAAAAAGGGTGCGGTATGGATTAGCTCAGGTATCATTGACAGCAAGGAAGAGGAGGTTTTGGAGGCTTTCCGGAACAATCCGGATTTTACGGTGCTGGAGTGCAGCCGCTTAGGGGAGTGGTGCAGCATTACGGTGCGCAGGGTATAAGGTGAGCTATGCATCATTTTTTTGTAGATAAAAAAGATATACAGGGCGAAGAGGCTTATATACGAGGAGAGGAGCTTAGGCATATCCGCAACGTACTGCATCTGCAGCTGAAGGAGAAACTGAGCATCAGTGACAGGGAGAGCTTTGTTTATATCGGGGAAATTGCGGACATGAATAAGGAGTGGCTGCGTCTGCGAATTTTGGAGAGGCGAGCCTTTGATACGGAGCTGCTCTCCCGCATTACGCTGTTTCAGGCTCTGCCCAAGTCGGATAAAATGGAATGGATTATACAAAAAACGGTGGAGCTCGGAGTGCATGAGCTTGTGCCGGTGCTTTGTAAACGCTGCATTG
>JBGZHY010000094.1:0-18483 GCA_041848045.1 Lachnospiraceae bacterium
AGTCTGCTGACCTCCACCTTCGTATTGCCGCTGTCTATATCCAGGCTGTAAATCATATCCGCCTTTTTGAAGTACAATACATTCTCCCCATTCATATAGGACAAGGAAAGCACATCTTCCCGCAGTTCCCCGAAGCTTGAAAAATCTTCCACAAAAACAAGCTCTCTCGCCTGCTTTGCTCCTATGTCGTAGGCATAAACCGCCGTTCCGAGGCGGCCCGCATGCTCACCCTTGCCAAAGTAGCCATAGACCATAAAATGCAGCTGCTTGCTGTCCATACGTAAAATTTTCACATCATAATGGTCATACACTGCGCTGACCTCTTCCGTCGCAGTCCTGCCCGAATAAACCCGGTGCAGTACATTATCCTGATTGTCAAACAGGAACAAATCCCTTGCGGATACAAAGCCGACATAACGCCCGTCCGCACTGATACGGGAGGAAATATCCTCCGGATTGACAATTCCCAGAGAAAGTCTGGTTCCGGTAAAATTATACTCCCCCGCAGCAAAGACCTCCCGCATTTTTCTGCGGTAGTCCAGCATATAGAGTCTTTCTTCTCCTTCCCGGAAGACAAAGCTCTCATCAATTTCATAGTATTCCACCCTGCCGATATCCGGCTCCCGCCTGGCAAGACTCTTAATCTGCACGGCACCCACTCTGCCGTCATAATTCAAGAGGCGAATCTCCCGATTTTCCAGGGGCTTAAGCTTCAGTTTGTGATAGGTCAGCACGTCAAAACTGCTTTTCAAATTCACATCCGCCAAGGTCGGATATAGAATACTGCCGTCCGTTTCCAGATAGGTGGTATTCTCTCTTGCCTGCTCGTAGTCGAAATTGCGCAGGGAAAAATCATTCGCCAAATTCAGCATCGTTTCAAACAGCGAATTTTCATAGGCTCTGATTCTGGAGTAATAGTACAGGCTTTCCGTCTGCACCCCCGCCTGCGTGCTCTCTTCCGTGCCGGTGCTTTCTTTTGCCGTGCTGCTCTCCTCTTCCTTCACAAGCTCGTAATCTATGCGAATGCGCAGCTTATATTCTTTATCCGGCAATATCAGATTCTGTATGGGCAAAATCACGTCAAAATCGCCGCTTTTACCTTCTACGCCGCTTAAAGCCGTGCTTTCAATCAATTCCTCTCCGGCATTTCTGATTTCATAATGCATGCCCGAAATGGTCTTGGCATTGTTTCGGATTTGCAGACGCAGCTGCCTGTCCTCCGGCAAAATGGTCAGAGTGTCCACCATCACATTATTGGATACGGCATTTTTATACGGGCGCAGCAAATTCATCTGCCTTCCGCCCATTTCCGCCGTAATATAGGGCAGGCTCTCTTCCTGCTCCTGCACGCTGCCAAGCCCCTGCAAAGGCAGAGGGCTGCCCTTCCATCTCATGTACCATATCAATGCCGCCACTGACAAAAGGACAAACGCCGCCAATACCAATACTGTTCTCTTCGTCTTCATTCTTCCTTTTCCTACATGTCCGCTTGTTGAAAATAAAAGCGTAAACTCGTCGTTTACGCTTTTTCCTCTCTTTACAGTTCCGGTTTCTCTATTTCTATGATTGCCGTTTTCTTCATCGGAATACGGCAGTTCTTATTGTTGCCGAACTCCACGATTACGGTGTCCTCCGTGATGTCAATCAAGGTTCCGTAAAAGCCCGCATTGGTCAGCACACTGTCCCCCACCGCCATACTCGCCATCAACTCGGCAGTCCTCTTCTTCTCCTTCTGGTTCGGTCTGTATATCATAAAATACATCATCGCACCGAAAACCACAATATAGATAACCATCATCAAGCCGCTGTTCTGCGCACTTCCTGCTGTAAGCATCAGCATTCTTTCATCCTCCTAGTTTTCTTTTGCCGTCATAGAATCCAGCTTATTCTTTTTGTATTCCTTAAAACTGCCGCTTCTGATTGCCAGTCTTATCTCACTCATCATTGTATTATAAAAGTACAAATTATGCAAGACGCAAAGACGCATACCGAGCATCTCTCCCGCTTTCAGCAGGTGCCTGATGTAAGCCCTGCTGTAAGAACGGCAGCTTGGGCAGCCGCAGCCTTCTTCCATGGGCCGCAGGTCTTTCTCAAAGCGCTTATTGAACAAATTCAGCTTCCCTTTATTGGTATACACATGTCCATGTCTGCCGTTTCTGCTGGGATATACGCAGTCGAAGAAATCGACCCCTCGCTCCACCGCTTCCAAAATATTGGCAGGCGTACCGACCCCCATCAAATAAGTAGGTTTGTCTTTCGGCAGATGGGGCACCGTCACATCCAAAATACGGTACATCTGCTCATGGCTTTCTCCCACCGCCAAACCGCCGACGGCATAGCCGTCCAAATGCAGCGCGCCGATGCTTTTGGCATGTTCTATACGTACATCCTCAAAGATGCCTCCCTGGTTAATGCCGAACAAAAGCTGGGAAGGGTTAATCGTATCCTCCAAAGTATTCAAATGCCGCAGCTTCTCCCTGCAGCGCAGCAGCCAGCGATCGGTTCTTTCCACGGAACGCCGAATATAATCCCTGTCCGCAAGAGCGGGCGGACATTCATCAAAGGCCATGGCAATGGTAGAGCCCAGATTCGATTGGATCTGCATACTCTCCTCCGGCCCCATGAAAATCTTGCGCCCGTCAATATGGGATTGAAAATACACGCCCTCTTCTTTAATTTTTCGTAAATTGGACAGAGAAAATACCTGAAATCCGCCGGAATCCGTCAA
Organism: Lachnospiraceae bacterium; assembly: GCA_041848045.1. Taxonomy (GTDB): domain Bacteria; phylum Bacillota; class Clostridia; order Lachnospirales; family Lachnospiraceae; genus CAKAHY01. The sequence goes on from JBGZHY010000094.1 coordinate 2,729, forward strand.
AATCGGTTTGTCCCAATGCATAAAGCGATGAAGTCCGCCCAATTCCTTAATCAGTCTGTCGCCTGTGCGCACATGCAGATGATAGGTATTGGACAGCTGTACCTGGGTTCCGATTTGCTGTAAATCATCCGTGGATACGGCGCCCTTGATTGCCGCCACCGTCCCTACGTTCATAAATACCGGCGTCCGAACCCTGCCGTGCACCGTATCAAAATCCGCCGACTTGGCATTTCCCTCCGTTGCAACGATTGTATAAGCCATCCTATTTTTCCTTCGCTCCGAATTTGTTGAAGCTGTACCACAATGCCCCTGCCAGGCATACGGAGGAGTATGTTCCCACAAGGATACCTGCCATCAGCGGCAGCGCAAATTCCCGTATGGAGGAAACACCCATGACATACAGCACCAAAACCATGATAAAGGTGGTCAGACCGGAATGAATACTTCTGCCCAGGGTCTGACTTACACTGATATTAACCAATTCTTCCATGTCCAGGCGCTTGCCGCCCTCCTCTTTATTCTCACGCATTCTGTCAAAAATAACAATGGTCGCATTGATGGAGTAGCCGACAATGGTCAGCATGCAGGCAATAAAGGTAGATCCTACGCTCCAACGCAGCAGGGCATATAAAGCCACCACCACCAGCACGTCATGCACCAGGGCAAGAACGGAGGCGCTTGCCATCTTCAAATCCTTAAAACGGAACCATATATAAATCAGCATCAGCACGGTTGCCAAAGATGTGGCGATAATGGCGTCATTGCGCATCTCCGTACTGACTACCGCCGAAATACTCTCTGCCGTAATTTTTTCCGCATCCACACCGAACTTTTCTACCAAAGCCGTGTTTAAGGCCTCTCTCTCTTCTCTGCTTAAGGTTCTTGTTTTAATAATGACCTGGGTGGTTCCCTCTACCTTCTGGGTCTGGGTTCCCGCATCTTTAGTGATGCTGTCTACAAGAGGCTTGACGTTCCTGGAAATATCCTCCAGACTCATATCCTCATTAAAGGTCACATTCGTGGAGGTTCCTCCCTTAAAATCAATACCGTAGTTAAATATATCGCCGATGCTTGTTTTATTGACGCCCATGGCAACTGCGCCGAGAACGATGGCAAACAGGGAAGCGGCAAAGAAATATTTTCTTTTGCCGATAAAATTGATGGTTTTTTCGGAGATTTTATAACCGTACCATTTCGCTTCCTTCAGCCCCAGCGCCAGAAAACCTTTGATGATGAACCTGGTGACGAACAAGGCGGTAAACATCGAAAGCACGATACCCAGAGCCAGGGTCGCCGCAAAGCCTCTTACCGTTCCGGAGCCTTTGAAGTACAGAACCGCCGCCGCCAGCAAGGTTGTGATATTGCCGTCCACAATCGCCGACAGCGCCTTCTGAAATCCCAGCTTCACCGCTGTTTCCACACTTTTTTCCAGAGCAATTTCTTCTTTGATTCGCGAGAAAATAATGACATTGGCATCCACCGCCATACCTACGGACAAAATGATACCCGCAATACCCGGCAAGGTCAGCGTAATCTCATTGTTAAAAGCCGCCAAAAGACAGATCATCAATCCTACATACAGCCCCAGCGCCACCACGCTTGCCACGCCCGGCAATAAGTATACCGCCACCATAAAAGCCGCCAGAATCAGGAAGCCGAACATACCCGCCTTTAAGCTGCCTGCAATGGCATCCTGTCCCAATTTCGCCCCTACCACATTACTGCGCAGCTCCTGCAACTCCAGGGACAGAGAGCCGATGCGAATAAAAGAGGCGAGGTTTTCCGCCGCTTCAAAGCTGCTCATTCCACTGATTTCCGCTTCTCCCCCCGTAATGGCTGTATTCACCACCGGGGCGGAAATAATCTTGCCGTCATACACAATCGGCATTTGCTTTCCCACATTGGCAGCCGTAGCCTCCGCAAAAATCTGCGCTCCCTCCGGCGTAAAGGTCAACTCCACCACGTAGGCGTTATTGCCGGAAGCATCCGTACGGATAGCTCCCTTGGCATTTGCCACCTGGCTGCCGCTTAAGAGTACATTTCCCTCCATATCCTGGAAATATAAGGAGCCCGGTCTGCCCAGCTCCTCCAAAATGGCATTGGCATCATTAACCCCCGGAATATCAATGTTGATGCGGTTGGTCCCCTCTCTGTACACCTCCGCCTCCGTCGAATAGGTATGCACTCTTTGCTCCAGCTTCCGGATGGTATCCGTCATTTCCTCGTCGCTCGGGCTTTCCTCCACGCTTTGGTAGGTGATGCTGACGCCTCCCGCCAAATCCAGCCCCAGCTTGATGCGGTGCATATTGGTATACGCCAGCCAGGCACAAAGTATGCACGCCGCCAGTGCGAGTACCAGACGCAAAGCCCCCTCTGTTTTCGTATTTTTCATCCTCATCTTCTCCTTTATTCTTCGTCTGCCAGCGCCGCCTTAATCATAATGGCACATTCGATGCGCTTTTTTTGCAGCTCACAGCCGATATCATACACCTCGGTAATGTCCTTATGGAAATTATAGGAATTTGCCGCACAGCCGCCGCTGCAATAAAAACGCGCGAAGCATTCCCTGCATTTCGGCTTGGCATATACATTGCAAAGCTTAAAATCATCGCAAATATCCTGTCTGACAATACCCGTATCCACATTGCCCAGCAAATATTCCTCCTTGCCTACAAACTGGTGGCAGGGATAAAAATCTCCCCAAGGAGTTACTGCCAGATATTCCGTTCCGGATCCGCAGCCGGACAAACGTTTTGCCACGCAAGGCCCCTGCTTTAAGTCAATATTGAAATGAAAGAAGTTAAAGCCTCTCCCCTCTTTTTTTCTTTTGACATATTCCACCGCCAATTTGTCATACTCTTCCTTGACAAGCGCTAAGTCCTCCCACCGTATGGCATAGCTTTCATTTTCATCCCCCACCACCGGCTCCACGGAGGTCTGTTTAAAGCCCAAATCCGCAAAATGCAGCACATCCTTGGAAAATTCCAGATTGTTCCTGGTGAAGGTTCCGCGGATGTAATAATCCTTCTTTCCTTCCCGCTGCTCGGCAAACTTCTTGAATTTCGGCACAATCACATCATAGCTGCCCTTCCCGCCTCGGGTAGGCCGCATACTGTCATTGACTTCCTTTCTGCCGTCCAAGGAAAGCACCACATTGCTCATCTCCCGATTGGCAAAATCCATAATTTCATCGTTCAACAGCATGCCGTTTGTAGTCAGGGTAAAACGAAATTTCTTGTCAAATTCCGCCTCCTTGCTTCTGCCGTAAGCTACGATTTCCTTGACCACATTCCAGTTCATCAGCGGCTCGCCGCCGAAAAAATCCACTTCCAGATTTCTGCGCTTTTCCGAATGGGCAATCAAAAAATCAATGGCTTTCTTACCCACCTCCGCACTCATCAGGGCACGGCGTCCGTGATACTCTCCCTCCTCCGCAAAGCAGTATTTGCAGGCCAGGTTACAGTCGTGGGCAATATGCAGGCAAAGCGCCTTTACCACGGTTTTTCTGTTCTTAAAATCCTGTATGTATTCCTCGTAGCTGTCCTTGGTAAACAGAGCCTCCATATCAATCAGCTCCTGCATCTCCGCCAGACATTCCGCCGTCTGCTCACTGTCATATCCAAGCTCCGCCAAGGCTTTGGCTGCCGCCTCCTTTGCCCTTTGTGTAAGGGGCTCCGGTTTTTCCAGTTCTCCCATCTCCGGTTCTGCCGCCGCAATCGCCGCATACAAAGGTGCATCCGTTACATGCACCGAGCCGGAATTGACATCAAGTACAATATGGTATCCGTTGTTAATATATTGATGAATCAAGCTTTCTTTTCCTCTTTCTATCAGACAACACAATGACCCCTACCCTCGAAATGAAAGTAGGGGTCTTTGCTATGCTTATTTTATCTTTCAGGATTCTCACAACCCTGATTGCCCACTGTGCAAGATGTCTTGCAGGCGGACTGGCAAGATGTTTGACATTCGCCGCAGCCGCCGCGCTTTAAGCTTTCCTTCAGCGTCTTTTCATTTAATGTCTTCACGTGCTTCATAAAATATCTCCTTTCTATACCCCCGGCCTTCCGTCTTACCAAGTGCAGCACTCCATAAAACTTCCCGCCCCGATGTAAAGTCTAAAAAAGTATATCATATACAGGCTTAAATCGCAACAATTACAGATACAAGAGCAGCCGCTCCATACGATTTTTGTCCATCTTCTCCACCTTGATGCGAATGCCCTCTATCTCGATTTCTTCCCTTTCTTTCGGCAGGTGCCCCAGCTTCTCAATCACCAGGCCGCCGATGCTTTCATATTCCTCGGACTGCAGATCCAAAGCCAGATACTCATTCACATCATCCAGCTTCATAGAAGCGTCAACACTGTACAGCCTGTCCCCGACCTTCTTGATGCTTTCCTCCTCATCCCTGTCATACTCGTCCCGTATTTCGCCGAAAATCTCTTCCAGAATATCCTCCATGGTCAGCAATCCCGCCGCCATACCGTATTCATCCAAAACGATTGCCATATTATGGAAATGCTTCTTCATCTCCAAAAGCAGCCCCGTCACATTCTTTTGTTCGTAGGTAAACAAAGGCTCCCGCAGAATATTCCGCAGATTAAAATTTTCCTTGCTGTCACTTAACAACAGATCCTTCACGTTGATGATGCCGATGATATTATCCGTGCTGTCCTCGTATACCGGAATCCTGGTATACTGCTCCGCCCTGTACAGCTCTATCAGCTCGTCAAAACCGGCATGTACGTCTATGGTCACCATGTCGATGCGGGGTATCATCAAATCCCGCACAATGGTTTCACCGAAATCAAAAACATTGTTAATCATTTTGCGCTCTTCATTTTCCAGAATCCCCTCCTCGTGGCTCACATCCACAATGGTTCGCAGCTCTTCCTGGGTCAAGTGCTCTTTGCCCTCATTTCTGTGGGCACCGAAGATACGCAAGACAAGACCTGACACGGAATTGACCAAAAAAATCACCGGCGTCAGAACAAAAATTAAAACATATATGGGCTTGGCATAAGCTAAAGCCAGGTTTTCCGCATAACGGCTTGCCAGAGTCTTGGGGCTGATTTCTCCGAAAATCAAAATCAGCAGAGTCAAGCCCCCCGTCACCAAACTGACGGCATAATCCCCCCACAGCTTCAGACTCAAGGTCGTGGCCAGAGCCGAAGCGGAGATATTGACAATATTATTGCCGATGAGAATGGCGGAAAGCATCTTGTCCTTATTGTCCAATATTTTCAGCAAAATAAGCGCCGAGCGTTTCCCGCTTTGCGCAAGGGTTCTCAACCTGATATGGCTGATGGTCATTAAAGCCGTTTCCGCCGATGAAAAAAAAGCAGACATCATAATGCACAGTACCAAAAACGATAAGCCTGCTATATCACTGCCGTCCAAAAAAAATCCCTCCTAATGCATACAATATACTTCCTATCATAATATAAATGTCGCCTAAATTAAATACAATATTTTTGATTTTGGCAAAATTAAGACTGATATAATCAATAACATAATGATAGTGGAACCTGTCCCGTATATTGCTGAGGGCGCCGCCCAAAACCAAGGCCAGGGAAAGCAGCTTGACAGCCTCCCCGCCCTTTACCAAAAGACGCAGAAACAAAAAAGCAACGTAGGCGCTTACCGCACTGGGCAAAAACTTTACCAAATTTTGGTATTTTTGTAATTTTCCGAAGGAAAACCCCGCATTGTGTACTCTGTGCAGCCGCACGTACCTGCTCCATCTGCTCCTTTCGTGTCTTTGCTTTATCCTCTCATAGTCCCGCTCAATCCTGTCCTTGCAAAAGATATCCAGCAAGGCGGAAAAAATAATCAATGCAATATACTTCATTACATACTCCTGAATTCGATTTCCGGAGCCCCTTTCCCCTCGATATATGCCTTTGTAATCCTTACCCGCCCGATATTGTTGTCCTTGGGTATCTCATACATAATATCCAACATAAATTCTTCAATAATGGAGCGCAGCGCTCTGGCGCCCGTTCCCTTTTCCAAAGCTTTCTCCGCAATCAGCTCCAAGGCTTCATCTTCAAAAATCAAATCCACCTCATCCAACTCCAAGAGTCTGGTATATTGCTTTAAAATCGCATTCTTCGGCTCCTTGAGCACCTTGACCAACGCTTCTTTGTCCAGCTTGCTCAAGCTTACCATAATCGGCAGACGTCCCAAAAACTCCGGTATCATACCGAAGCTGCGGATATCTTCCATATCCGCTTTGGCAAACAAATCCGTATCCCGACTGATCTCATCCTTCAGCGTGGAGTTAAAACCTATACTGCTTTTACTGCTCAGGCGCTCCTTGATGATATTTTCCAAATCCGGGAAAGCTCCACCGCAAATAAAGAGAATATTGTCCGTGTTAATGCTGGTCATGGGGGTAAGCGCATTCTTCTGATTGCCTCCGACAGGCACGTCCACCCTGCTGCCCTCCAACATTTTCAAGAGCTCCTGCTGCACGCTTTCTCCGCTGACATCTCTGCTTTTGGTGTTTGCCTTCTTGGCAATCTTATCAATCTCGTCGATGAAAACTATGCCGGACTCCGCCCGCTTCACATCTCCGCCTGCCGCAGTCAACAGCTTGGACAGCACACTCTCAATATCATCGCCTATATAGCCTGCTTCCGTCAGGCTGGTGGCGTCCGCAATCGCCAAAGGCACCTTCAGAATATTGGATAAGGTCTTTACCAAATAAGTCTTTCCCGAACCGGTAGGTCCCAGCATCAGGATATTGGATTTCTCAACCCGCGCCAGGTCCTTGTTTTGCCCGTGCTCCAGAAACACCCTTTTGTAATGGTTATAAACCGCTACGGAGATAATTTTCTTTGCCTTATCCTGCCCGATGACGTATTCGTCCAACATCATTTTCAGGCGATGAGGCGGCGGTACATCCTCCATACTGAGCGCCGGCTTGTCCTCACCGGCCTCCTGCTTCTCTCCCGCGTCCTTTGCCGGAGCGCCGGAATAGGAGGGCGCCATGGTCAAATTCATATTGGAAAAATCCATATTGGCAAAAGGAAAACCGGACATATTGCGCAAAGCGTCCAATTTCTCCTGATCGAAATTTCCGATATTGTCAAATGCCTTCTGCAGACAGTGCGAACACACCTCCATATTCCCCGGCATGTTGATCAGCTTGCCTACCTTCTCTTCCGTACTGTGGCAAACATAGCAGATTTTCAGTCTTGTATCTGTCTGTGTAGTATATTGTTCGTCCTTTTTTGCTTCCTCCTGCTTCTCTATATCTTTTTTATCTATATTATTCATATTTACCTTCCGTGAATGCAAACGCATTAAACAAGTGCAAACCGCCTCTTTGTTATCCCATAGTTTAAACCACATTAAAGCCATAGTAAAGTAAAAAAATCATAAAAATAACAAAAGTTCCTATGCAGACACTTCATATCCTCTGCATAGGAGCTCCTTTGGTTTCATCTATATAAAAGGCTATTCCATAGAACGCAGCGTCACCTGAATCGTCAGCTCCTGAAATTCGGAGCCCTCCAGTCTTTGTACCTGCAGACTTACCTGCTCCCCGGCTTTATAATAGCTCAGAGCCAGCTTCAAATCCTGCATACTTGTAATGCTTTGTCCGTCAATGCCTGTAATAATATCCTTTTCCTGCAAATCCGAAGAGGCTGCCGCGCCGCCCTCCACAATTCTGTATATATAGGTTCCCTGCGGCATGTCATAGTCCTGCGCCATCTGTGCGCTTATGGTCTGCCCCTGGATGCCCAGATAGCCCCTTTGTTCTTCCGCTACGACATCCCTGCTCTCTCTTTGGGATAAGCCCGCAATCAAATCCTGTACCTCATTGATGGGTATCGCATAGCCCATGCCCTCCACAGAGGTAGAAGAAAACTTTGCCGAATTGATGGCAATCAACTCGCCCCGGGCATTGACGAGAGCGCCGCCCGAATTACCCGGATTGATGGCTGCATCCGTCTGCAAAAGCTTTCTGCTGATGCCGTCAATCTCCAATTCTCTGTTCAAGGCACTGATGTAACCCACTGTTACGGACTGCCCGTAACCCAAGGCATTGCCGATGGCAACCACGCCTTCTCCCACTTTCAGGCTGTCACTGTCCCCAAGAGTCGCCACTTCTATCGCATTCTTGGTTTCTTCCGTCAAATCCGCAAGCTTAACGGAAATCACCGCAATGTCCGTTGCGCTGTCACCGCCCTTCACGCTTGCCTTCGCTTCCGTACCGTCGATAAATACCACGCTCAACTCGCTGGTATTTTCCACCACATGGTTATTGGTCACCAGCAAAAGCTCCTCTGCATTGGTTCCTATGATAATGCCTGAACCGCTGCTGGAAGATTCATAGCTTTGGCTTCTGCCAAACCATGTATAAGCGGATATCTCACTGGTCGTATTGATGGCAACCACGGAAGGCATCGCCTTTGCCACGATTTCCGAAACATCACCGATGGCATTTCCGACACTCTCGCCGCTTTGCACCGCCGTATCTACTCTGGCAATTTCCGCATTCCGCTTCCCAATCAAAACTGCCGAAGCACTGTGCTTGGCACCGAACAAATTCCAGGTTCCTACCATGACGCCGCCTGCCACCACCCCGAATAAAGCCGCTGCAGCCGTAATACCGGCAATGCGCTTTGCCAGACTCGGCTTTTTTCTGCCCTTTCCTCTTCTGCCCGTATGCCGCCCGGTATCATATATGCTTTCCGGACTGCCGCCTTCTTCTCCTTCCCGTACAAAAGGCTGCTCCTGTCCGATTTCTTCCGCCTGCTTTGCCCCGGCTTCCGTTTCTGCCTGTACGCTCGAAACTTCCGCCTCTTCCTGCTCTCCTTTGGCCTCATTCTCTGCATACCGCTCTAGCGCTTCTTCACCGTCTGCGGATGCCACAAGCTCTGTATCTGCGGCTTGCAGCCCTTCATCACTTATCTGTTTCTCCTGCTCCGCCTTGTTATATATATCATCAAGATTTTCAAACTCTCTATCCATCTTCTTTCTCCTCTCCTTGTTGGTGTTTTCATCCTAACAAGCTTTTGTGATGAAAATGTGTCGAAAATATCATAAAACGATGAAAACAGACTATCTTTCGTGCACCAGCTTGCCTTTCATATCCATAATATGAATCTCCACCACCTGTACCCTGCTGAAGGCCTTTTTCATCTCATCCTCTACATCTTGTAGGGTCGGATAGTATTTTAACCCCAATTTTCTTACTTTCTCATAGGACTTCTCCTCGTCATCCAACAGCTTGGCTTTGCCGAAAACCACCACGCTCTGCACGTAATATGCCCAGTCCCCGTCTTTTAAAACGCCCTTGTCCCATACGGTGAAGCATACCTTCTCACAAGCTTTTACGGCATCTATCTTATGCCCCTCTTTGGCACAGTGCAAATAAATCTTTTCCTCCTCCGTATCATAGTAAAAATTGACCGGCACAGCGTAGGGATAGCCCTCATCCCCCAAAACCGCCAATACTCCCCGTCTTTCATTCTGCAAAATGCGGATGCAGTCCTTCACGGACAATGCCTGCTTTTTACGGCGCATCTCTCTGAACATCTCAAATCCTCCTCTTTCCCGAAATAGAAAAAGGTGCAGACATCAAAACTTCTTCTTTGACCCCTGCACCTTTTCTTCTATGGTGCCATACTTTCTATAGTTGTGCTTTCCGGCTTATTCGGCGCCACAATCGCTCCTCCCATGGAAGTATCCCCCGTTGTGACAGGGGCGGGCACGGTAGTGGCTTTTGTGCTTTCCGCCGTACTTGCCTTTGTGCTTTCCGGTGCTCCCGGTCCCTCTTCCGGCTCCGTGCTTTCCTCCGCCGTTGTGCTTTCTTTCTTCGTAGAGCTTTCCGAAGTCTTACTGCTGTCCACACTCGGCCCGTCCACAATACTCACTTCTGTGGAACTGCTCGATTTTGTACTTGTTTTAAGCGTGTCGCCGTATATATCCGTTTCCGGCTCCGTCGTCTTTGCACTGATCTTGGTACTGTCATCGGAATCCGTTTCCGCATTTGTGGACTTCTTCTCCGTACTTTCCGTGCTCTTGCCTGTTCCGCTGACCTTTTTGCCCGCATCCGCCGCAATCTTTTCACTGATTTTTTTCACGGTATTGCTGACCACATAGTCCTCATTTCCAAACAGAAAGGTATGCAGCTCAAGTACATTGGATTCCAAGGTTTTCGGAATGACATTCCAGCCCCTTGCTCCCATGTCGGAATCTCCCATGGTAGTCGGGAAACCGCCTGTATCCTTCAGGTTATATCTGGCGATGCTGCCGATCACCTCCAGACCGTCTTCCCAGGTCAGATTGGTCGCCACCATCGGCAAAACCTCGTCCATAACGCCTATCAAAAGGCGAGGATCCGCTTTCTTCGCCTTTTCAAATGCCTGCTCCAAAACCCTTCTTTGTCTGGCGGTACGCTCAAAATCCGAGTCCATATAGCGCAGTCTTGCATAAGCCACCGCCTGGATGCCGTCCAAATGCTGCATGCCCGCCGACTTTAACTGTACGGAGCCGATATCCGTACCCTTTACCGTACTGGTGATATAGCCGTTAATGTATTTAAACTCCGCCGGTGTGATTTCAATATCCACACCCCCTAAAAGGTTGATGGCCGTAGCGACCGCTTTCCAGTTAAAGGTGATATAATCCGTAATATTCAAATCCAGATTCTTGTTCAGGGCCTTGACCGCCTGCTCCGGTCCTCCCACCGCATAGGCATTGTTGATTTTGGCATATTTGCCGTTGCCCGTATCCAGATAGGTATCTCGGTAAACCGAAACAATCTTAATGTCGCCGGTCCCCTGATTGACACTGACAATCATAATCACGTCGGAATTATTGCCCTTGCCTACGGAAGAATTTCGGGAATCCACACCAAAAACGGCTATATTCCAATATCCCTCCATTTTCTTGATATTTTCCACGGAAATGTCGTGATTCTCCACATTCTCCGCCGCATAGGTATAACGCTGTATCTGCGCATATTTACGCAAAAAATAAGCGTAACCGAATATCAGACACAAAGCCAGTATTTCACAGACAATGAAGCCGATTATCCTGCGCTTTTTTCTTCTGTTTGCTTCCCTGCGCATATCCCGCAGGCTCGGCCCCTCATTTCTCATCCCCGCATTTCTGTTACTTTTCATCATTCTCCACTTGCACTGCATCCTTAGTATGCATTCTTGTTGATAAACCCTTTAAACACCGTTAAAAACATAATCTTAAAATCAAAACCGATACTCCAGTTCTCAATGTAGTAAAGGTCATGATCTATGCGCTTTTGTATACTCGTATCCCCTCGGTATCCGTTGACCTGCGCCCAGCCTGTCAGCCCCGGCCTGACCTGATGCTTAATCATATAATGCGGAATCTCGTCCCGAAACTTTTCCACATAAAAAGGCCGCTCCGGTCTTGGTCCCACCAGACTCATATCCCCCATGAAGATATTGAAAAACTGCGGCAATTCGTCCAGACTGGTCTTCCTGATGAATTTTCCGATCGGCGTTACCCTCGGATCATCCTTTACCGTCCATGCCTTCACTTCCTTGCTGCTGCTTTGCACTGCCATGGAGCGAAACTTATACATCTTAAAAGGCTTATTGTGCAATCCCACCCGCTCCTGGGCAAAAATAACCGGTCCCTTGCTGCTGCATTTCACCAAAAGGGCAACCAAAAGCATGACCGGCGAAAAAATAAGAATGCCTACCAAAGAACCGAAAATATCCACCACCCGCTTGATCATTGCCTTATGCAGGCTGGTCAACGGCACATATCGGATATTGATAACCGGCAGCCCCTGTAAATCTTCAATATGGGGAATGGTCGGTATCATGTGGTTATAATCCGGTATAAACTTGGTATGTACGCCGGATTTCTCACAGTTGTTGACAATCTTCTCCAGATTTTCATACTCTTTAATACTGAGGGTAACCGCAATCTCATCCAGCACATTCATTTCCAGAATCAATTCCAGATTATCCGTGCTGCCGATAACCTTAACTCCCTTATAGTCAAATCCTCTTTCGTGAGAATCGTCCAAAATACCCCTGACATTATAGCCCCATTCCGGATTTGCCAAAACTCTGTCAATATAGCTTTCCGCCGCTCTGGAATAGCCCACCAGAAGAATATGCTTCTGGTTGTAGCCCTTGCTGCGCATCAGCCGCAGGGTATAGCGGATAGCAATTCTCTCCAATGCCGTCAGAATGATGTTCAGAACGTAAAACAAAAACACCAGTCTTCTGGAAAAATGATACATATAGTAGTTCTTGGAACCCATAAACAGAATCAGGGTAAAAATCAGAACACCTACGGAATTGGCTTTAATAATATTGGCAAACTCTTCCCGTCTTCCCGATACGCGCTTTGGCGCATACAGACCGAAGACGGCATACAAGAGCAGATACAACGGAACAATCGGAACCAAAGCCAGAAAATAAAGCTCCGCCGTCAGAGCCGCCCGATTATTGTTCCCGAACATGATAAACCAGGACAGCAGGTAACTGCCGCTGATGATCAGTAAGTCCAAAAGTACATGGGTTCCGTTTAACTGCTTCTGATTGCTTTTAATCATCATACCCCTCGTTACTTATTCCATCTTCTCTTGATAAAATGCCCGACATAGTCAAAGCAGCCTTTCAGCATCTGTATTTCCAAGTCAAGCAATCTCTTCCGGCCTGCTTTTTGAAAATCCGCGCGTCTGCACTTATGCGCAGTGCGAAGCCCCTCCTCCAAACCTGCCGCATAGGCCTCGCCAAAGCCTTCTCCGAAGAAAAAACCGAGCTTTATCAGCACACCCAGCAAAAGAGGGACAAAATTGATTATTAGCATTATATTACTTTGATTCTTATAATGCAAATATATATTGTTGCGGGCTGCCAGCTTCACCTTGAAAGGGTTGTACTTGGAGCCGCTGGTGGCGCTGCCCAGGTGATACACCTTTGCCGCAGGCTCGTATATGTTTTCATAACCGGCAAGCCTTGCGCGAAAACCCAAGTCAATGTCTTCCAAATAAGCAAAATGCATTTCATCAAAAAAACCGATTTCCCGCAAGATGCGCATCCGGTAAATGGCGGCTCCCGCACAGGCCGAAAAAACGGCACGTCTTTTTGTGTATGCCGCAATATTCTCTCCCACGCCGATTTGATACGCCCAGCCAAGCAGGCAAAGTCCGTCGCCGGCATCGTCCACCAAATCTTTTTGCTTTGCATTGATCATCAGCGGACTGACCGCAAAAATACGCTCCGAAACTTGAATGGAGCGCAGCAGCTGCTCCACATAATCGGGAAATACCTCCGTGTCATTGTTGAGCAAAATCACAAACTCCGTATCCACTTGCCGCAGTGCCGCATTGCAGCCCCCCGCAAAGCCCAGATTTTCATCCAAGTCAATAAAAGGCACGGCCTCCTGCCTGAGCCACTCCTTGGAACCGTCCGTAGAACCGTTATCGACTACCAATAGTTTATAGCCTGTATAACTCTGATTCGCAAGGGATTTAAGACAATCTTTCAGAAATCGTAAACCGTTGTAATTCGGTATCACAATCGTTACTTCCATATCCGCCCGCTTCCTACATATATTTCTCAATATGCTTTATTTTGTACGGCTCGCCGATTTTTTCCTTGGACAAATCCCGCAGGGAAAAATCGGATTTACGCAGGGTCAAATTCGGGTTGTAATAAGGGTCGCCCTGTTGAATAATCTCCGGCCATTTCTTGATGAAGGTGGCAATCTCCCGATTGAAGCGCTCGATTTTCTCCGGCGTATCCTCCAGGCCCCTGGATTTTGATTCATAATGGTAAAAGCAGGCATAAGGATTGTACACAATCAATTTGCCCAAGGCTCTCACCTTCATACAGTAATCAATGTCGTTAAACGCCACCGCCAATTCCTCGCTAAATCCGCCCACGGCCTCAAAGACCGACTTCTTGGACAGCATACAGGCAGCCGTTACGGCAGAATAATTCTGGGTGACCAACGCCCTGTTAAAGTATGAAATGCGTTCCTTTTCCAAGCCGATAAAGGTATGCCCCGCAATACCGCCGAAACCGACCACCACTCCGGCATGCTGTATCGTATCATCCTCATACAAAAGCCTTGCTCCGCATGCCCCTACGTCTTCCCGCTGTACATAAGAAAGCATTTCCTTGACGGAATCCGGTTCAATCAGGGAAATATCATTGTTCAGAAACAGCAGATACTCTCCCTTTGCGTACCGTACGCCGAAATTATTGATGGCGGAATAATTAAACTCCCTCTCCCAGCGCACCACCCGCACATTGGCAAACTCCTTTTGTATCTTCTCATAATACGCCCACGTTTCCTCCAAAACGGAATTGTTCTCCACAACAATAAATTCCATATTCCGGTAAGAGCCTTTTTCATAGATGGAGCGTATTGCCAAATCCAAATCCCGACTGTGGTCCTTATTGGGAATAATCACGGAAATCAAAGCGTCCTTCGGCTCGAAAATACTGTGGTAGATACCGTAATAGGCGCCCTTTTCCACGGCTTTCGGCTGCATATCCGGCAGAACCCTTTCATAATGCGCCCGAATTGCCCGCATCCCCGCCTCATAGGCATAAAGCTTACTTTCGGGATTGATGGCGGTGGACTTCATGTGACAGCGCCAATGGTACAAAACCTTCGGTATATGCACAATCCTCCTTGCCTGCTCCGTCATACGAAAAATAAAATCGTAATCCTGAGCGCCGTCAAATTCCCCGCGAAAGCCTCCGTAAGCATCCACCAGACTTTTTCTCACCACAAACAAATGGCAGATATAATTAACGCTGCGCAGCAGGTCAATATTAAAATCCGGCTTAAAATGCGGCTCGTAAAGTTCATCCGTTTCCATGTCCATCTTATCCTCATCCGAGTACAGGCAATCACAGTCCGGATAAGCGTTGAGGGCTTTGGCACATTCATATAAAGCATGAGGCGGCAGCACATCGTCATGATCGCAGAGAACGATAAAATCGCCCTCCGCCATTTCCAGAGCGGCGTTGGTATTCTCCGCTATGCCTTTATTCTCCCCCAGTATCCGGTAACGAATACGCTTGTCCTTTTGGGCATAGGCCGAAAGAATGTGCTCCGTATTTTTGCCCTCTCTGCTGCCGTCCGCTATGCAAAGCTCAAAATGCCCGTAGGTCTGTGCCTGTATAGAGGCCAATAAGTCCTCCAAATAGCGCTGCGGCGTTTCAAAAACCGGTATGACAATGGAAAACAAAGGCATATAGGCAAATTTTTCCGCCGCCTGCTTCTCCAGCTCTCCTTTTCCGGGCTTGGTCAGCTCATACCACTCGGAATACTCGTACTTGCTCTCAATATTGTAAATCTTATATTTGATTTTTTTCAGCAGGGAGGCAAGACCGTTATTGCGCAGGTAATCAAATCCCTCCGCGATGCTTTTGCGATTGAACATCGCCAGAATCCGCTCCATCCGCTTCTTGGACAGGCTCATTTTCTTTTGGATAAAATCTTCATCCACCTTGATGCGTTTGACTTTCCCGTCCACCCGTATTTCGATAAAGTAAACCTTTCCCTCCTCGTAGGGAAAAGAAATATCATAACCGAAATCCTTGTCCGCAATCGTACCGAAATAATGCTCGCATACATCATCCCGCCGCACCGGTATAATCTTGGCATCCCATTCCTGCCCCTGTTCGTCCGTCACACGGTAACGCACTTCGGAATTTGCATCTTTTCCAATCACCCAACCGTTGAAAATAATGATATTTTCTTTCTTTTTAATCG
>JBGZHY010000095.1:0-3357 GCA_041848045.1 Lachnospiraceae bacterium
GATTCTTCCAGCAGCTTTTTCGCCTGCTCGAGGCGAACTTTGGTCAGATAATTCCACAAACTGACCCCCACTTCTCTTTTGAACAGATAACAAAAGTAATTTTTGCTGACTGCCACATGGGAACAGATTTCTTCCAGAGAAAGATTCTGCTTATAATGACTTCGAATATAGGCAAGGCTCTTTTCCACCGTTTTGGAATATGCGGGGGACAGGGCATCGCTTTGTACTTGACGGCTGCGATCCAGATCCCGAATTTTCTCCAGCTTTTCCCCGTCACAGTTATAATTGTAGCCCAGGTATTCCTGTTCTGCAAAAGAAAAGGAATATTTCTGCATTCTCTTCACCTGGCGAAAACAAAGGGGTAAATCTTCCCTTGTATTCCCCACCATGCTGAAATACTGATGAACCGGCAACTGCAGCTTTTCCCGCAACTGTGCCGAAATCCGGGCACAGATGTCCGGCATGTCCTCATGACTGCAGTTTTTCAGTATCATAATCCAGCCTTCTTCATCATAATCAAAGAAAACATAATCCCGACCGATCCGGCTTTGCACAATCTCTCCCAAGACCGCCTCCACAAAATCCTCTTTGAACATTTCTATGCTCGTTGTATGGAGATACTCCTCAAAATCCGCATAATCCTTATGGATATAAAGCACAATATAGTCCTTTTGCAGAAAAGAAGCGTACGCCGATTCTTCTTCCTCTCCCTCCGTCAACTTACCCGTACACATATATTTGTATAAATCCATGAAAAACAGTCGCTTCTTGCTGTGCTCCAGGCGTTTCTTTTCATCCTTTTCCCCTTCAATCTCGCCGATCACCTTATGCAAGGCCTTAAGCAGCTCCTTCTCGTCAACCGGCTTTAGCAAGTAGTCGCTGCAGCCCAGTTTAAGCCCCTCCTTGACAAAGGCAAAATCGGCAAAAGCGCTGCTTAAAATGATTTTGATATCCGGCTTGTCCGCTTTGATTCTTCTCACCATTTCCAACCCGTCCATATTCGGCATACGAATGTCCGTAATGATGATATCCGCTTCCGTTTTTTCAAGCAAGTGCAGCATTTCTAAGCCGTCCCTTGCGGTGCCTGCCGGCTTAAGTCGCAAATCCTCCCAGGGAATGATATTCTTTAACATATTCAGCGCCATTTCTTCATCGTCCGCCAGCATCACTTTGATTTTACTCTGCATATTCTCCACCTTAACCAAGCCTTTACACTGTTTTAACCGGGTAGGGGCAAATGCACGACAATGCTTGTTCCCCTTTGTTCCCTGGACCGTATACTGAGCCCGTAAGGCTTTCCGAATTTTTTGGAAAGCCGCTCGTGCACATTAAGTATCCCTATGCTTTTTTCCTGCATGTCCGCCTTGCCCCCTTCCAGCTTTTCCTTAATCTCCTGCAGTTTCCGCTCTTTTATGCCCTTCCCGTTGTCATGGATCAGAATACAGGCTTCCCCCTCCTCTGTCTGGGCATGAATAGCAATCATCAGATACTCCTCCGCGCCTCTCCCGTGCTCCACCGCATTTTCCACCAGGGGCTGCAGGGTCAGCTTGGGAATACGCAGCTTTCTTAAGTTCGGTTCACATTCCACGTCAAAAATAATTTTCTGATTAAAGCGAATATTCTGTACATGCAGATAGTTCTCCAAATGCTCCAACTCTTCTTCCAGGCTGACATCCTCATGAGGGCGGTAAACCGAATAAGCCATGATCTTTCCCAAATAGGTTGTAATTTCGGCAATATCGACGGTTTTCTTTTCCAGGGCTAAGGCCTTGATGGCCTGCAGTACGTTATTGATAAAATGCGGATTGATCTGATGTTGCAATGCCTCCAATTTCTGTGTTGAGGCTCTTTTTTCTTCCTGTACCATCTGTTCGTTCAGCTCCATAATGTTGCGCAGCATATTCCGGATGGCATTCCCCAATACCTCAAATTCCCATATATTGGCCTTATCAAAACGGACTGTATAATCTCCTTTCGATACCTCTCCACATTTTTCCATCAGGCTTCGGATGGGTCTGCTGAGTTTTTCGGAAATGCTTTTGGAAACCAAAATGCTCAGCAAAATGGCAAAGCCCAGGGTCAATGCGGAAATCATCAAGAAATTTCTGCGCAATCTTCCCTCTTCCTCCAAGGAGCGCAGTCCCACCAGTCGGATACCGAAGCTTTTCGCCTTCATGGAAAGGACAAGAACCTTCCCCCCGGTGCCAAGGGAGAATCTCTCGGCATAAAAGGGCTCCTCCTGCTCTTTAGACATGCTGCTTTCTATCTTCTGCCTTGCCTCTGCAATGAGAAGGGTATCAAAGCGTTCGTTTTCCGGAAAAAGCCAGGACTCGCTCCCGTATTGCAGCCCCAGGGCAATTTGCGAATTGGAGGCTTCCAGCAGTTTGGAAGGATCAAGGTCGCAAATCAGGTAGGCTCCGGGACTGAAAAAGGCTCCTCCCTTACCTTGGTTGATGGGCATAAGCATGGAAATACAGGGCTTTGCGCTCGAATTGAGCAGATAAGAGCTTTCGTGTCGTCCGGAAATATAGGAGGTGCTGATTTCAATTTTTGCCAAGGTTTCCCAAAACCAAGGCTCTCCTCCCACGCCTTCTTCTCCCAGCGTTGTTTTATAGGCATACAGCGCTTTTCCTGACTTATCCACGATATAGGCTCTCTCTATCTCATTATCCCGAAACAAAAGCTCAAATTTGGCCAGTACCGCCCGGTTATACCGCAGCTCCTGTACATAATCGACCTCCTCTTTTTCCATATGATAGGCGATAATTTCCCGTATATCGGCATCCTCCGCCATCATTCTCTGCCCCTCCTGTATCTGCAGCAGCTTATGCTCCAGCAGTTTAAGGTGCAAGCCCAATATGTCCTTACAAAAGAAAAGTGTCTGTTCCTCCGCCATCCGGCTGCTGACTGCCGTAAAAGCAAATAAAGAAAATATAATTACCAGGCTGAAGCCCAAAAGATATTTTTTGATGAGCAGCCTGCCAAAGCTTGTCTGTTTTACCATATGTCCCCCCAACCCCTGCGGATACTATGCTGTCTGAAAACAGAATTATATCATGTTTCCCGGTATAAATAAACCGATGCGGGTCTGCCTCACATCGGTCTTTTATCGGGATAAAGCTATCCTTTAACGGCGCCGGATACAACGCCCTCCACAATCTGCCTCTGCATAATCAGATAAAAGAGGACCAAAGGCAAGGTTGCCATAACCAGCATCGGAAAAAAAGCGGTCCAGTTGGTGGAAAAAGGACCTACATTTCTGTGTACCTGCTGCAAAAGCACTTGTTTTTCCGCAGACTGCAAAAAGAGCAGCGGTGTCATAAAATCATTCCATATGGCCAGCGTATTCAAAATCGC
>JBGZHY010000096.1:0-39154 GCA_041848045.1 Lachnospiraceae bacterium
CCATATACAGAACCAGTACAATATATATCAGATAGTATATACCAATCCTGCCCTTTATGGCAAGGTCTGCCTCGACAATACTTTCCTCAAAGCTGGGGATCAGTTCCAACTGCCCGGCATAATACGGATAAAATATAGCCAAGTAGCCCAGAAGCTGCCCCGTTGCAGCCGGATCCTCCAGCCCAAGCCGCACAGTCCCCCGCATTTTTCTCGGCAGTATATGCCTCAGCAGCTTTTTGGTATAGACCCAAATCAAGAGCAGAGCCCTGCGATGCCTTTTATCCTGCCAGGTAGCCTGCAGCTTTTCCTTTCTCAGCTTAAATCCCTTCCATTTATGCAGAATACGGCGTATCCAACGACGCAGCCTGCGCTTTTGCCCTTTCCAAAAAGCCGAAAAGGAGAAGCCCTTTTTCCTCTCCCGGTCTTCCAAAGCCTGCAGCTTTTTTTGTAAACGCTCCAATTCCTGCTCCGCTTCCTGCCGCTCTACTGCATCCTCCTGCAGCAGACTGTCCTCCTCCGGCGGCGGCTGTTCGGGCTTTTGCTCCCTCTCTTCTTCTGTTTCCGAAGGCAGCTCTTCTTCCTCCTCGGAGGAAAAGAGCTTGCGGTGCAGGGCCTTTAAACTGTAGTCCAGCTTTTTGTCAAAGCATAAATGAAAACGGAATATATGGAAAAAATAAGAGGCTTTCAACTCCACATACAAATCTTTACGGTAAACAATCCTGCCTTTATAAAAAATGGGCAAAAACAGCACAAGAGCAAGAAGCAGCAGCACAAGAAAGAGGACAGCCAAAATGATCCATGCCGTTACTTGCAGTATCGTCCACAGCATACCTGCCATAGTCCCCTCCTTCTAATCTTCTTCCTGCAGCGCCCAAAAATATGCACCGTAATCAAAAGCACCGGTTTTGGCATACACCTCCTCCACCATATCCCGAATCAGCTCCTGCGCCTCCCTTTTTCCTAAAGCAAAACCCAGAATGAGCACCTCCTCCCCATCCTTCTTCGGCGTCAAAAAAGAAAACAGCGCTTTCTTCTTGTGGTACAAATGTCCAAACACCTGATTATGCACAAAAAACAATTCCTGCTTATGCAGGGCAATGACATACAAAAAGGGAGTAAAGGATCGCCGATTGACAGATTTTATCAACTGAAATGTATGTTCAGAAGCCTGTTTCCCGATAAACAATCTTTTACTCCACCTCATATCTACCTCTTTTAATCCCTTTTTAGGAATGCTGTTCCAATATGCTTCTCCTGAGCAAATCCAAGGCGGCATCCACGGACTGGCTGCGCACCTCCTTACGGGAACCCGAAAAATGATGCTCCTCTATTTTTACCTGATGGTTCAGATAGCAGGCAATATATACCAGTCCCACCGGCTTTGTGGGCGTACCGCCGTCCGGCCCTGCAATTCCCGTCACCGCCAAAGATGCATCTGCGCCGGAATTGGAAACGGCTCCCATTGCCATCTCTTTGGCAGTCTGCTCACTGACTGCACCGTATTTTTTCAAGGTCATTTTGCTGACATTCAGGCTTTTGCGCTTCGCCTTGTTGGTGTAGGTAATAAAACCCTCTCTGAATACCTCCGACACGCCGGGCACATCAATCATCTTTGCCGCCAGCATACCGCCTGTACAGGATTCCGCCGTGGCAATGCTGATATCATGCTCTTCCAGAAGCTTAACCACCGCCATCTCCAAACTGATATTCTCTTTGGTGGAAAATACCTTTTCTCCCAAAAGCGCCTTGATTTCCTTGTAAACCGGTTTGATTTTCGCCTTCGCCTCGTCCTCAATATCTCCGCTTGCCGACAAAACGATATCCGTTTCCGCAGCACCCTTGTTCACTATTTGCAGCTGCGGTTCTTCCCTTTCGATAAACTCCGCCAGTTTTTGTCTTAATTCTTCTTCTCCGATGCCGTAGCACCTGATGGTTTTATAACGTGTTACCACTGATTCTCCCATACTGCCACAAACCTTTCTTAGATTTCCCCTTCTGTAAGTACCCGGTGGTTCTTCACCATATAATCCGCCAAAGATATCAAGGTCAAGATTAACATGCCGTACACCAGGCACTGTGCCGGCAAAAAAAGAACCGGCCACTGCAGCATTAAAACCGCCACCGCAAGCATTTGTACCACCGTTTTGATTTTCCCCCACTTCCCTGCGGCAATCACAATGCCCGCATCACTTGCCACCAGTCGAAAGCCGCTGATGATAAACTCTCTGGAAATCACCGTCAGCACAATCCAAGCCTGTATCCAGCCTAATTCGATAAAACAAATCAAGGCGGCGCTGACCAGAAGCTTATCCGCCAAAGGATCCATAAACTTCCCGAAGTTGGTAATCAAATGGTATTTTCTTGCCAGGTAGCCATCCAGCATATCCGTCAAAGAGGCCAGCAAAAAAATAAACAAGGCGCCATAGCGAAATACGGGATTCCTGCCCTGTTCCCACAAAAGCAAAAACACAAATACGGGAATCAGGAATATCCGCAAAAGTGTTAATTTGTTTGCAATATTCATGCCGGCTCTCCTATCAAATCATATTCCGATGCGGAACGCACCACAACATCCACAAAATCTCCCGACATATAGGAATCCGTCGAATGGACGAACATATAGCCGTCTACCCCCGGCATATCCATATAGGTTCTGCCGACATACACATCCTCATCCGGCAATTTCCCCTCAATCAGAACCTTTAGTGTCTTACCCACCATGCCCTGAAGCTTCTGCAGAGAAATATCCTGCTGTAAAAGCATCAACTCCTCTTTTCTGGCAAGCTTTACCTCCTCCTCCAGCTGCTCCGGAAAGGTATCTGCCGCCGTTCCTTCCTCTCTGCTGTAGGTAAATACCCCCAGCTTATCAAAACGCAAGTCCTGTACAAAATCCTTCAACTGCGTAAAATCCTCCGCATTTTCTCCCGGAAAACCGGTAATCAGAGTGGTGCGCAGAGTAATATCCGGAATCCGCTCCCGCAGCCTGCCGATAATCCGGCGCAGTTGCTCCTGCTTCGTACGCCTTGCCATCTTTCTCAAAATTTTATCACTGGCATGCTGAATCGGAATATCCAAATACTTGCAAATTTTCTCCTCTTTTGCAATGGTATCGATCAGTTCCTCCGTAATCTCTTCCGGATAGCAGTATAAAATACGAATCCAGCTAAGCCCCTCAAGGGCAGCCAATTTTTGCAGCAGCAGCGGCAGGGATTTTCTGCCGTACAAATCCACGCCGTACAGGGTGGTTTCCTGGGCAACCAAAATCAATTCCTTTACCCCCTGCTCAGCCAGTTCTTTGGCCTGTGCCAGCAAATCCTCCATCGGATAGGAGCGATAAGAACCGCGCAGGGAAGGAATGATGCAATAGGTACAATTCTTATCGCAGCCCTCCGCTATCTTCAGGTAAGCAAACCATGAGCCGCTTGCACTGCGCTTGCGCTCACTGATGCGGGGCAGACGGTTTAAATCCAGGAAGCTCAGCCGTTTTTTACCTGCCAGTACCTCTTCTATAACCTCGACAATCTTATCATAAGCGGAGGTTCCCACCAGGGCATCCACCTCCGGAATCTCCTGCAAAATTTCATCCTTATAGCGCTGCGCCATACAGCCGCTGACAATCAAGGCCTTTAAATTCCCCTCTTCCTTCAGGCGAGCCGCATCCAGAATGGTTTCTATACTTTCTTCTTTGGCATCCAGAATGAAACAGCAGGTATTGACAATAATCACATCCGCCTCGTATTCATCCTCCGTATAGCTATAGCCCTGTTCTGCGCTAAATCCCAGCATAGTTTCCGCATCTACGGTATTCTTATCACAGCCGAGGGAAATCATATGGATTTTAACAGCGTTTTTCCTCTTACTCATATCCTGCAGCATCTAAATTTCCTGCACTTCATCGGAAACGATTTTTACCTTTGACTTGTACAGCTCCTCAATGGCTACGGAAAGCGGCTTCTTGCCTGCAGCATCCACCTCCGCTTCCTCTCCGTCTACCAGCTGCCTTGCCCTTTTTGCCGTGGCAATGACAATGGAATAGCGGCTCTGCACCACCGGCTGCTCTCCCTGCTCGATTTCTTTATTTACTGCGTTGATTAAATCTGTATAAGACGGGTGTAACATTATTTTGCCTCCTTTAAAAATTCCTTTTTCATATCCAGGGTAATATTCCGAATCAATTCTTCATTGTAAACGGTTTTGTGTTTTTGACTCTGTATCAAGGCATGCATTTCCTCAATGGCCGTATCCAGATCATCATTGACAATGATATAGTCGTATAAAGCCATACTGTCGGCTTCTTCCACCGCTCTTTTCAGGCGCGCCTCAATCTGCTCACTGCTTTCCGTCGCCCTTTTTTGCAGTCTTCTTTTTAAAGAACGTGCCGAAGGCGGAGATACGAAAATGAGCAGGGTATCTGGGTATTTTTTCTTTACATTCAAAGCCCCCTGGATTTCGATTTCCAGAATGACGTCCTTACCCGCTTCCAGCTGTTCCATGACATACTGTCTGGGGGTGCCGTAATAATTGCCCACATAATTGGCATATTCAATCAGCTCGTCATTCATCATCATCCGTTCAAAGGCTTCCTTGCTTTTGAAAAAATATGCTTCTCCCTCTTTCTCTCCCTCTCTCGGCTGTCTGGTGGTGGCTGAAACCGACAGGCAGTAATTGTCGTATTTTTTCAGCATAGCCTTTAAAATGGTTCCTTTGCCCGCACCGGAAAAGCCCGACAGGATGGTCAATATTCCTCGCTTCATCATATTTCCAATCTTACTCTATATTCTGTATTTGTTCTCTGATCTTTTCAATTTCCGTTTTCAGGAAAATCGCCGTGTCCGCAATTTCCAGATTGCTGGACTTGGATAAAATCGTATTGGACTCCCGATTCATCTCCTGCGCGATAAAATCAAGCTTCCTGCCTACCTCCCCTTCGGTCAGCAAGGACTTTTTCACCGCCTCTATGTGGCTTTTTAAGCGCACCAGCTCCTCATCCACACAAATCTTATCGGCATAAATGCATACCTCCGCCAAGATACGGGACTCCTCTATGCCCGTGCCCGCCAAAAGTTCTCCCACCTTGTCTTCCAGCTTCTTTTTATATTCCTGTGCCAAGCTCGGACTTTTCTCCTCAATCAAAGAAAGAGCCTTGCTCATCAATTCCAGCTTTTCCAGCAAATCCGCCTGCAAATTCGCTCCCTCCTCCAGACGGGAAGCCTGAAACTGCGTGAGTGCCTGCTCCAAAACGGGCTTCAGTAAGCCCCAAATCCGCTCCTCGTTCTCTGCCTCTTCGCTTAAACTGATGACCTCCGGCAGTCTTGCCAGAGTGCTCGTCTTTAAATCATTCGTTATGCCGAAATCCTCTTGCATCTGCATGCAAAAATCATAGTAAGACTTTGCCGCCTCATAATTGTAACGCAGTCCGTTCGCCTTTTCCTTATAGTTCTCATAGCTGATATAGACATCTACCTTTCCGCGCTTAATATACTCCCCCAAAAGCTTTCGGACGGCATGTTCAAAAACATTAAAGCGTCTTGCCATTTTGATGTTTAAATCCAGATAGCGATGATTCACCGCCTTGATTTCCACCAGGATCTTATGTTCCTGATTCAATTCTATGGCTCTTCCAAAGCCTGTCATACTAAATATCAAGACATCCACCTCTTTAAGCATATATAGACTTAATTATATTACTTTGGACTGGACAAGTCAAATCATTTCCTTTAAAATCTATGCATTGAATATATGGAGGTGAAAGATGGCATTTGACGGTCTGGTAATGGCAAATATCTGTAAAGAATTAAAGGATTCTCTGGTGGGCGGGCGTATCTCCAAAATCACCATGCCCAATAAAGATGAGTTAATCTTCACTATCAAAAACCGTGCGGAGAACTTTCGCCTGCTGATTTCGGCAAACGCTTCTCTGCCCTTGATCTATCTGACGGATTCCAATAAGACAAACCCTGCCTCCGCTCCCGCTTTCTGTATGTTTCTGCGCAAACATATCGGCACTGCCAAGATACAGGATATCTATACCCGAGGTCTGGAGCGTATCATCATTCTTGAGCTGGAACACAGGGACGAACTGGGGGATATTTCTTCCAAAAAACTGATTTTTGAAATGATGGGCAAGCACAGCAATATCATTTTTACTGATGCCGCCTTTCGCATCCTGGACAGCATCAAAAGAATCAATGCCTCCACCAGCTCCATCCGTGAAGTTCTGCCGGGACGTACATATTTTTTGCCGGAGGAACTGCAAAAAACAGATCCTTTCTGCTTGACGGAAGAAGACTTTTGCAAACAGCTTAAGGCTTCACAAGACAGCCTGCTGCGAGTTTTGTATTTACAATACGCCGGCATCAGTCCCCTTGTGGCAGATGAGTTGTGCATACGCGCCGGCTTGGATGCCGAAACTCCCGCCTCCTCCTTAAGCGAGCTTGCCCTGCGCCATTTGTACCGTACTTTCGAGCTGGTATTGGAGGATATCAGACAGGGACATTTTTATCCCCATATCATTTACAAGGGCGAGGAGCCCGTGGAGTTTTCCTGCATCCCTTTAAGTGCTTATGAGGGGGCTTTCTTCAGCAAAAAATCCTATGAAAGCATCAGCCGCTTATTGCAGGATTATTATTCCGAAAAGGATATGTACCTCCGCATCAGACAAAAATCCGCAGATTTACGCAAAATTATTCACTCCGCTTTGGAGCGCTGCAGCAAAAAATATGATTTACAAAAAAAGCAGCTTATGGATACGGACAAAATGGATGCTTACAGGGTGTACGGTGACCTGATTACCAGCTACGGTTATTCCCTGCAGGGAGGAGAAAAGGAATTTTACTGCGAAAATTTCTATGATGCCCAAAAGGAAATCCGCATTCCTCTGGACGAAAATATGAGCGCCATTGAAAACGCCAAAAAATATTATGAGAAATATGCCAAGCTGAAAAGAACCAGAGATGCGCTGGAAGAGCAGGTGCTCAAGACCTCCCGGGAGCTTTTGCATCTGCAAAGTATTCTGGCAAGCCTGGAAATTGCGACAGAGGAAGAAGACCTTACGCAAATCAAAGAGGAGCTTTCCGATTTCTCCTATATCAAAAGAAATACCGCCCTTGCCAAGCCCAAGCACAAATCCAAACCTCTGCATTTTCTCTCTTCCGACGATTTTCATATCTATGTCGGCAAAAACAATTATCAGAACGAGGAGCTCAGCTTTAAATTTGCAGAGGGCAGGGACTGGTGGTTCCATGTCAAGAATGCGGCAGGCAGTCATGTGATTGTCAAAAGCGATGGCAGGGAATTGAGCGACCGTTGCTATGAAGAAGCGGCGGCACTGGCGGCATACTATTCTTCCCAACGTCTAAGCCCCAAAGTCGAAGTAGACTATCTTTTATGTAAGGGGCTGAAAAAGGTTCCGGGCGCCGCCCCCGGCTTTGTGCTCTACCACAGCAACTGGTCCATCCTGGTAAGTCCCGATAACAAAGGGCTGCAGCTTCTATAAGCATGCAAAAGCGCCGGTGCATTATCTGCATCGACGCTTTTTTATTTCCAAAATGGATTTCAAGCATATCTGTCCGTGAAGCTTACCAAATACCGCCCTTTACCTTATAACTGTTATAGAATACAGGATCCGGATCGGAATATTGTATATCAGCCTGCAGGTCACCCGTTCCGTCATCTGTAACGGTTACGGTCACCGTAATGACCTTCTTTTCATAGGTCATATTTTCATCTCCCTTTTGCGTGGTCTGTACCACCTCATAGGTGTGTACGCCCGGCACGGAATACTGAATACCTGCAAATAGAATATCGCCGTTTACATGATTTCCTACAGTCTGCTTCTCGTTCGCATCATCATCGTCGTCATCGTCATCATCACCGGTCTTTCGCAGTTCAAACATAAACTGATCTCTCTGCAGACGCATACCCGTTAAGATGGTTTTTAGCTTAATCTGTCCCACTGCCGGCTTATATTCAAATACATTGGTAAAGGTATTGCCGTCCGCGTAGTCAATATCCGCAACCAAATTACCGTCCACATCCTTTACCTTAATATGTACCTGACGTAAACCGATGTCGTAGCGGATATGAGAATCCACCGGAATCGGCGGAATTTCCTTCATCACATAGGTGTATTCACCCGCTTTGTCGATTTCAAAGGCCGGGAACTGAATATTTCCGCTTGCATCATTATACGCGGTGCTTACCAGACCGCCCTGATGCACGAGATTGAAACGGAACTCCTGATTCTTCAGTGCGCGCCCCGTCAATATCTTCTTTGCTTCCAACTTGATGGTGACAGGACTCGGCTTGTAGGTATTTACAAATACCGGCGGTGTCTTATAATTCACCGCTGTCAGTTTCAGCTCGTCCCCTATCCATTCTACCTTCGCCTCCAGCTCAAAGATCGCCGTATCGTAAGTCATACCGTTTTTCGGTGTGGCAGGAACAAGCTCTTTCATATACAGCGTGTAGTTACCCGGTCTACGGATATCTAAGGACTCAAAAGAAATGGCTCCGTCCTCATCATTCTTTGCCTCTGCAACAATGCGCTCCGCTCCGCCCTTATTTTCATAGATGACAAAATCAAACGGATCCACATCTGCAAGACTTAAACCGCTTAATTCCTTCTTTGCCTTGATCGCGCTTTCTTTCGGAATCGGAATAACCGGAGGCGGTGCTATCAGCTGTACAACAGGCTTTGCATAAATTTTTTCCGCCGTTCTTCCGCCGGAAAACTTATACTTTAAGCTGGCCTTCGTATTGGAATAAAATCCGCTTTGACCGGAGCTGGTGGTATTGCCGCTGTAATCCGTACCGGCATCTCCCGTATGCGGGTAAACCCCGTTGTTATCCTGATAATAGGCAAGGGCATTTGCATTACTCCGAACATTAAAGGATAACATATAGGTACTGCCGGACACCGTATTGCCCTTCAATTCCATCTTCACCTTTTTTCTATCCGGCGAAAGGGTCAACACATAATCCTTCTGAGAAATCAAAGTCTTCTGATTACCCTTGGTAATCTGTACAACCTTCGGTTCTCCCAAATAATCCACATACTCCGTCAATTCATCTTCAATAACCACATCATACAAAGCATCTCCCAGCTTTGACAAGAAACGGTCAAAAGCATTCTGCAGCTGTATATCACTGGTTACATGCAGCATGTATTTTTCCTTTTCCACCGGCACCGCCTGGGTTACCGTCTGCAAAGAAACCGCCTCTCCGGAATTGCTTCCGATGAATACGGAATAGAAAGAGGAAACTTTTGGCAGCTTTGAAGCCGCATCCATCGCATATAAAACGGCTATCGGATATTGTTCCGTATATCCTATGGCATTTGCCGCCGGAGTTGCCGCCGTAGGCACACCGTCCGTCAGGAAAAATACAACGGTTTCTCTGTTGGGATCCACCAAAGTTCTGATCAGCTTACCGGCATCATTGAAGGCGGAATAATAGTTGGTTCCGCCGTTGGAAACCATGTTATTTACCGTTTGCTCCAAATCTCTCCTGTTGGAGGAATGGGTAATCAAGGTTTTGGTTACGGACCCGAACTGTATAATGGAAATCCGGTTTCCCGGATTCTGGGTCAAGGCCTTAATCATACCCTTATCGGAATTGGTTAAAGCCTCTTTCATTTTGATAAATCTGGTGGAGCTTCCGAAAGCATTCTTCATGGAACCGCTGACATCCAGCAAAAAGATAATATCTTTATCCTTTTCCTTAGCCTTCTCTTCCGTTCCCAGGCTCAAATACAAACGATAATCATTTTTTCCGTTTGCAGAAGTATCCGGATTGGAAGAACCGTCCCCCAGATAATCGATGGTCTTGGTATACTGTACCTTCGGCTCCGGCTCCTTAGTCATCTCACCGATTTCCGGATTGTACCTGAAATACAGCGTAACCTCCACATTCCTGTTTTTGCTGTCAATAACCTCCGCCCAGTTAAAGGCTTTCATCGGTATGTTGGCTTGTCCTGCATCCGTATAAGTATAGGCTCTTGCATTCTTACCGAACTCCACTCTGGAAAAGCTCAAATGCGCATCCGTATTGGCGGCATTCAAAAACAACAAAAGATCATAGCCCGTACTTTCGTTTGCTGCCGAAAAGCTCACCGTTGTTGTTCCTCCATGCTTCCAGGAAAAAACCTTTTGCGGGCTTGCCGCATGGGGTATGTACACCGAATTTCGTACAAGACGGTACATATTCACAACACGCATCATATTACTGCTAAAGGTTTGCGTTTTTACAGAGGCAGGAACCTCATTGATATTTTCAATAATCGTCTTCACCTTTACGTCAATGGCTGATTCGGCTGCCTGTGCACTGATGTGAAATGAAAACACAAACATGCACAAGAACAAAAACTTCATCAAACTTTTTTTCACACAACTTAATTTCATCACTCTTATCCTCTTATTACTGTACTCCTACTGTTACCTGATCTTGCAAAGCATTGATGATGTTTCCCGACAAGTTCTCTCCATCCGTATATGATTTCAAAAACATCCTGCTGACTTCCCTGATCAATACTTGCTCTTCTTCTGAAGAAAGCCCTTCAAAGAACGAAACCTTCAACACATCCCCCTTCGTCAAATATTCATATACACCTTGTAACTCTCCCTTCACCTCCACAAAACGATGGGCAGGTATCAGTCCTGTTTTCTCATATAAAGCTTTTTGCGCCGATGAAGATAATAAAAACTTTGCAAACCTTTTTGCTCCCTCCATGTTTCCGGAGCTTTTCGGTATGGCAATACGTTGTCCGCTTTCCATTCCCACAAAAGAGCTTAGGGCGGATCCCGGGAATACCGCCAGGTCATAACGCTCCTTATCTATTTCCTGCATCCCGATATCGGCACTGCCAAGGATCAACATGGGCACAGAGCCTGCACTACCGTAAGAAAGCAAACCTCCGGATGCCGAAATCTCCTCCGTCTTAACTGCCGAAGACAGCTCCGAAATATAGGCGAGAGTTTCCAGACTATACACAGCGGGATTCAATTCCCCCTGCTCATCAAGCAAAGCTGCTCTTCCCTCCAGACCGTTTAACAGAACATTATCAAGTAAAGCTCTGACCTTCAAGATCTGCTCGCTCTCTTGTTCCAATACAAAAGGCATATAGCCGAAAGCCCCCAAAACCAGACTGACATCCCGAAACTCACTGAAGGAACTTGGCGCAATCAAGCCCTGCTGCTCTAAAATCTGTTTGTCTGAAAGCAAAAGAGGAATACTTCCGTTCAAGGTCAAAGCATATATCTTTTCATCCTCTGCGGCTCTTAGCAAATACTCTTCCCCTTTGCTTATTTTCGCCAAATCCGAAAAAATTTCTTTTTCCGAAAAATCCTTGATACGAAAACTGCCCGGAAGCGCCAGAACATCAATTTTTTTACTCTTCCACAGCTCCGGCTGTCCATATTCTTCTTCCTGTAAAACCAGCAGATTCACTTTCAGCGCCGAATTTTCCGCCTCATACAAGGCAATCAAGTCTGTATACAAGGCTTTCTCCTGCTCTATACAAGCAAGTACAATATTTTTCGGTTTCAGCAACTGGTAAATCCCAAAAACGGAAAGTCCCAACACCAGCAAAACCGAAATGATCATAAGTATCTTCTTCATCCTACATTTCTTCTCCCTACCATCCTGAAGGATAATCCTTTGCGCTGAAAGTATAAGCACTTCCCACCGTTCCCGTGTAAGAACCGTTATACGCATCTACACTGACATCCGGATGCCAAATCACATCCAAACCGCTCTCTCCGTACTGTTCCACACCATCCACATAAGCAACTACCGGCGCGGTTTTAAGAGAAAAAATTTGTAAAAAGTAGAAGTTAAATTTCTCGGAAATTTGTACCCTGGTTTTGTATTTCCTCTCATTGGCCGCAGCCGGGAAAGGCTCTTCTTTAAAAAAGACTTTAATCTCTCCGGAAAATTGATTGGACTTCATGGTATCCGAAGCGATCTTAAACATGGCGGCTCCCGGATTATTGGCATAGCGAATCGTATCTTGATACGTAAACCTGTCCTCCCGCAAGAGCCGGCACAAATTCTCCAGGTCATTTCGGCGCATATAATACAGACTCAGATCAACTCCGATTCCCACAAAAAACAAAATCAGAAACAGGCTCGCCGCAAATAAAATCGTCATATTTCCCTGTTCTTTTTTCCATCTTTTCAAAACTTCTTTCATTCCTATATACGTCACTCCCATCTTTACTCGGAACGCTTCAATGCCCCCACCGTACGCAGGCTGTTCAGATCCTTTTCCAGCACCAGCATCTTGGAAAAAAAGGTACTTCCGATTCCCGTCAAAGGCTTGATTTCATATCTTAATTTTGCATTGATTTCCATATATCTGGTAACGGTAGTCGCCTCCACCCGCAGAGAAGGGTCTTTACCGGGAACCATAAAAATACTGTCTTTGCTGTACATCTTGGCAGAAGCATTCTGTACACTCAGCTTAGACTTATCAAAGCCCCACAAAGCCCCCTGCTCTATGGTGTCCGCAATCAAGGTATCCACCTTCGCGCCCTTATATTCCGAAACCTTATCCTTTACCTCATAGGGCTTTTCTTCTCCCAAAGCCTCCGCTGTCACATCCCAGGCCGCATGAGAATATCCATAGTTGAATAAATTGGTCTGATAACTGATCCACCCCAATTCCATGATTGCCATCAGTAAAAGTATAAAAAAAGGAATCACTATGGCAAATTCTACAATAGCCTGACCTTCCTCCCTTTTTATTTTTGAAACAAACATTCCCATCACTCCCTTATACTTCCATATCTCTACGGCTGATAACCTTCAGCGTACACATCTCTGCTATACTCTCTTGTATCTATCCTGCGGCTGCTTCCCAAAAACTGCTGTCCTAAAAATGTAATCGGCTTAAATTCCACCGAAAGCTTCAAGCTTACCGTACGGCAGTGAAAGTTACTGTTTCTTTTTTCAAACCATTTTGCGAAAGAAGGGTCGGAGCCTTTATCACTGTTATAAACGTAATAAACATACCCCTTCTTATCCTTATTTCCGACCTGCAGCTTTTCTATATGCATCGCACTGACATCGATCTGGTCGCCGTAGCTTTTCACCACACTGTCTTTAATTTTATCCGGAAGTGTAGCGGTATACGCCACATTATCCGGCTCCACCTGTGCCAAAGCCTCCGTTGCCGCACTGTTCAAGACCATCTGCGTATAAATCAAACGTGCATAATCTATGGGAAGCGTCAAAAAAATGAGCAGAAGAGGCAGTATTAAAGCAAACTCCACGATGGATTGTCCGCTTTCCCTGCCAAATATCCTTAAGCCCAAAATCCTGTTTTTGCACCACTTAAACAATAAATTCTCCTTCATCACCCACCGCCTCATTGAATTTGTCCACCAATTCCTTGGCTTTCAAATATGCCGTGTCTATCTCTTCCATCTGAGAGCCTTTTTTCTCCTGCTCCGCTTTACCTGCATTTTCATCCTTAAGGGCAGTACCCAAAGGGAAAATTCTGGATTTTCCTTCCTTTTTCAATTCTTCCAGCTCTGATTCCAAGGCTTTATTTTCAGCAATCAATTTCTCATAGTTAAAGGTCATCTTATTCAAAGCGTCCAAAAGCTCCACATTGTTAAGCTTAATACTGGTCATTTCAGCGGAAAGACCGTTTAAAGCATCCCTTTCATTCGCCGAACGCTCCACATAAGCCCTGAAGTTCTCGGATTGTTTTTCCATCTGCTGCATTACACCCTTGATGGTTTCCTTTAAAGACTTAATGGTCACTCTTGCCTGCTCATAATTTTGACGAATCAGTTTATTCTCCACATCGCTGCTTTGATACTGTCCGATTAAAAAGTCTTTTTCCTTATTTTCTCTTTCCAGCTGTTTAATCTTCTTGTCACTTAAAGAATAGTTTTCATACAACTGACTGATTTTGCTTTCCAGAGCACTGCTTTCCTGATGTTTTTTATCGAAAGAAATCTGCAACTCATTGAAAAGCAAATCCTTATCCAAAATGCTCTTTTCCAAAAATGAGATTTTTTGCTGTCTTTCCGCCAATTTATTCTCTGCCGAAATCAATTCCAGCTTCAGGCTGCTCTCTTGTGCCAACAACCTGCGGAGTTCCTCATCCTGCTCCCGCATACTCTTGGCTGTCTTCTCACGCTCCAGGGCGGTACTCTTTTCCCACTCGCTTCTTTCTTCCGCAAGTCTTTTTTCCTTTTCCTGTATCTGCCTCTCCGCTTCGGACTGCCTTCTGCTCAGTTCTTCTTCTCTGGACTTAAAGCTGCGCTCTTTTTCCGCCTGCTTTTCTGCCAAAGCCGCCTCCCTGGCTTTCAGCTTGCTTTCCTCCTCTGCCTGCCTTGCGCTCAGTTCCTCACTTCTGATTTTCAGCCTGTTTTCTTCTTCCGTATACTTTGCCGCCAGATTCTCTTCTTTGGCCTTTAAACGACTTTCTTCCTCATTCCACTTAGCGGTAAGAGCCTCTTCTCTTTCTTTTAGCCTGTTCTCTTCTTCTTCCCGGCTTTTCTGCTCCTCCGCATTGCGTTTCATATTATTTTCTCTCAGATTCTGCAATTCTTCCTCAAAAGCACGTATTTTATTTTCGTAGCTTTCGATATCATTCTGCAAATTCTTGATTTCAATTTCCTTCAGTTCCAGCTCGTTCTCATACTCATCCGCTTCACGTTTATAAACCTTATAACGCTGCACCATGGCTCTGAGCTCCTGAATTTCATGCAATACCGCACTGTGGTCCCCTTCGCTATGCATAACAATCGGTGAAATCGCCGCTTGTTCCGCTTGGATTTTTTCTCTGACACCGCTTTCAAGCTGCAAAGACTGCGCCTGCTCGTACAAAACACGAAATCTTTCTTTTTGTTCGATTAACTCTTCTATCTTTCTCTGTAAAGAAAGAATTTCCTCTTTACGACGTTCCAGTTCCTCATCCAGGAAGGAAATCTTCTTGTTCTTTTCATCCAGATCCAAGCGCAGATTTTCCGCCTCTTTTTGTAGTTCCTCCGTGCCTGTTTCCCTGCTTTGCTGTTCTTGTATAACACCCTGAAGCCTGGCAATTTCTGCAACCGCCTCATCCAAATCTTTTTCTCGCTCTGCCAGAGCTGTCTGGCTGGTATTT
This sequence comes from Lachnospiraceae bacterium, assembly GCA_041848045.1. GTDB lineage: Bacteria > Bacillota > Clostridia > Lachnospirales > Lachnospiraceae > CAKAHY01. The sequence continues at coordinate 15,119 of JBGZHY010000096.1, forward strand.
TCCTGACTCAGCTTTTCCCGCAGTTCCGTAAGATTGGTTTCCGCCCTTTCCAGCTGCTCCCGCAAAACCTCACATTCTCTTACTACATTGCTTTTTTCCCTGGAAATATCCCGAATCTGGTTCTCCAGCTGGCTTTTCATAATATTCAGATCCTGCGTGGATTTTTTGATATAATCCTCTACGCTCTTCTTTGTATAGGTTCCGAAAACGCTGGATTTCAGCTCATTATACACCCCGCCTGTACTATCCGATAGGGAAACTCCCTCCAAACCCAAAGAGCCTGGCTCTGTATTTTGCTTTCCGAAATGAAGCCCCGTACCGACAGCCTCCCCTTGTTCATAGCCTTTATTTGCATTGTTTTTGTTTCCTTGCTTAAACAAGTCCATTTCTGACACCCCTTTCTAAATCTAGTCCAGATAAAGCTTTTCGCCGATCCTTACCGCTTCAGCCTCTCCTTCCGCCATTTCTACAACCTTCTTTGCGCCTCGTACCATTTTGCCCAAACGCCAAGGGGCAATGCTTTCCTTAGCCAAGACCACATTGTCCCGATCCAAATACAGAACATCCAAGTTAAACTTCATAAAGAAAGTATGAATGCTTCCACAGGGATAAAACAGCATAGCCTCACCTTTAGCTATACCGTCCTTTCCCATCAGGCCCTTTAAGCGCTTCCAAAAATTATCCGCCTTTTGTATCTGTGACGAAAAATCACTCTCTCTTGAATACAGACGCATCTTAAGAACCTCCAAAAAGGGCAGTAATGCTTACCGCAACCGGTCCCAAAATCACAATAAATAAGGTAGGAAATACAAAAATAATCAGCGGCAGCAACATTTGAATCGGCAACTTCTGCGCCCTTTCCTCCACATTCTGCTTATGGGTTTCTCGTATGGTGGTCGCCTGCACCCGAAGGATATTCTGCAGGCTGGCTCCCATTTCCTCCGCCTGAGTTACCGCTGTGGCAAAGGTCCTAATTTCCGTATTATCGCAACGCCTTGCCAGGCTTTCCAAGGCCTCCCGCTTTTTTACGCCTAAGGTCATTTCCTTTCTGGTAATGTCCAGTTCTTCAATCAGGGGACCCTCTCCTTTTTCAACCACATAAGATACCGCCTGATCAAAGGCCAAACCCGCCGCAACACTGACACTCAAAAGATCCATAACCTCCGGAAGCTGATGATAGATATCCTCCTTCCGCTTTCTGATCTTGCTTTTCAAGCCGAAACGGCTCAGCGAATAGCCGCTAACCAAGCCTAAAAACACCAACAGAAGTCTGGTGCTGAAATCGCTTCCCAATAAAAATCCCAGTACCAGTCCGAAAAGTGCACCGAAAAAAATTCTTGATAAAAGTAAAGCATTGTAGCGCAGGGGTGTCATACTCATCCCTGCCATCTTCAGCTGCATTTCAATGCTCTTTAAAGCTTCCTGATTCCTGGGAATCAAAAGCTCAAATATCCCCAAAATCCTGTCCGACACCGCATTGACAATCTGCCTGCCTATACTGATATTATGCTCATTTTCCCCATCCCTCAGACGTTCAAGGTTGTGTACTTCATCCAAACGCTGCATCAATTTGATTTTTTCATTAAATAAAGAACCGAGCAGGATTTCGAACAAAATATAGGCAAGCACGGAAGCCATTGCTGATATTAAGAATACCACAATATTCTCTCCTTGTATACATTTTATAGTCTGATGTCAACCATCTTTCTCACAACCAAAAATCCGGTTATCTGCATAACCGCACCTACAGCCAGCAATATATGTCCTATCCAACTCTCAAACATGGGCGCCATATACGCGGGGTTGAACAAACTGACAAGACCCATAAAGGCAATAGGCAGCAAACCGATAATCATTCCGCTTGTCCGTCCCTGCGCCGTTAAGGTTCTCACCGTTCTCATAATCGTCAAACGATCTCGTATGGTGGACGCCAGAGTATCAATAATTTCCGCCAGATTTCCACCTACCTGCTGCTGCACCACAACCGCTGTGGAAAGCAGTTTTAAATCTTCATTCTGCATTCTGCCTGCCACCTTATTTAAAGCTTCCTCTACACTGCCTCCCATACGCATTTCTCTGGAAACCATCATAAATTCCGACTTTAAGGGATCCGGCAGAGAATCAGCCACGTTGGTCAAGGCCTGTTCAAAAGAGAATCCGGCACGCAGAGCATTGGCCAATATCATCAGGGCATCACCCAGCTGTACCTGAAATTCCTTTCTTCTGGCAGCCACCTTTAAATTGATATATGCAGGAGGCAAAACAGAACCCACGGCAACCGCTGCAATCGTCTGCAGAATATTGGTAGTAAAGGTAAAGATTAAAATCCCCGGCACAGTCACCATTAAGAACCAGAAAATAACAAATTCCTCCGGTCTGATATTTAAACCGGACAGGATAACATTATCCCGAAAGGATTGCGAAACCCGCACAAAACTTAAGTCCCGGACGTTTCTTTGCCTATCCCTTTTCTTTTTGTTTCTGCCCCTTTCGGAGCTCATTCTCTCTACTTCTTCCAGTCTGGAGCTTACCAGCATCCTGTTTTTCAAAAACCCGTACAAGCCCCAGTAAGCAAACAAACAAGTGCAGATCGCAGTCAGAGCACTGATTATCCAAATCATATTTACCTCACTCTTTGATGGAACCACTCATCTTTACAAATCGCACCATTATCCTTTATTTTTTCCAACACACGAGGATGAATACCCGTAGGTACAAACTGCCCCGCTACTCTTCCCAATCCGTCAATACCTTCCTGTTGGTAGGTGAAAATATCCTGTATGGTAACGGTATCGCCTTCCATACCCACCACCTCGGATATATTGACCACCTTTCGGCTTCCGTCACGAAATCTCGTCTGATGCACAATCAAATCAATGGCAGATGAAATTTGCTCTCTGATGGCTTTTGCCGGCAAGTCCATTCCTGCCATCATGACCATGGTTTCCACACGAGATATCACATCTCTGGGCGTATTGGCATGCACCGTTGTCAGAGAACCGTCATGGCCCGTATTCATGGCCTGCAACATATCCAAAGTTTCTCCGGAACGAACCTCTCCTACAATAATCCTGTCCGGACGCATACGCAAGGAGTTGCGAACCAAATCTCGAATGGAAATCTGTCCCTTTCCCTCTATATTGGCAGGTCTTGCCTCTAAGGTCACCACATGCTCCTGCTCCAGGCGAAGCTCCGCCGCATCCTCTATGGTAACGATTCTTTCTCCGCTGGGAATATAGGAAGACAACACATTCAAAAGCGTGGTCTTTCCGGAACCCGTTCCGCCGGAAACCACCACATTGCAACGCCCTCGCACCGCCGCCTCCAAAAAGTTCGCCATTTGTACGGACATACTGCCGAAACCGATCAAATCACTAACCTTTAAAGGCTTACTGGAAAATTTACGAATGGTGATGGAAGGCCCTTTTAAAGCGATAGGCGGGATAACGGCATTCACTCTCGAACCGTCCGCCAGTCTTGCATCCACCATAGGATTGGATTCGTCACAACGTCTGCCTACTGAAGACACAATGCGGTTGATAACCTGCAATACATGTCCGTCGTCCCGAAACTTCGTATCGATCAGCTCCAATCTTCCAAAACGCTCAATGTAAACCTGATCCGGAGAATTTACCATAACCTCGGAAATCGTAGAATCCCGCAGCAAAGGCTCCAAAGGTCCCAGCCCGATGACATCGTCCAAAATTTCCTGTGCCAATTTGGCCTCTTCCGCCCTGGTAAGCCTCTGCTCCTGCCTTCCCAAAGCCTGGTGGATAAACTGCAAAACCTCATCACTGGTATCTGCACCCACTACACTTTTGGTATTATATTCATTAACAATTTCTCTATGCACATTTTCCCGGATGACTTCATACTTTTTGTCCAGGCGAAGACCGACGCCGGTATATAGCTCACCGCTGTCTTCTCCTATGCTTTTTTTCTCGCCGTCTGCTGTACTTCCCTTTATCTTCTCTAATCTATCTGTCCAACTCATCTGTTACAGACTCCTTCCGAACAAGCCCCTTTTCTTTTCTCCCGCGCTCCTCGCACCGAACAAGCCTCTCTTCTGCGCATCTCCCTTATCCAGACTGTCGGCGATCTCCGCAATCTTTGCACTTGCCTTACAGCGCGGCGAGGACAAAACTATCGGATTGCCCTGATTGGCTGCATTGATCAAAGCCTTTTTTTCCTCCGGAATGGCATTCGTCACAATCATCCCCAGAGCCTTGGATATATCGGAAACGCCAACGGATCCTTCGCTCATTTTCCCGATGATCAGCTTTATTTTTTGCTCATCCGTAAGCGCCTTGATGATGGAAAGACTCTTTTGGGCGTTAATCAGGCTGGGCACATCATTACCCGTCACAAAAAGAATCTGCGAAGCAATATCCATGCAGGCAATGCTGATATCATCAAAGGCACCGTTCACATCCACAATCACATAGTCATAATATACACGCAAAGTAGAAATAATACGTTCCGCCTGAGCGGAAGATACCATGTTGGCATCCTCCGGGCTGAAAGGAGCAGCCAAAAACTGTACGCCGGATACGTGCAAGGTCAAAAATTGCCGTATCATATCCACATTCGGATTGGACTGTTCCTGCAAAAGCTCCACAATGGTACCCTTGGACTTTGCCCCCAGATAAGAGCCCACATCTCCAAACTGCATATTGTAATCCAAAATAACCACTTTGTTTTTGTTTTGTGCCAGCTTAATGCCCAGATTAACCGCCAGAGTGGTTTTTCCGATTCCGTCCTTGGCACCGAAAACCACCACAACCTTGGATTTGCTGGATCCTACGCCCGTATTTTCCAAGCTTACAATACGATTGGATTCACTGCTGTAAATACCTTTAATCTCCGAAATAAGCTGCGCGGCGCTGATTTTGGTGGGTAGAATATAATGAATACCCAAATGAGTCAGTTTCATCAGCAAGGTAATATCTTCCGTATCCGTCAGCAACAAAGGGACGCAACGGGGACGCAACAGATAAACCTGATTGCAGGCACGCAAGGTCATGGGAGAAGTATCGGTAACAATAATAAAATCCGGCGAGGAACGATTGATTTCATCCAAAACCAAATTGTCACTGTATATATTGCCGACCACTTCCAGTTCGCTATCACGCAGATACTGCCGTAACTGATTGCAGCTGTCCGGCTCTCCGAACAGCAATATCTTTATCTTCAAATTTTTATTCCTCCCAACTTTATTGATTATTGAACTGCCGGCGTACTTGTCGTTCTTCCACTGCCGGTATTGTCCGTTCCGGAGGCTTCTGTCGTATTTTCCTGTGTATTAGCCGAAGCATTGTCACTACCCGCAATTTCGCCGTAAGCAGCGTCCGCATTTCCGTTAGTAAGCGCTGCACCGAAAGGTTTCAGCATCTCATCTCTAGGCGGATTCAACATTTCATCATCTCCGCTTGTACGCAAACTCAGATACGGAATGGCATTTCGTGTTTCCATAAGCAGCAAATGCCTTACCTGCATAGGGCTCAACTCCAAGGTAACCGTTGTATACTGCAAGCCGTCATTATTGTGTATATAATGTGCCAAATGATCCAATGCCAAAACCTTAACATTTTGAAAAGGTGTATACACAAACTGTCGGCCCACTTGATTATGAAAAACCGAGGTATTGGCAGGGCTCTGCTCACCCAGAATAGCATCAAAACGTACTCCCGCAGATAGAATGCTCACAACGCCCACTTCATTCAGGTCATCCTCAAATTCCAAGGCGTAGTTGACATCCACCCGGTCACCCACACGAAGATTCCAGGAAAGTCCGGCGGCCTGATCCACCGAAATGGTAACGGCACGCATTCCCTTTTCTATTTTGCTTGCCAAACTATAGTGTTCATCCTTTTCCGTCGTTCTGCGACGAGTAATCCTCTCTCCCGAAAAGATATCGCTGCTTGCAACACGTCCGACGGCATCCTCCACACGCTCAAAATAATCCAGTTCGCCTTCCTGCAGATCCGCTTCTTTCAGCTCCAGCATTTCCGCTGTCAAAACCGTATTGGGTGCAATGTCCTGTCTTGCATGTACCATCATCTGCTTTTTATAAACCGCACCGCTGTCACCGGAACTGTCCGTAGACGGCTTCAGACTGTTCAAAAACAAATAGGTCAGCATAAACACAAGCAACGCCAATACCAACGCTACAACCTTGATTCTACTACTCACAAAATCTTTTCTCCTTTGTTCTTATTTCCATACCGAACACAACACTCTTCAAACCTAATTTTGCCGTACAAAATCTGTTGCTATTTATCTTATCTCGTATAACAAAATTAAATTTAAAAAAAGTATGCACAAAAATAAATCTAGGTAAAAGCAAGTGAAGACTTATCTTTTACAATAGTTCATCCATGTGCATACATTTTAATATATGTAAAATTTGTACTCTAACGATTTAAAACAGTTCCTACTCACTCAAAACAGTTATTTACAAACTGCTTAAGCACTCTCCATATTTCTAATTATATTCCACTCATTAAGATGTGAATGTCATATTGTTAAACATATTGCCAATCTTGCCTCTTAAAGCAGTAAAAGCAGCAATTAAGCCAAGAGCAACAATACCGATAATCAAACCATACTCTACCATTCCCTGTCCGCTTTCCTCAGCGACTACCATATCAAAAAACTTATTCATAACAAACAATCTCCTTTCTTTTTCCAAAACAGTACAAATTTTTACCAAAATAAAATGATACCGACTGCACACAACTATCATATTAGGTATGCGGTTTAATCTCATTGGCTATCTCACGTAACCTTGTATCTAACTTCCCCTGAAAAGTTCTGAATGTCAAAATCAAAGCAATAGCGATTAATGAAATAATCAGTCCATATTCAGCCATGCCCTGACCGCTTTCCTCTCTCCAAAGGATTTTCCAAACCTCCTTCATCCTATCAACACTCCCTCTAATCTGAAACTCCGACAGTATAACATATCGGTCTTCATTTTACAAATAAAGAATTCTAAAGAATCCTAAATCTGTATATCAAGCCAAAAACATTTGCAACAAGCTTCCGTAATCCACACCATATCCCACCAGGAGCGCATATAAAAAACCGCACACAATGGGACCGCACATCGGAAAGGTATTATCCGTGTCAAAAATATAGCGTAAAAATATCGGCGTACGTATAATCCTCCAAGCAAGATAGGCAAAAATCGCCACTGCCAAACCCAAGGCAAAATTCAGAATCCCCTGAATCCCCAAAGCAAAGGCGATCAGGATGCAGAGCTTCACATCCCCCATGCCGACCCCCCGAACCCCCTTGTGCAGATATACAATCACATGTGCCAAAAGGAAAAAAGCGAGTATGACCAAAACGGCAAGCAAGGATCCCAATAAAGCCTCCCCGGGTCCGGGACTGTCCATGAACCTGTATAGCAAGACCGCCGGAAGCAAGGACAAAAGCATCTCATTTCCGATAATGCGTATACAAGAATCCACAATTATACCAAAAACAGAAAAAAGCAAAAACACGGCAAAAAAAATCACTTTCCACAGAGGAAGAAAGAAAACCGCAAGGCTCATCCCGATAAGGGAGAACACAAAGCTGAGTATCATCCAAAACTTTCTCTTGAAATTTTCCGGCGCCGCTTTACCTTTCTTAAGCTGTTTCCAGCAGGCATACCGATAAGCGTAAGACGGAAGTATATAAGCTGAAACCAAAGAAAAAAGCAAAACAGCGAGGAAAACAAAAATGAAAGTCACTCTGTTTCCGGCTCCGCTTAGCAATCCTTTGCCAAAAACTTCATTCAGCATATATCTCTCCTGTGTCATTTGTTTTTTACATCATAGCACAAATCTTTCGTTTTTTGTAAGTTTTTTTTAATGTTTAAGTCGATTCAGAATTTAAAATAAGTCTTTTTATGATTGTAAAAAGAAAGATTCGGCATTTTATACATTTATCTCCTTGCCCCCCCCCTTAAAAATATACATTTTAACAAAGCGCGTTAAGTAAAAACAAAACCAAATTGTACCAAATTAAATTTCCCTGCAAAGAAAAAGATGAAGGATTTTGTCCCTCATCTTTTTCAATCTTATCGAAAAATCTGTGTATAATAAAAATATCTTGTCTTTGTAGCAGCATCGTCAATTACATTCAAGCCGATACCGACCCTTGTATACATCCCGTTAATCATATTGGCATAATGACCGCTGCTTGCGGTATATGCCTGGTTTCCCTGTCCGATAAAGCCCTTTACCGTCTGGCTGTCCATTCCCGGCAGAGCATGGCTGTAAGACATCTTCAGGGTATAAATATTCTCACCGGAGCGAAAAGAAGGGTCCCCGCTCATGATACGTCCCACAATATCATTATGACCTTCTCCGCCGGTTCCCGGCTTTTGATGGCTGAAATAGGAATACTGATACATATCCATACCGCGGTAGGTCGCCGTCATGCTCAGGTTTCTGTCCAAGGTCAGAGGCGCCTGTCCGTGCTTAGCTCTTTCTCCATTGATATAGGAAAGAGCCTGTCCGTAATATCCCCCGCTGTCCCCGTCATAGCCTAAGTCTGCCATCATGCCGTAGGCTCTGTTTAAGAGAGAAGGCTCCAAAGGATAAGGGGAAGGAAGCGCCGCCTCTTTCACACCGGTGTAATTGCCGTTACCGTCAACATAGTAGAAGACATTATCCGGATCCAGTATCCAAAAATTATGCAAATCCTTTCCGTTCTGGGAAAAACGCCAAACACCGTTTCTCATATACCATTCCGCCCGAACCGGCATGCTCCATACTAAAACCAAACCGAAACACAGACCTGCCAAAAGGGCAGAGCCAAAAATATTTTTGAATTTCACCTTTACTTTCTCCTTATCTTGCATTAGCACAACTTTTCCTGCAATTTAGCACGGACAGCCAGTATAAAATCCTCGCTGTTTAAAACCCGAATATGAGCTAAGGTAGAAATAGCGGCGAGATCTCCCGTCATTTCTCCACCCTCAATGGTTTCGATAAGCGCCTGCTCCAAAACATCCGCAAATGCTTTCAATTCCGTATTTCCGTCCAGTTCTCCTCTCTTTTTAAGGGCTCCAGACCAGGCAAATATGGTTGCTACGCTGTTGCTGGAGGTAGGCTCCCCCTTCAAATGCCTGTAATAATGCCTCTGAATGGTTCCATGGGCTGCTTCATATTCGTATACCCCCTCCGGAGATACCAGAACGGAACTCATCATAGCCAAAGAACCGAAGGCGGAGGAAACCATATCACTCATCACATCTCCGTCATAATTTTTACATGCCCATACAAAACCGCCCTCACTTTTGACCACTCTGGCAACCGCATCGTCAATTAGGGTATAAAAATAAGAAATGCCAGCCTTGGCAAAAGCTTCCTGATATTCCTCCTCATAGATCTGCGCAAAAATGTCCTTAAAACGGTGGTCATAGCACTTGGAAATCGTATCCTTGGCGGCAAACCAAAGATCCTGTTTGACATCCAGAGCATAATTAAAGCATGCCCTGGCAAAACTTGTGATGGAAGCATCGGTATTGTGCATACCCTGTACAATACCCGGCCCTTCAAATTCGTGTATCAAAACACGCTCCTGTCTGCCTGCCTTGTCCGTATATACAAGCTCGACCTTACCGCCGTCGGGGATTTTCATCTCCTCCCCCTTATATACATCTCCATATGCGTGTCTGGCAATGCTGATGGGCTTTTTCCAGCCCCTGACATAAGGCTCTATTCCCTTTACAATAATCGGCGTCCGAAATACCGTACCGTCCAAAACCGCCCGTATGGTGGCATTTGGACTTTTCCACATCTTACTTAAGTGATATTCTTCCACCCGCTGTGCATTCGGCGTGATGGTGGCGCATTTTACCGCTACGCCGTACTTTTTGGTTGCCAGGGCGGACTCTAAAGTCACGGCATCCGCCGTCCTCTCTCTGTTTTCCAAACCCAAATCATAATATTCCGTCTTCAAATCCACAAAGGGATACAAAAGCTGCTCCTTAATCAGCTTCCATAAAATACGGGTCATTTCATCCCCGTCCATCTCCACCAAAGGAGTGCTCATTTTGATTTTATCCATCGCCTCTCCTTATTTCTTCGGAACAACTTCGATCCAATAGCCGTCCGGATCGCTGATAAAATAGATACCCATGCCCGGATTTTCATAGCAAATCACACCCATTTCCTCGTGCCGTTTATGGGCAGCTTCCATATCCTCCGTAACCAGAGCCAGGTGATATTCCAAATCTCCCAGATTGTAGGCTTCCGTTCTGTCCCTCAGCCAGGTCAGCTCCAAGGTGAAATCCGTCCGCCCATCTCCCAGATATACCAGAATGAAAGAGCCGTCCTCCGCTTCTTTCCTGCGGACAGGCTTTAAATCCAAAGCTTCCTCATAAAAACGCAGACTCTTTTCCAAATCCAGAACATTAAAATTGAAATGATTGAAGCAAAACATTAGCCTATCTTCTCCTTTCCGCCCATATACGGTCTTAGCGCTTCCGGTATACGCACGGAACCGTCTGCCTGCAGATTATTCTCCAGAAAAGCAATCAACATTCTCGGCGGAGCCACTACCGTATTATTTAAGGTGTGTGCATAGTATTTATTCCCCTTTTCATCCTTTATCCGGATGCGCAAGCGCCTGGACTGGGCATCTCCCAGATTGGAGCAGCTGCCCACTTCAAAATACTTTTTCTGTCTTGGGGACCATGCCTCGACGTCACAGGACTTCACCTTCAAATCCGCCAAATCTCCGGAACAGCACTCCAGAGTTCGCACCGGTATATCCAGGCTCCGGAATAAATCTACCGTATTTTTCCATAATTTATCGTACCAGAGCATGGACTCCTCCGGCTTACAAATGACCACCATCTCCTGTTTTTCGAACTGGTGGATTCTGTATACCCCTCTCTCTTCTATACCATGGGCACCTACCTCTTTGCGGAAGCAAGGAGAATAGGAGGTCAGGGCATAAGGCAATGTCGCCTCTTCGTTGATGGTGTCAATAAACTTGCCGATCATGGAATGTTCGGAGGTTCCGATCAGATATAAATCCTCGCCCTCTATCTTATACATCATGGCTTCCATTTCTGCAAAGCTCATCACACCCGTAACCACTTCGGAACGAATCATAAAAGGCGGGATCACATAGGTAAATCCCCGCTCAATCATAAAATCTCTGGCATAACTGATAACCGCAGAATGAATGCGGGCAACATCTCCGCATAAGTAATAAAAACCGGTTCCCGCCACCTTTCTGGCGCTGTCTAAGTCGATGCCCGCAAGCTTTTCCATGATATCCACATGGTAAGGTATTTCAAAATCCGCTTCCTTTGCCTCTCCGAAGCGTTCAATCTCTACATTTTCACTGTCATCTCTGCCGATGGGAACACTGGGATCAATGATATTGGGAATCAGCATCATGATATGCCTGATTTTATCCGCAAGTTCGGACTCCAAGGGCTCCAGTTCGCTCAATTTTTTGCTGATGTCGGCAACCTCCTGCTTGGCAAGCTCCGCCTCCTGCTTCTGTCCCTTTGCCATAAAAGCGCCGATATCCTTGCTGATTTTATTTTTTTGGGCTCTTAAGGCGTCCGCCTGCGCCTGCGCCTTTCTTACCTGTACATCCAGGTCTATGACTTCATCCACCAATGCAAGTTTTTCTTCCTGAAACTTATTTTTGATGTTGCGTTTTACCGCTTCCGGATTTTCCCGTAAAAATTTAATATCTATCATCTCAGCCTCCAATCAAACTTTTACAGGGATTATACAACGATTCCCCCATAAAGACAACAACAGACTTTCCTAGGAAAGCACTATTGTCGTCCTTTTCAAAATCTTCCGCAACGCCATGTAGGTAAATACCACCACAAAGGTTCCCGCCACGGCATTGATCGCCGTAACACCTGCCGCCCAGGTTGACATAATCTTCGCCGCTTCGCTCGGCACGCCCAATATAAAGTTTTTGTAGAAGTAACCCACAATCGGATCCATTACCACATTAAAACCCAGTCCCGCAGCCGAAGCAAGCACCGTCCACTTCAAAATGTAGGCATTTTCACTATGCTCATTGATACGCGCAATCTTATGTGCCACAAAACCGGCAATATAGCCGATGCAAAACTTTAAGATAAAGGTCTTCGGTGCGCTGCTTAAGTAAACGGGATCCATCAAATCCGCTATCGTCATACCGAGGCTGCCCGCCACGCCTCCGTAGCTTCCCCCAAGCAAAAGCGCCGCCAAAACACAAAAGGCATTACCGATATGCAGCGCCACCATATCCCCGGAAAGGGTGGGAATCGGAATTTTCAAATAGGTGAAGGCAACATAGCACAGAGCTGCAAACATAGCCGTTAATACCAATTTTTGTACATGTATATTTTTTCTGGACATTTTTTCTCCTCCTTGTTATGGTATGCATCATACAACAAAAGTGGACTGCTTAAAATGTCCACTTTGAACATTTTAATACAGTCCACTTTTGTATTAAAGCCTTCTGTCCCTGCTTTCCACCACAAGCAAAATGCCGGATGAGAAGGAAATATCCGCCTTTTCCTCCAGGATTTCATTGCTGAGGGTGAAACTCGGCTGCTCATACTTATCCAGGCGCACGCCGGATAGAGGATATTTGACGCCGGAAATCGAAAAGTCCTCCACCACCCCCTGCATGGGATAAAAACTGACGTATGTTCCGAACTGCTCTTTCCGGTACAGGCTCCGTCCCTCTTTTAAGGCATAAATTTTATTGTACATATCCAGAAGATACAGGCTGATACCCTTTTTGATGTAATGGCAGCATAAGTATATATTGGACAAGCTGTGATCCATACGCGCCCCCAGGGCACCGAAAATATAGATCTGTCGATAGCCCGTTTTGACACACAAGGCAAGCGCCAGTTCCAAATCACTGGCATCCTTTTCCGGCGGATGCCGTTCCACCAGCACATCCGGGTCCTGCTCATATATCCTTAACATTTCCGCCTCTACGCTGTCAAAATCTCCCAGCACAATATTGGGCTTTATGCCCAGGCGGTGTAACACAAAAAGCCCCGCATCCACGCTCACCAGGAGCTCATTTTCTTCTTTTTTTCGCAGCACGGATTCCAAAAAGTCCACATCCTCAAGCATTCCGGCAGCAATCAAATATGCTTTTTTCATCGGTCTACTCCTGTATTCTTCGCCGCAATCCTTCTATATTCTCTTTAATGTTCCCGCCAAAAACCGCAGAACCCGCCACAAAATAATCTGCGCCTGCCGAAGCCGCATCTTTGATGGTGGAAAGATTGATTCCCCCGTCCACCTGTATCAACAGATTCGGATTCTTTTGCTTTTTCAGCTCCGCCAGCTCCCGGATTTTATCGCTGACATAAGGGATGTATGTCTGTCCGCCAAAACCCGGATTCACACTCATCAGAAGCACAAAATCAAGTTCTACCACTATGTCCCGCAAAACAGATACCGGTGTGGCGGGATTCAGCACAAGTCCCGCCCGTAAGCCCAGACTTTTGATATGCTGTATACATCTGTCCTGATGCCTGCACGCCTCATAGTGCACACTGATCATATCCGCTCCGGCATCCTTCATCGCTTCTATATAGCGTTCCGGCGCTTCCACCATCATATGCACATCAAATATAAAATCCCGATAGCGGCGCAGAGAAGCAATAAAGGGCATACCGAAACTGATGCTGGGCACAAAATTTCCGTCCATCACATCCAGGTGCAGGTATTGAATATCCGCCTCTTTCAATATTTGCAGCTGCGTCCCGATATCCGTAAAGTCGGCGGATAACAGGGACGGCGATAAAATCTTCATTCTTTTCTTCCTCTTCTCTTGCTTTTTAAAGCTAATAGGCTCTGAACGCCTTCAGCTCCTCGTAATTTTTCTTATAGCTTTCATATCTTTGGGGATAAATCTTCCCCTCCTGCAAGGCCTCTTTCACCTTGCAGCCCGGTTCATGCAAATGGGTACAGGCATGAAAACGACAGCCTCCCTCATAGGGATAAAATTCCGGATAATACCGCTTCAGAAGCTCCGCCTCCACAGCACCAAGCTGCAGCGCCGTAAAACCCGGGGTATCGCAAAGATAGGTATTTTCAGACAGCACAAAAAACTCGGAATGTCTGGTGGTATGCCTTCCTCTCTCTATTTTCCTGCTGATGGAAGCGGTTTCCATATTGGCCATGGGCGCCAGCCGATTGATAATGCTGCTTTTGCCCACTCCGGAGGGACCTGCCAGCGCCACGCTTTTCCCCCGCATACAGGTAAAAAGCTCCTCCAATCCCCTGTTTTCCTTAGAAGATACCAAAAAGCAGGGGTAGGAAGCAGCCCTGTAAATGTCCAGATAGGGCTGTCCCTCCTCCAAATCCGCTTTGTTCCATACAATGGCTGTATCCACACCCTGTACCTGCAGGCTGATTAAATATTTATCCAAAAGACTCAACTGGGGTTTGGGCTTGGCGACGGCAAGCACCACCAAAGCCAAATCAATATTGCTGAGGGCGGGACGAAGGATTTCGTTTCTTCTCGGCAAAATATCCACAATATTTCCGGTGCCGTCAGCCTCCTCCAGCACTTCAAAATCCACCTCATCTCCTACCAGAGGTTTTATCCTGCGGTTTCTGAAAATCCCCTTCGCCTTACACTCGTATACCCTGTCCTTACAGGCGACATAGTAAAAACCGGCAATGCCCTTAATGATCTTCCCCTGCATACTATTCAACCTTAAAAAATTCCACTTCAAAGCTTTTTAATACCGTCTGGCTGCTTGCTTCCACCACTTCCACATATCCCTGGTCAACCCCGTAGGCACCCTCTATGGACTTAAAGCGTACCGGCAGAATGGTATTGCCGCTTACCTCTCTTGGCTCCATCAAGGTGGTATACACCGCCTCGCCGTTTACCGTCTGCCGCAGACGAACCATGATGCTGACATTAACGGCGCTGCTGCCGGGACCGATCAAATCCTCTATATCGTAAGTTGTGTCGATGGAGGCAATATACTTATACGTCTTACTGCTTTCCGGCATGCGCCCCAGGCTGACGGTTAAGTCTATGCTGCTGCCCTTTACCACCTGGGTATTGGCTTCAATGCTCTGGGCCATGACCAGATCCTTGGCATAATCCGCACTGTACTCTTCCTTGATTTCCCCTGCCGTAAGCCCCAGATCCGCAATCGCCTTTAAGGCATCCTGTCTGGTATAATGGACGAAATTCGGCAGTATCACGGTTTCTTCCTTCTTTCCTTTGCTGATATACAGCGTGATATTGCTGCCCCGCTTTGCCGTTGTAGGCTCATAGCGCAAAACGTAATCCGCCAAAATTGTATCGCTGTTTTCTTCCAGTAAAATGACAAAAAATCCCTGTTCCTCCAGCAGTCGT
This sequence comes from Lachnospiraceae bacterium, assembly GCA_041848045.1. Lineage (GTDB taxonomy): Bacteria > Bacillota > Clostridia > Lachnospirales > Lachnospiraceae > CAKAHY01. The sequence continues at coordinate 30,485 of JBGZHY010000096.1, forward strand.
ATCGCCGTTTCTCTTCGCTTATTCTCCAAACCGAGGCTTGTCAGGTCGATTTTATCGCTTCCTTTGCTGACTACCACTTCCACATTGGAATAGCGGTTGATCACTTCCCCCGCTGCCGGACTCTGGGAAATGATATTGCCCTTTTCAATGCTGTCGCTGTAGGCACTGCTTACCACCTTCATCTGCAAATCAGACTCCTTCAGACGCTTCTCGGCAAACTCCTCTCCCATATCCACAACATCCGGCGTCCGTACCTGAGTGGAGGCCAGACCGGAAGAGCTTTCACTTGTCTGCACCGTCCTGGTCGTAGCGGCAAACTCAAAAAGCTTAAACCTGCCCGCAAGGAAAAAGCCGATGAAAGCTACAATGACAAGAGCAATCACCACCCCCAGAAAACTGATCATCCTGTCTAAGCGAGGATTTTCCTCCGCTTCCTTGTCCGCTTCCTTTTCTCTAAGCTTTTCCTGTCCGCTTTTTCGTTTCTTGCGGGGCGGCTCCTTTTCCTCACGTTTTCTGGACTGACTGTTAATTGCATTCAACTCGCTGGCACTGATAATTCGGGTTCCGTCCGCACCTGCCGGTGCAACTCGTGTATTCTCAAAATTATAGTCCGCCAGCAAACTCTCCAAATCCATAATCAGCTCCGACAGGTCAAAATACCTTCTGTCCGGTGATTTTCTGGTACAGGTCAGAATGATATTGTCCAGCTCCGGACTGATTCTATCATTATAAAGACTCGGTTCCGGCATTTTTTCTTCCAGATGCGCCAAAGCTACGGTAACCGTAACATCCCCTTCAAAAGGCAGCCTGCCGGTCAGCATTTCATACATACTGATACCCAGGGAATAAATATCGCTGCGCTTGTCACAGCGGGCTCCCTTGGCCTGCTCCGGCGACATATAATGCACGGATCCGATGCCGACGGCACTTAAGGTCTGCTCCGGTACCGCTCTCGCAATACCGAAATCCGCCACCTTAATGGCGCCGTCTTTGGCAATAATGATATTCTGCGGTTTAATATCTCTGTGTATAATATCCGCATCATGAGCCGCTTTGATGCCGCTTGCCACCTGTATACTGATATTCAGGGCTTCTTTGATGTCCAAACGTCCCTTTGACTTGATGTAGGATTTCAAGGTAATCCCCTCTATATACTCCATTACAATGTAATGCAGTTCCTCTTCATCCACTACGTCATACACATTGACGATATTCGGATGGGACAGCCCTGCGGCGGACTGGGCCTCTATTTTAAATTTGTATACAAAATTGCTGTCTTGAGAAAATTCTTCCTTTAAAACCTTAATGGCGACCAGACGATTTAATTTGTGACATTTCGCCTTATACACCACACTCATTCCGCCGGATCCGATTTGTCCAAAAATCTCATAGCGATTTTGTAAAAATGTTCCCGGTCTAAGTTGCATCTGCCTCACCTGCCTTGTCTTCCAGCGCATAAATCACTATAGCGCTGATATTATCTCTTCCCCCGTTTTTGTTGGCTGCATCCACCAAACGCTCCGCTGCGCTCTCCGGATTTTCCTCCCGCAAAATATGCTCGATTTCATCATCACTGAGCATATTGCTCAAGCCGTCGGAACACAATAAAATCTTGGAAATACCCGCCGTAGGTATCTCAAAAAAATCCGCTTTGACATTTTCCATCGCACCCAAAGCCCTGGTCAGCTTATGCTTGTTTTCCTCATATTCCGGACTGTAGCGGGTAATAACATTGCGATAAAGCAATTCTTCCGCCAGCGTGTGATCCCTGCTGATTTGTATCAGCTTTCTATCCAGTACATACAGCCTGCTGTCACCGATGTTGGCAAGATATAAAATTCCTTCTTTGATGCTTGCCAGCACCAGAGTGGTTCCCATCCCCGCCTTGCGCACATCCAGGCTTGCCTCCAGCAAAAGCTTTTCATTGCTTTCGGTAATGGCGGCACTCAATATATGAATCAGTTCCCCTTTTGCCTCCCGAATACGGGCTTTCAACTCGGAAACCGCTGTCAAAGAGGCATAATCACCGGCATTTTCACCACCCATTCCGTCACACAATATAAATAGATTATCCAGCTTTCCTATTCTGTCCAGGGTGTAAAAAATACTATCCTCATTTACACTTCTTAATTTCCCTACATGGCTGTGGGCAACTGCTTTCATACTAACTCCTTATGTATTTCCTGCTTATAATGTCTTCTGAGCTGTCCGCAGGCACCGTCAATATCCCTGCCCATTTCTCTTCTAACGGTGACATTTAAGCCGTTTTTCTCCAGCGCATTTTTAAAGGCAAAAACCGCCTTCTTGGAACTCTCTTTATAATCTCGCTCTTCAATGGGATTTACAGGAATCAGATTGATATGACCCCGCATATCCTTTAACAGGCGCACCAGCTTCCCCGCTTCCTCCAAATTGTCGTTAAGCCCTGCCACCAGACTGTATTCATAGCTGACCCGCCTGCCCGTCTTTTCAAAATAAAAACGACAGGCATCCAGAAGCTCCCGCATACCGTAAGCCCTGGCGACCGGCATCAGGCGTCTGCGAATCTCGTCATCGGGTGCATGCAGAGAAAGCGCCAAAGTAATTTGCAACTTCTCCTCCGCCAGACGTCTGATTTGCGGCAAGATACCGCAGGTGGAAAGGGTTATATTGCGCTGGCTGATACAAAGCCCTCCTTCCCCGCTCAAAAGCCTGATGAATTTTACGACATTTTCATAATTATCCAGAGGCTCTCCGGAGCCCATGATGACCACATTGCTCACCCGCCGTCCGCTGCTCTTCTGAATACGGTACACCTGTTCCAGCATTTCTGCCGCTGTCAGATTCCTCTGCAGGCCCTCCAGCGTGGAGGCACAGAAGGTGCAGCCCATGCGGCAGCCTACCTGGGAGGATACGCAAACACTCTGTCCGTGTTTATAAGACATGGAAACACTCTCGATGATATTCCCGTCCTTTAAGGCAAACAGATACTTTCGCGTATCATCCAGTTTGGATATCCGGCAAAGCTCCTCTCTAAGCACTTCAATACATGCTTTTTCCTGCAGTTTTTCCCGTAAGCGCAAGGGTAAATTACTCATTTCGGAAAAAGACTCTGCCAGCTTCACATGCAGCCATTCATAAATTTGTTTTGCCCGAAAAGCAGGCTCTCCCAAATCCTTAATAAAGGCCTGCAATTCTCCAACATCCATGGATTTAATATCTACCATCATCTTCCTTTTTCAAAATACTGATGAAAAAACCGTCGCCGTCGTGAATCCCCGGCAAAAGCTGCAAATAGCCTTTTCTTACCTCTTCCCGCAAAGCTTCGGGCAGGAGCGCCCCAAAATCACACAGAGAAAACTCCGGATTCTGCTCCAGAAAACGCTTCACATTGTCCTGATTTTCATATCGGCTTATGGTACAGGTACTGTACAAAAGCTTTCCGCCTTTTTTCAGGTATTTTTTTACATTGTTCAGTATGGCAAGCTGTACATCCGCCAAGTCCATACAAGCCTTCTTCGTGATATGCAGCTTAATATCCGCCTTTTTCCCCAGAATACCCAGACCTGAACAGGGCAGATCCGCAATGATAAAATCCGCCTTTTCGGCATATTCCTCATGAAAGAGGGAGGCATCCGCCTGCCCCAGCTCCACATTGTCGGCATTCGTATAACGCCGCAGATTTTCTTCCAGCAGGCGCAGCTTGGAAGGATGCAGGTCAAAGGCGTACAGCTTTCCCTCCCCCTGCAAAAACTCCAAAGCATATATACTTTTGCCTCCGGGCGCCGCACATACATCCAGTACGGTGCTCCCTTTGGTAATACCCAGGGCTTTTACCGCCAAAGCGGAGGATGCATCCTGAATATAGGCCTCTTTTTTATGCAGACAGTCCAAATCGGAAATCCTGTCAAAACCTCGTATTTTCAGCACTTCCTCATGCAAATCGGAGATCCTGCCCTCCATGCCTGCGGCACGCAACTCTTCCAACAAAGCCTCCGGACTTTTTTTTCGGGTATTTACCCGAAGGCTCAGCTCCTCTTCCTCCAAAAAAGAAGCGAAGACCTTTTGCACTTCCTCCTCTCCTCTGTCTGCCGCCGTTTCCCGAATCAAATCCGCAATCCACTGCGGCAGCGCATAGCGAAGACTTTCTTCTGTAAATACCAGCTTGTCCTTGTCCCGTATGATGCTGCGTAAAACCCCGTTGGTAAAACCCTTTAATCCGGATAAGCCTCTTTTTTCCACAAGCTTCACCGCCTCATTGCAGGCAGCCGCATCCGGCACCTTATCCATATACATAATCTGGTATACGGACAGGCGCAGTACATTGCGCACCACAGGCTTCAGCTTTGCCGGCTCAATTTTACTGTACCGGGCAATGACGGCATCCAACAAAAGCAAATATTCCAGACTCCCGTGTACCAGACGGGATATAAACGCCCTATCCTCCTTTTTCAGATAGGCGTATTTCTCATTCATCAAATGCAAGATTTTATGGGAATACTGCCCCTTTTCCACAATCTCCAGCAGGGCATCCAAAGCGATGTCCCGAAGCCGGGGCTCCTTAGTCATTTCGTCTTCCTCCGAATAAAATGACCAGCCTAAGCAGCTGCAAAGCAGAGGATGCCGCCGCCGCAACATAGGTCAGCGCCGCCGCGCCCAGGACTTTTTTGGAGCCTCGTTCCTCATCTGCCGGCAAAATACCGTTATCCCGCAGCTGTATAGCCGCCCTTCTGCTGGCGTCAAATTCCACAGGCAATGTTACCAGCTGGAAAATCACCGCAAAGGAAAATAAGATAATGCCGATTTGCACCAACGGACCTCCCATACTGCCCAAAAAGATACCGATGATAATCAAGGGCCAGGATAGCTTTGATCCGATATTGGCTGCCGGAAAAATCAGAGAACGGAGGTTTAAAGGCGCATAACCCAAACTGTGTTGCAACGCATGACCGCACTCATGAGCCGCCACGCTTACCGCCGCAATCGAAGTGGAATTGTATATTGCGTTGCTTAAATTAACCGTTCTGTTTGCCGGGTTATAGTGATCCGTCAGTTCTCCCGGCACAAGATTAACCCGCACGTCCCGCAAGCCGTTCATATCCAAAATTCTTCTGGCCACCTGCAAGCCGGTCATTCCGCTTGCAGAGCGTATTTTGGAGTATTTTGCATAATTGGCACGCAGCTTAGCCTGCGCAACCAGAGTGATGATGATGCCGATAAGCACCAGAATATAGGTGGCATCAAAACCGTAAAAATATCCGTAAGGCATACCGTTCATAAACTACCTCCTCAATAACCGTTCTTCTTCTATTTTATATCCCCGCAAAAAGGCTTTGACCTCCATACGCTTCTTGCCCTCCAGCTGTACGATAAGAAGCTGCAAAAGTCCGTCTTTGCAAAGAACATACATCTCTTCATCCCGGATAAATATCCTGCCGTATTTTCCCGTATCCTCAGGCTTCACAAGCTCTTCATACAAGCTTTGAGGAGCCGCTTTTGCTTCCCAGATTTTAAAACTCTTTCCCTCCAGATAAGCAAAGGCGCTGGGCCAGGGATTCATTCCCCGGACAAAACGCTCCGTTTCCGCCACGCTTCTTGTGAAATCCAAAAGTCCGTCTTCTTTTTTGAGCATTGCCGCGTACGGCGTTTTACTCTCTCCCTGGGGACGACGATTCCTGATATAGTCAGGCAGATGCTCCAAGGTATCTGCAATGGCCGTCGCCCCGAGCTTTGCCAGTTTGTCAAACAAGCTTCCCGCCGTTTCATCTTCATCCAGAGCAACAGGATACTGCTGCAGTATATCACCCGTATCCAGCCCGGTATCCATCAGCATGGTGGTAATACCGCTCTCCTTTCTGCCATCCAAAACAGCCCGCTGTATAGGCGCCGCCCCGCGATAGTCGGGAAGCAGGGATGCATGTATATTGATGCAGGCAAGTTTGGGAATATCCAGAATTTCTTTTGTCAGTATCTTCCCGTATGCCACCACCACGAACACCTCCGCTTCGGCATCTTTTAATCTTTTAATGAAAGCTTCATCCTTTATTTTTACAGGCTGGGCAAGAGGGATACCGTAGTGCTGTGCCAAAACCTTTACCGGCGGCGGCGTTTCTTCATATCCTCTGCCCTTTGGCTTGTCCGGCATGGTGACTGCCAAAACCACCTCATGTCCCTGCTCTATAATCTTCTTCAAAGGTTCCACGGCAAAATCCGGAGTACCCATAAACACAATTTTCATTTGCTACGCCTCTTCCTCTTCTTCCAAATCGGCGACATTTTTCAACTCTCCGCTGACCTTATCCACGTACATTTCACCGTCCAAATGGTCGCATTCGTGACATACCGCTCTGGCAAGCAGGCCTTCCGCCTCCAGCGTAAAAGGCTGCATCTCTTCATCAAAAGCCTGCACCTTTACCTTGTTCGGACGCTTAACAATGCCTGTTTTGCCCGGCACGCTTAAACAACCTTCATAGCCGACCTGCTCCCCTTCCCTTTCCAAAATCACAGGGTTAATAAACACATAGCTGTTTTCCTCATCCGTTTCAATCACCATAATCCGCTTTAAAACGCCGATCTGCGGCGCAGCCAGACCCACGCCGTTTGCCTCGTACATGGTTTCAAACATATCCTCTATCAGCTCTTTGGTTCTTTCCGTAACTTCCTTTACTTCCTTACATTTCTTGCTTAATATGGGATCTCCAAGTTCCCTGATTTGCCTGATTGCCATACATCTCTCCTCATTTATTGTCCATTTCCCGACAGGGAAGACCTCTTAAACCAAATCATACAGGATGGAAACCTGCTCAAACAGACGAAGTCCTTCTATGGAAAGCTCCGTTTCCTCCTTGATTTGTGTAAGTATATCATATTCATGTGCCTTAATATATATAATTTTTCTAAAATAATCCCGAAGCTTATACACTGCCGGCACAACGGGCCCCACCAAATCCATCTTTTTGTCCCTCGGCATATGCTTCTCCAAAGTGCTCTGATAGATTTCCAGGGCTTCATCCAAAATCTCTTCATTCTTTGCGGATAATTGTATCCCCAAAATGTGAACAATCGGTGGATACATGGCCAGGCGCCGAAAACTGATTTCCTGTTGGTAATAATAGGCATAATCCTGTCTGATGCAGGCCTGCAAAGCATAATGCTCCGGATTATAGGTCTGTATCAAAACCTCGCCCTGTATCTGCGCACGTCCGGCTCTGCCGGAGGCCTGGGTCAACAGCTCATACGTTCTCTGCGCGCTGGTATAATCATTGACATACAAAGAGGTATCCGCCGCCACAATGCCCACCAGACTGACCTTGGCAAAATCATGGCCTTTTACAATCATCTGGGTGCCGATGAGGATATCCGCTTCCTGCGCGGCAAAGGCCTTAAGAATATCCAGGCTCTCCGCCTTGGCGCGGCTGTTGTCCTGATCCAAACGCAGCACTCTGGCTGTCGGAAACATTTTCCTGGTCAAGAGCTCCAGCTTTTGCGTCCCTACGCCAAAGCCCGCAATATAAGGTGAACGGCAGGCAGGGCAAAGAGAGGGCATATCCATGCCGAAATTGCAGTAATGACAGTACAAGCGCTGATTGTTGTGCAGTGTCAGGCTCACATCACAGTGGGGACATTTGATGACCTCACCGCAGCTTCTGCAGGAAACAAAATTCGACATCCCCCGCCGATTCATAAAAAGCATAATCTGCTCTTTCTTCTGCAGCCTGTCCTGTATCAAATCCTGCAGCTTTCTGCTGAAAATGCCCTTATTTCCCTGCTCCAGCTCTTCCCGCAAATCCACCAGATGTATTCGGGGCATACGGGCATTTTCTGCCGCTCTGTAAGAAAGCTCCAAAAGCTTATATTCTTTCCGTAATGCCTTCCGGTAGCTTTCCGGCGTCGGTGTGGCGCTGGACAAAAGAAGGGAAGCGCCGCAGATTTCGGCATAGGCCCTCGCCAAATCTCTGGCATCATAACGGGGTACGCCTTCATTCTTATATGCCCCGTCATGCTCCTCATCTACCACAATCAACCCCAGACGGGGAAAGGGGGTAAAGAGCGCTGAACGGGGTCCTATCATAATGCTTGCCTCTCCGGATAAAACCCGCTCAAACTGCTCCGTCCGCTCCCCTTTGGACAGCCTGCTGTTCAAAACCGCCAGCCTGTCCCCGAAAAAAGCCCGAAAGCGTTGCACCGTCTGATAGGTCAGGGAGATCTCCGGCACCAGTACGATGGCCTGTTTCCCCTCTGCCAAAACCCGCTTTATCATATGCATATACAAGAGAGTCTTGCCGCTGCCCGTTACGCCGTGCAGCAGGTAAACGGCATTTTCTCCCCGCTCATAATCGGCACAAAAGCTTTGATAGGCCAGCTCCTGCTCCACATTCAACTGTTCGGGCAAAAGCTCTTTGCTTCGGGTATCTTTTTCCAAAAAGATATTCTGTTTTTCTTTGTTTCTTTTCTTGGTTTTATTTTTTACCGGCATCACCGTACTGATGGCTCTGGCAAAGCTGACACCGTATTTTTTTTTGATGTAGGCCGCCAAAGCCAGCAGATTCTTATCCGCCGCCATATCCGGCTCTATGATGGACAGGATATCCCTCAGCCGGCTTTCCGGAAAATCAATCTCTTCCTTCAAAGCGATGATATAGGCCTTTATTTTTTTTCGTATTGTTCCGAAATACACAAAAACAGGGCAGC
>JBGZHY010000097.1:0-28520 GCA_041848045.1 Lachnospiraceae bacterium
ACTGTTAAAGGTTTTACATTCTTCTTGAAATTTTTCTCTCCCTTACCGCTACCCCAGTAACGGCAAGTACGAAATTTCAGGGTTATGTGTACTGTTTAATCTTTGATTTTCAAGGTGCTAACGCAGAAAGAGGGATTTGAACCCTCGCATCGCTACTAACGATCTACTCCCTTTCCAGGGGAGCCCCTTCAGCCACTTGGGTATTTCTGCCTGGGACGAGTTATCATTCCATCTCTACTCGTTTTGTCATCACTGATGACTAACGGAGAGGGTGGGATTCGAACCCACGCGCCCTTTCAGACAAACGGTTTTCAAGACCGCCTCGTTATGACCACTTCGATACCTCTCCGTAACGTGCTTTGTTATTCTATCTTTTAAAGTACCTTTTGTCAAGCACTTTTCAACATTATTTTTCCAAGTTTTTCCCCGATATCAGGTGCCCCCATATACAGTATTTACGGGCTGTACAGGATACCATATCAATCAAAAAAAGAACAGGAAAGCTCTTTTTCCCTGTCCTTTTTGTTCTATTGCATCCTGCGCAAAGCTTACTGCGCGTTGCTCATGGCCTTTCCCATAACTGCCTTGAAAGGCTCCAGGCTCATGGTTGCCTTGCTGATCAAATCCGTATCGCTTGCCTTGCCGTCTTCCGTCACGGCAATGGCTTTCACTTCCGCCGCCGACATTCCCAGCATAAATTCGGCAATGGCTTTCGCCTGTGCATCCCAATCCTTACTGATGGAGGACGCCATCGCCATACCGTAATCGGAGCCCAGCTCCAGCTTCGTTTTTTGCACCTCTTCCAAGTCCGCGGTAACTTCACCTATATCATTGAAGCTGATGTAGGTGGTGGAACCGTCAATGACCGCGCTGCTTAATTTCCCCTCCGGACTGAGGGTCGCCATGGCGTAATAGCTGTCAATTTGCGCCACGCCTTCTTCTCCCGCTTCAAAATCTTTGGAGTTGTCAATACCGGTGATAATGCCCACACCCACCGTGTCATCCTTTCCGGCTCCACTCTCTTCGGCATTTGCCGCCGCCTTCTCTACCGCTTCCAAATAATCGGAAACCTTCATGGTCACGGAAGATATCAAGTCCGGCTCATTGGGCGCTCCGCTCTCATTCAAGGCCATGCCCGTTAATTCCTCTACGGTCTTTCCTTTGGCATACTCCTCGAAGGCTTCCATCTGCTCATACCATTCCTTACCGATACCGGAAGCCGCTTTCATACCGTAAGCATCACCGATTTCTCTTTTACTCGGCATACTTGCATCAATTTCCGTCACCAACTGTCCTACATTGGAGAATATGACTCTGGTCTGTGCCACGTCAATGTCCAAATCCACAATCCTGCCGCTCTCATCCAAAATCAAAGCAGCCAGAGTGGAATCCGCCTGCGCCACTCCGTCATCCGTTTCCGTCGCATTTTGGGAAGCATCAATAACGGTAATAACCGCCATGCCCGATTTAACGACGCCTGTTTCCGCCGCGGTCGTCGTACTCTCCGACTCCGCCGCAGTTTGTGCCGTGCTTGCAGCCGCCGTCGTGCTTTCTGTTGTCTTCTCCCCACAGGCTGCCAGTAAAGCCACAGTTCCCATACACAGGAGCAAGGTTCTTACTATTTTCTTTTTCATCATCATCCCTTCTTTCATTTTGTTCATCTGTTCCGTCTTTTTTATTTTATACCTGTTTTCGTTTCTGCACAAGAAAGATTTTCGAGAGAATGCCGATTAAGGTGGGGCTTTCTTAAAAAACGCCTTCCTGCAAAATAAAGTCCGCCAGCTCCCTGGTCGTTTTCACAATATAGTCTGTCCGATACTCCTTAAATTCCTCTTCATTTCCATAACCGTAAAGCACGGACATACTTTGCAGCCCCACATTTTGGGCGCCTACAATATCATGATATCTGTCCCCGATCATCAGAGCCTTTTCTCTATCCCGTATCCCGCCCTCTTTGATGACGTATTCCATAACGGCGGTTTTATTGTCCCTGCTTCCTCCGCGGTCGCCGTCGGATCCCCCCACAAAGGTAAAATATTTTCCGATATCAAAATGCTCTATAATGCGCTTCGCCTCCTGCTCCGGTTTTGAAGTCGCCACAAAAAGGCGAGCTCCCGCTTCCTGCAGTCTTCCCAGACTTTCCGTCAGCCCCTCGTATACCGTACATTCAAAAATACCCTGAGAGCGATAATAGGTATGAAAAATACGCAGAGCCTCTTCATACTGTTCCTCACTCAAGCCGTAATACTTCGTGTAGCTGTCATACAGAGGAGGGCCTAAAAATTTGAGCAGCTTGTTCCTGTCGCCTACTTCTATCCCCAATGCCTGCAAGGAAAGCTCTATACCCCTGGTCACCCCCGGATCGGATTTGATGATGGTGCCGTCCAAATCAAATAATATATCCCTGAATCTCATATCTTCCTTTTCCTATCGAAAAGCCCAGAGCAATACTCCGGGCCTTGTGAAAATCCTTTTTCCTTTTTACTTACACTCATGCAGAACCTTTTCAATGGCAGCCAAAGCTTCCTCCGGCAATTTATCATAACCGTCCTTCTTGCTGTTTAATGACTTTACAAACTCCACTCTGTCGTTCATACGAGCCTTCAGCTGTGCAAGATAGTCCGCATCCTGCATATTCGGTATGAAGCCTTCCCAGTCCATAATCTCAATATCGGAGAAATTACCCCATTGTTTGAATACCGCCTTGCCTTCCACAATACTCTCTAAAATGCCCAGCGTATCCTTCGGCTGTACCTTCTTGCCCATAAAGTCGCCTGTATTGATAATGAAGCAGTCAACCTTCTTCTCCTCCACCAACTTCTTGAACTTCTCGTAGTCATTGACCAGAGGATAGGTCCTGAACGGATTTGCATACGGTACCACCACCAAGGCATTCGGATCTACGCCCGGCGCCAGTCTTTCCGCCGTTGTTCTCTTGGTAGCCAAGGTCGCGCCCATCACGGAAGCAAGCTGGGCACCTTTTAATTTAACAACCGGAGGAATGGTCGGATCCTTCATAATCCAGAAAATGGCATTCACCGGCTCATCCAGCTTGTCCACACGATTCGGACTCCACAGCTTGGACTTGATTGCTCTGCCGTTTCCGTTTCGGATATCTTCCGTAACAAGCTGTATCTTTCCGTGCTCATCCAGCGTAGCCGCAACGTTTTGCACCGTCAACAGGTAATCATTGTCCGGGCTGCCCGTCGGATAATCGCTGGTTTTGTCAAAATAGCTCGGCTCCAAAGCAACGGAAGCACAGGTATCCGTGTTAATGATGAAGGCATCATCATGCAATACGGTAATGTCGTATTTTCCACCGTGCTTTGCATGGGTAATGGTAGACTTTCCGGAACCGGACAAGCCGAATACGGAAGCTACATAAGACTTTCCTCCTGCCAGATTGTATCGCTTCTGTCCGCCGTGGCAGGAAGCGTAACCGTTGCGGTTGGCAATCGCCCATGCCATGGTCAGCGTTCCTTTCTTATGCTCGCCGAAATACTTCATACCCAGAATGCAAACCACATTCTCATCGGTATTGAAATAACAAAGGGTCTTTTTTTCCGGATCACTTAAAGCATCCAGGCTTACCGTCGGACTGTTGGAACCCTCCCACTGCGGATCGGAGAAAATATAAATATCCGCTTCTTTTCCGTCGCCAATCGACTTGGAGGCTCTGTACATACGCGCGTATTCATCGGACATATATTGGAAGTTCAGCATCCAGTTATACAGTATGTTCTCTTCGCCTTCCGGAATCAGGAGGTGTGCCTTTACCATAAATTCCGGATCAAGACCTACATATACCTCTGCGTGATACATGGTTTTCCATCTGGAGAGATAAATAGCGTCCATCGTAATTTTGTCCAGCTCTGCACAGTTCACACCCGGCTCACCCGCAATTCTTCTTGCGGTCGCATAACGTCCGGTAATCGCACCGTCATTGAACAACAAAACCTTTGCGTCTTTATCAAGTCCTATCTCATCTCCGCGATAAACCGGCATATCCGTCACAACGGTTCCCGGAGAATTTTTTGCTAATTCATACGCTTCTCTTAAAGTATTGACTTTTACTACATTATTGCCGTAAAAAGCAGTTTCTATAATACTTCTTGTTCTGGAAAAACCAACCTTGCCCGCTCCGATTTCATGAATCGGATAATACGCTTTTGTTGACATATGAAACCTCCTTCAAAAATCAAATTTTCCGTTCCATTATCGCATTTTTTACAGACTAAGTCAATCGTTTTTAGGACAGATACACGAAAATAACACAGAATTTTAAGTTAATTTTACGGGGTATTTTGATATTTCTTTAGCATATTTTGGGGGTAAATCCGAAGTTTCTGAACACTTTGACCAAAACTTCCTTTCTCTTTTTATGCACTTCTTCAGAGAACTTGAAAAATAGGTCAAAAAAAGTAGGTACGAATACCTACTTTACTTAAAATATTCATGTCCTCCGTGGGAAAACAAATAGGTCAGGGAAGAATCAAACCATGACACTGCTCCGGCTCTGGATGCCCCGCGATTCATAAAAAACAGGGCACCTTGCGAATTATCCTCGCCTCCCAGCGCTCTGTTCACCGCTTCCACCGTCGAATCCTTTACCCTTACGGAATAAAATCTGCCGTTGCTGACCGGCGAAAACTGCCCGGGTGCAAAAATAACCTCCGAAACCGTATCGGGAAAACGTGTGCTCATCACTCTGTTCAGTACCACATTGGCTACCATCATTTTACCTTCCACATCATTGATCCCCGCTTCCGCTTCCACAATGCGCAGAAGATTGTTGTAATCGGCTTCGGTAAAACTCTCCATGCCGAAAAGGCTCCTTGTGGCTTCCAGCCAGTCTGCCTGCGAATCCTGCTGCTCCTTTTGCTCCTGATATACCGCTATCTCTTCTCTTATCTTTTCTGCTTCTTCTTGTTCTTTTCTTGCTTCCTCCTGCTGAACTTCGATATCACTTACCAATTTTTCCGCGACAAAGCGTTGTCCTTCATTCGGGGAATCGTCAGTGACAGTCTGCAGTACATATAAATCTCCGATTATCTGTTCCTCTTTTATAAGACTGTTACTTAACAACTCCACACCCAAGTTCTCATTCACCTCTGCCTGCACCTGTTCCTTTTCAAGCTCGTCTTCCGCCTGCATATCCCCCGCTTCTTGGGCAGTATAGGCAAACGCGGCATTTTTACCGCTTCCCGAAAAACCGCTGCTGGAAAAACTCAATACAGCCACTGCCGCACCGCCCGCGCAAAGAATCGCACAATTTCTGTACATTTTCTTGCTGATTTTGATATGCAGTAAAGCAAGGCCTGCGCAAACCGTCTGAATGAGAGATTTAAGTTTTGGCATATTGAAAACCTCTCTTATAATGATTTACTGTAACAATTCGCATTATAAAAGAGGTCTTCACCAAATGTCAATCCTTTTTTAAAAAAATCGTTATATATTTTCAACAAATCGTAACAAAAAAGTCATATCCCTTCGCCTTATCGGGACTGCTTTTGATTCACATAAGCCACCAACCCGCCAGCATTGATGATATTTTGCATAAACTCCGGAAAAGCCTGACCCTGAAAGCTTTCGCCGCTGCTCAAATCTCTGATGTGACCCGTATCAAAATCAACCTCCACCTCATGCCCCGCTTCTATTGCTCTTGCCGCAGGCGGACATTCGATAATCGGCAGCCCTATGTTGATGGCATTACGATAGAAAATTCTTGCAAAGGTTTCCGCAATCACACAGCGTATACCCGAACTTTTAATCGCCAGAGGCGCATGCTCTCTGGAGGAACCGCAGCCGAAATTTTTTCCGGCAACCATAATGTCCCCTTCCTTTACCTGCTTGACGAAGTCCTTATCGATATCCTCCATGCAATGCCTCGCCAGCTCTTCACCGGTCGTCGCATTCAAATATCTTGCCGGTATGATTACATCGGTATCCACATTATCTCCGTATTTAAAAACATATCCTCTTGCTTTCATCTTCCGCTCCTATGGCTTTGTAATATAACCCGCAACCGCACTGGCTGCCGCAACCGCCGGACTGGCCAGGTATACTTCCGATTCCACATGTCCCATACGCCCTACAAAGTTGCGGTTCGTGGTGGAAATGCAGCGTTCTCCCTGCGCCAAAATCCCCATATAGCCCCCCAGACAAGGCCCGCAGGTCGGTGTAGATACCACCGCTCCCGCATCAATGAAAATTTCAATCAAGCCCTCCTTCAGAGCCTGCTTATAAATCATCTGGGTTGCCGGAATAATGATGCAACGCACACCTTCCGCCACCTTCTTGCCTGCAAGCACCTTGGCGGCTGCCCGTAAATCGCTGATTCTGCCGTTGGTACAGGAACCGATTACCGCCTGATCCACCTTAATCTCTTCAAAGCTGCCCACAATCCTCGTATTTTCCGGCAAATGCGGGAAAGAAACCGTGGACTCCAGCTGCGACAAATCAATAATATACGTTTCGTCATAAACGGCATCCGCATCCGCCTCATAGACGGTAAACTCCCGCTTGGAATGTTCCTTCATATAGGCAATCGTTACCTCATCCACCGGAAAGATACCGTTCTTTCCCCCCGCCTCAATCGCCATATTGCAAATGGTAAAGCGGTCATCCATATTCAGGGAGCGGATGCCCTCGCCGCAAAACTCCATGGAGCGGTACAGGGCGCCGTCCACCCCAATCATACCGATAATATGCAAAATCACATCTTTTCCGGATACCCAGGGCTTTAACGAACCCACCAGCTCAAACCGGATGGCGGAAGGCACCTTAAACCATGCTTTTCCCGTCGCCATACCGGCCGCCATATCCGTGGAACCGACTCCGGTGGAAAAGGCACCTAAAGCACCGTAGGTACAGGTATGAGAATCGGCGCCGATGATCAAATCCCCCGCCACCGTAAGCCCCTGCTCCGGCAGTAAAGCGTGCTCAATACCCATCTTTCCCACGTCAAAATAGTTGCTGATCTCATGCCTTGCCGCAAAATCACGACAGCACTTACAGTTTTCCGCGGACTTGATATCCTTGTTCGGTATGAAATGATCCATCACCAAGGCAATCTTTTCCTTGTCGAAAACATGCTGCTGCATCTTTTCCATCTCCCGAATCGCTACCGGCGAGGTAATGTCATTGCCCAAGACCAAATCCAAATCCGCCTCTATCAGCTGGCCGCTGACCACTTGTTCAAGACCTGCATGCGCCGCCAGAATCTTTTGTGTCATCGTCATTCCCATCGTTCCAGACCCATCCATTTCTTTTCTTTATAGTCTGTTATTATAGCATAAGTAGTGCTATAATGGTCATATATAATATATATAGGTCATATAACTTATCGGGAATCCGCAAATGTAAGAGGGAGAAGTATGGAACAGCACTTATCACAGTACAGAATCTTTTATGAAGTCGCCAGAGCCGGCAATATTTCCAAGGCAGCCAAGGAATTATTCATCAGCCAGCCCGCCATTTCCAAATCCATTTCCAAACTGGAAGAAAATCTGGAGGTAACGCTTTTTTCCCGCAATTCAAGAGGCGTCTGCCTGACGGCGGAGGGCAGGATTTTATACGAGCATATCGCTTCCGCTTTCGCCTCCATCCAAAACGGCGAGGATCAGATTCGCAAAATCAAGGAGCTGAACATCGGCACCATCCGTATCGGAGCCAGTACCACGCTGTGCAAGGAAATCCTGCTGCCCTACCTTAGGGATTTTGTGGAGGCTTACCCCCATGTCACCGTTACCATTTCTTCCCGTTCCAGTTCGGAAACTGCACAAATGCTGGAGCAGGGCAGCTTGGATCTGGGTCTGATTGCCGCACCCTCCGTCAGTAAAAATATGGCCTTTAAGCCTATATTGGATATCCATGATATTTTTGTTGCCGCACCGGAATACCTGGAGCGCCTCAATATTCGGGAAGGCAGACAGTACCGCATCGAAGAATGTGCGCATTTTATGCTCCTGGATAAGGCAAACTCCTCCAGACAATACATCAATTCCCATTTGCAGAACAGACAGATTAAGCTTCGGGACAGTATAGAAGTAAACAACATGGATTTGCTCATCGAATTTGCCAAAATCGGGCTGGGCCTTGCCTGTGTCATCAAGGAATTTGTCAAAGAAGAGCTGGAAACGGGCAGACTGACGGAGGTCAAACTCCTGGGAGATATTCCCAAGCGTTCCGTAGGCTTTGCCTATATGCAAAACAACCCGAATCCGGTTCTGCCAAAATTTCTGGCGGCAAGACGACATTAAAAAATGCTTCGGAAAAGCGAATTTTCTCTGCCTTTCCGAAGCACTTTTTATATCTTTAGCAATGCTCGTCCGCCAGCTCCACAATATCCCCCGGACGCTGTACCAGATATACCGCTCCGTTCTCCTGCAATTCCTCTTTGTCCCGAAAGCCCCATAAAACGCCGATACCGCACACCCCGGCATTGACGGCGGTTTTCATATCCACATCCGTATCCCCGAAGTACAGCACCTCCTCTTTGGAAACCTGTAACTCCTCCATAAGCGCCAGCAAAGCCTCCGGAGAAGGCTTTATGCGAATACCCTGCCTTTCTCCGTATATCCGGTCAAACAGGCTTTCGGCAAAAAACATCGCACAGTTGTCCTCCACCACTTCCTGTACCTTATTGGATAAGACGGCAAGCTTAAGTCCTCTCTTCTTCAGCGCTTCCAGCATAGAGAGAATCCCTTCATAGGGCTTTACCTGATACATCTTATGCTCTTCCACCACCCTTTCATAAATGCGGCAGGCTCTTTCCCATTCCTCTTCTTCCTCAATCCCCAAATATTCCAGACTGCGCCGCACGTAGGTTCTGTAGCCGTCACCCACAAAGCGCTTCGTGTGTTCCAAATCAATTTCCCCCAGTCCCATTTCCGCCAAAGCGGCGTTTATGCACCTTTGCAGGGCATAGGAAGTGTTTAATAGGGTTCCGTCCAAATCAAATACACATAATTTGATCATTTATCCAAATCCTCCAATATTTTTGCAATACTTTCCCAATTACCGGCAACCAGAAGATGTTCTTCGGGCAAAATAAGATCCTCTCCGCTTAAGGCAACCCTCGTTTTCCCCTCCCTTTTGGTACCCAGTATGGAAATGCCGTATTTTTTCGGCAGAGCAAGCTCCCGCAGGCTCTTATGCAGCCAGTCCTTCATCGGGCTGATTTCACAAACCGTAAACTCATCGTTCAACTCCATATAATCAAATACATTATCCGAGCTGAAGCGCACCGCCAGTCTTTCGGATATATCTCTATCCGGATAAACCACCTCGTCCGCACCGTTGCGCAGCAAAAACTTGGCATGTATATCACGGTTTGCCTTACTGACCACCCGTCTGGCTCCCAGCTCCTTAACAAGAGCGGTACACTCCAAAGAGCTTTGAAAATCATTGCCGATGCAAATAAAAACCGTGTCAAAATTGCCTACACCCAGACTTTTCAGCACATCCTCATTGGTGCAGTCCCCTATTTTTGCCGCCTGCACCATGGGAACCAGCTCCTCCAGCCTTTCCTCCGCTTTATCCACAATCATCACATCATTGCCCAGGGAACAGAGGTTCCTGCATAAATGCTGTCCGAAGCGGCTCATTCCTATAATCAATATCGACTTCATTGCTTTCCTCCTAACCGATGCTGATGGCTTCCCTTACCTGCTGCAGCTTCGGTATCTTCTTATTTTGCGTAAACGACAGAGCAAAAGACAGCCCGCCGACCCTTCCCAGATACATCAGGATAATCAAAAGCAACTGTGAAAGGCTCTTCATCTCCCTGGTAATGCCAAGGGTCATTCCCACCGTGCTCATGGCGCTCGTAACCTCATACAAGACGTCCAGCGTCGGCATATTCTGCAGCGCCACAATCATAAAGCTTACCGTCAGAATCAACAGCATATTCAGGCTGGAAATGGCGGCAGCGGATTTTACCGCTCCCTCATCCACGCGCCTGCCGAAAATATCAATACCGTGCCTGCGGCTGATGCTTAGGTGTACGCAGGCCAGCAGCACAAACAAGGTGCTGACCTTAATTCCTCCCGCCGTGGAGCCGGAAGCCCCGCCGATAAACATCAACATCAAGGTCAGAAGCTTTCCCGCATCCGACATCTGCATGGTATCCACCGTGTTAAAGCCCGCCGTACGAGGGCTGACGGAAGCAAACAGGCTTGCCAGTACCTTTTCTTGGTAAGACATTCCCGCAAATAAAACGGAACCTTCCGTAAAATAGAACAGCAGCCCGCCGCCAAAAATCAGGATACCGCTCATCAGCAAAACGATTTTGCTGTGCAACCTGTATTTTCTCCAGCGCAGTCCGTGTATACTGACATCATCCCATACGATAAAGCCGATGCCGCCGATGATGATCAAAAGCATAATCACTGTATTGACCAGTATATCTCCCGCAAAGGGCGTCAGGGAAGAAAAAGCGCCGTAATCGCCTCCCATCAAATCAAAACCGGCATTGCAAAAGGCAGATACGGAATGAAAAACGCCGTACCACAGCCCCTTTCTTATGCCGAACAGGGGAATAAAACGCAAACTCAACAGCAAGGCGCCCAAGCCCTCTATGCAGACCGTTCCCCACAGAATTTTTTTACTTAGTTTTACCACGCCGCCGATATTGACAATATTCAGGCTTTCCTTCATCAGGCCTCTTTGACGCAGACCTATTTTATCCCGCATGATCAGCGCAAAGAAGATACCGATAGTGACAAAGCCCAGCCCTCCTATCTGTATCAGCACTATAATCACCAGCTGCCCGAAAAAACTCCAGTGCAGCGCCGTGTCCACCAACACAAGCCCTGTCACGCAGGTGCTGCTGGTGGCGGTAAATAAGGCTGTCAAAAACGGTGTCCAAATCCCCCCGCGGGAAGAAAGGGGCAGCATCAAAAGCAAGGTCCCCGCCAAGATGATCAGCATATAGCCCAGGGCGATGCATTGCAGCTGGGACAGATGCCTCGGTACAGAATCTAAACGTTTCATATCCATTCTTTCTTTTTTACAACAATATATACACCTTATATCTTTCCTTGTCAAAGTTTATCCTATATCTTATACTTATTTCGTTTGCAATACGATACCGAAGAATAAGAAGGACAGATATTATGGATGATTTGTATCAAGGCGCCCTCTCCCTCACCGACCGCAGCAGGCGGTACTGGGAATGGCGGGCGCGCAGCTATACGGAAGTCAACAAGGAGGAGTTGGCGGACGCGCAAAAAAATGCATGGCTCCATGCCCTGCATACACACATACATCGGCACTGCAAAAATCGTAACCCCGACAGTATACGGGTTTTGGACATCGGTACGGGGCCCGGCTTTATGGCCATTATTGCCGCACTGGAAGGCTATACCGTTTCTGCCGTTGATTTCAGCCCCCGTATGCTGGAAGAAGCACGAATCAATGCCGCGGCGGAAAATATACATAACATCGACTTCAGGCAGATGGACGCGCATCAGACAAGCTTTGCGGACTGCAGCTTCGACATCATTGTAACGCGCAATCTCACCTGGAGCCTGCAAAATCCCTGTCAGGCATATCGCGAATGGTACCGCATCCTGAAAAAGGGAGGGCTTTTGCTCAATTATGACGCCAACTGGTACGCCTATTTATATGATGAGAAAGCCAGGGCGGCTTATCGGGCGGATCGCCGCAAGGTCAAAGCCTCCGGCTTCAAAGACCAGTGCATCGGAGAGAATTTTGACGAATGTGAAGAAATCGCCAGAGAAGTTCCCCTAAGCCGCCTGTCCCGCCCCGCCTGGGATCTCCAAACCTTAAAAGACATCGGTTTTATCAACTGCAGGGCAGACGAGCACATCTGGCAAACGGTATGGAACACGGAAAAAAAGACCAATTTTTCCGCCACACCCCTTTTTGAAATCAGGGCAAGGAAATAATCCCTGCCCTGTCTTTACATTTCTTTTACCGCCTTTTCCAAACGCAGCAGCGCTTCCTCCAAGGTACTTCTTTGACAGGCAATATTGATGCGCTCAAAACCTGCGCCCGCTTCGCCGAACATGGTTCCCGTATCCAGCCACAGCTTTGCCTTGTTTTCAATCAAGTCTGTCCGCTCTTTTTCGCTTAAGCCAAGCCCCCGACAATCCAACCATATCAGATAGGTTCCCTGGGGCTCCACCAGCTTGATTCGGGGTATCCTGCTCTCCAGAAACTGCCTGCAAAAATCAAGATTCCCCTGAATATATGCCTTCAGCTGCGTCATCCACTCCCTGCCGCCTTCATAGGCAGCCTGGGCGGCAAAAAGCCCCAGCGCGTTCAGCTGGTCATAGCCGGAGGCGTGCATGGCGTGTACAAAAGCTCTGCGCAGTCTTTCGCTGCGAATCCATATATTGGACACCTGCAGCCCCGCCAGATTAAAACTTTTGCTGGGCGCCGTGGCAATGATGCTCATATCGGCAAATTCCTCTCCGATATTGGCAAAGACCGTATGTCTGTAGCCCTCATATACAAAGTCGGAATGAATTTCATCGCTGAATACGATAACGCCGTGCCTGCGGCATATCTCTCCCACACGCTTAAGCTCCGCCTCCTCCCAAACCCTGCCGATGGGATTGTGGGGGCTGCACAGCAAGAAAAGCTTTACCCCCTCTTTTACCACCTTTTCTTCAAAGTCCGCAAAGTCCATTTCATACTTGCCGTCCCGGTATAAAAGATTGTTCACAACCAACTTTCTGCCATTGCTGCGTACCACCGAGGAAAAAGGATAGTATACCGGCTCCTGAATCAGTACCGCCTCCCCCGGCTCCGTATACGCCTGTACCGCCATGGCTATGGCGTATACCACTCCCGGAGTCTTGACCAGGTCCTCTGCTCTTGTTTCCCAGCCGAACCCCTCCTTATACCAGTGATATAAGGCCGAAAAATAATCCTCTTTCACCTCGGAATAGCCGAATACGCCGTGATTGACCGCCGCAAGCAGGCGCTGTCGAATCGGATCCGCCACCTGAAAGTCCATATCGGCAATCCACAGAGGCAAAAGCCCCTCCTGCTTTCCCCGCTTACGGGCAAAGTCATACTTCAGACAGTTGGTATTTGTCCTGTCCACAAACTGATCAAAATCGTACTGCATATTTCTCTCCTTCTAGTCCAGAGCCTGCCTAAGATCCGCAAGCAAATCCTCTACCTGTTCAATACCCACGGAAAGGCGCAAAAATCTGCCGTCTATCCCCAGCCTTTCCCTTACCTCCTTCGGCACATCCGCATGGGTCTGTATCATCGGAAAGGTCATCAGAGATTCCACACCTCCCAAACTCTCCGCGTATTGTATCAGCTGTATCTTTTCCAGCGCCCTCCTTGCCCTTTCTTCCGAATGGATTTTAAAGGAAATCATACTTCCGAAGCCCCTTGCCTGCTTCTTACTCAAGGCATAGGAGGGATGCTCCTCCAAGCCGATATAATACACCTTTTCCACCGCCGGATGCTTTTGCAAACAGGCGGCAATCTTCATGGCATTTTCCTGTGCCCTGTCCATGCGCACCGCCAAAGTTTTAATGCCCCGTATCAAAAAATAACTGTCCATCGGCGATAAAGAGGCTCCCAAGGTCTTATAGATAAAGCGCATACGCTCGGATAAATCCTGATTGTTCACGCACAGAAATCCCGCCATGGTATCATTGTGCCCCGCCAAAAACTTGGTTCCGCTGTGCAGCACCATATCGGCGCCAAAGCGGAACGGATTCTGATAATAGGGCGACAGCAGCGTATTGTCCACCATCAAAAGCAAACCGTGTTCGCGGGCAATTTCTCCCATCTGCGCCAAATCCGTTACCCGCATAGTGGGATTGCTCGGCGTTTCGATGTACAAAGCTTTGGTATCCGCCTGCACAGCCTGACGCACCAGCCCGGCATCGGCTGTATCTACATAAGAAAAGCGCAGCCCCCTCTTTCTGCCCATGTTCTCAAACATACGCAGGGAGCCGCCGTACAAATCCTCCGAACAGATAATATGCCCCGGCGCTTCCACAAGCTCCAGCGCAATGCCGAGAGCCGCCATGCCGGAGCTTGTGGCTATCGTATCATGACAGCCCTCCAGATTGCTCACCATACATTCTAAACTGTGTCTGGTAGGATTGGACTCCCGTACATAATCATAACCGCTGCTCTGTCCGATGCCCGGATGCGCAAAGGTAGAAGTCTGAAAAATCGGCGTAGCAATCGCTCCGTATCCGTTTTTGATTCCGTCTTCTTTTCTCGGATGCACACACAAGGTTTCTATGCCATACTTCATCGCTCCGCTCTCCTCATTCTCTTCTCTTTCATAACCGTACAAGAGGCGAAACCCTTATGCAGAGTTTCGCCATCCCGAAATCAATCGTTAATCCTTTCGCCCTTTTTACAGAGCCAAGGCCTTTTCCACAATATTTTCTACGGTAAAACCAAACTTCCTGAACAGCTTATCCTGCGGTGCGCTGGCGCCGAAGCCCTGCATAGCGATTACCGCACCGTCAAGCCCCGTATATCTGTCCAGACCGAAACCGGACAAGGCTTCAACCGCCACTCTCTTACGGACACTCTTTGGCAGCACGCTTTCTTTATATTCCGGGGACTGCTCCTCGAAAATATCCAGACAAGGCATGCTGACTACTCTTGCATCCACACCTTTTGCCGAAAGCTGCTCTGCCGCCTCCAGACAAAGGCTGACTTCCGAGCCGGATGCCATCAAAATCATATCCGGTACTTCCTTCACACTGTCTTTAAGTACATAGGCGCCTTTCAAAGCCCCTTTCCCGCTGCCCGGCAGCTGCGGCAGATTCTGTCTGGTCAATACCAATGCCGTCGGCGTTTCCACGGATGTCACGGCGCTGTACCAGGCTGCAATGGTTTCTCTTGCATCCGCCGGTCTGAAGGCATGAAAATTCGGCATGGCACGCAGCATTGCCATCTGCTCAATCGGTTCATGGGTAGGACCGTCCTCTCCGACACCGATGGAATCATGGGTGAAGATAAAGGTGGTCGGAATACGCATCAGGGAAGCCAGTCTTGCCATCGGCTTCGTGTAGTCGCTGAACACAAAGAAGGTGGCACAGTAAGCCCGCAAACCGCCATGCAGCAGCAAGCCGTTGGTTTCTGCGGTCATAGACAGCTCTCTGACGCCGAAATGGATATTTCTGCCGCTAAAATCCCCCGCCGCAAAATATCCGCAGCCCTCCATCACGGATTTGTTGGAAGGCGCCAAATCGGCAGAACCTCCTACCAGATTCGGCACAATATCCTTTAAGCGATTCAGCACCTTTCCGGAAATATTGCGGGTTGCATCCGCCTTATCGTCCCAATCCCAAAATTCCTCACGGTCAAGGGCAGCCTTATCCACCTCTTTATGGTACTGATCCCACAGCGCTCTCTTCTCCGGATACTTAGCGGAGTAAGCGGCAAAAAGGCGGTTCCACTCCTCCTCCGCCTTTGCCAGCCTTGTGCGAATCTCTGCATAGTGGTCATAAATCTCTTGCGGAACAAAGAAAGCCTCCTGACTTTCCCATTCCAAAAATGCGCGCATCTGCACAATATTGTCTGCTCCCAGAGGCTCTCCGTGCGCGCTTGCCTTTCCCTGCTTTGCCGGACAGCCGTAGCCGATCTGGGTCTTCACCGTGATGAAAGACGGTCTTAGGGTATCCGCCTTCGCTTCCTCTATCGCCTTTGCGATTGCGCCCAAATCGTTACCGTCTTCCACCGTCAGGGTCTGGAAGCCGAAGCTTGCCATGCGGGCCTGTACGTCCTCGGTAAATGCCAAATCCGTGCTTCCCTCTATGGAAATCTTATTGGAATCATATAAGACAATCAACTTGGAAAGTCCCAAAGTACCTGCCAGCGAAAAGCTTTCCGAAGAAATGCCCTCCATCATACAGCCGTCGCCGCCCAATACATAGGTGTAATGATCCACAAGCCTATATTCTTCCGTGTTAAAGGTCGCCGCCAAATGCGCCTCCGCCATCGCCATACCCACCGCGGTTGCCATGCCGGCTCCCAAGGGTCCCGTAGTGGCCTCCACTCCCTTGGTGTGACCGTACTCCGGATGACCCGGCGTCAGGGAATCCATCTGACGAAAATTCTGTAAATCCTCCAGGGATAAATTGCCGTAGCCGAAAAGGTGCAGCAAAGAATACAAAAGAGCAGAACCGTGTCCGCCGGACAGAATAAATCTATCCCTGTCCGCCCAAGCTTCATTTGCCGGATTATGCTTCATATGATTTGCCCACAGTTCGTAGGCAAGAGCCGCACACCCCAGCGGCAGACCCGGATGACCGGAATTGGCTTTCTGCACCGTATCCGCAGATAAGATTCGAATGGCATTGACTGCCTTTATTTCCATTGTTTTCATATATTGTTTTCTCCCATTGTCCTTTCAAATTCGCTTGCAAAGCGCTGCAGGTCTATTATGCACCATTCTTTGCATTTGCACAAGGGGAAATACAGGTCGAAAACTTTTCCAGATAGGATTTGTCATTCAACATTTCCTTTAAAATCACAATATCCGTTTCCATCATGCCGTAGCGGGCAATATTGCCGACGGTACGAATGGTGTCGTCTATACTTTCTTTGACAATGCCGTCACCGCCCTTAAAGGAATTGGCGCTTTTTGCCTGCCTGTACGCCAGCAGGGCATTGTTCAGGGAAGAACTGATTTTCATGGCGCAGCTTGCTTTGGCGCCGTCGCAGATAATACCGGAATTGCCTGCCAGAGCGTTGGACAGGGTCGCTTCGATGATACTTTTTTCTTCCTTGTCCAGATAAGCCATGCCCGCCACCGCCGCCGATGCCGCACTGACTACGCCGCAGTACGCCGACAAGCGTCCGATTTTGGATTTGAGATACTCTCCGATCAGATTGGCAAAAATCAAAGCACGATATAAGTCCTCTCGACTTGCCTGAATATGCTCCGCATATAAAATCAAGGGTACGGAAACCGTAATCCCCTGGTTTCCGCTTCCGGAATTGATGACCACGGGCATTTCCGAGCCCGCCATCCTGGCATCGGAGCCTGCCGCCGCATAAGCCACCATTTTATTTTCAATACCGGCATCCTCCCTGTACTGCATTTTGCCGATATTGGCGCCGTAATCCTTTGCCATTCCCTCCTTGGCAATCGCCATATTGTAAGCAATCTGCTTGTCGAAAATCTCCCGCAAGGCCTCTACGTCGCAGGTATCGGCATACTCATAGATATCCGCAAAGGAAAAAGGCACCGCCTTGCTTTGACTCTCCTCCGCATCCTTGTGCTGCAAAAGCACACCGTTCTTCGTGATTTCCACAATATTGGTGTGCATGCCCTGCACACTGACGCTTGCCCTATCTTCTCCGGCAAACAACAGGATTTGTATATACAGATTTTCTACATTTTCCGCCAGCTCCACCCGGCAGATGCCCTCTGCCCGCAGCTGTTTTGCCCGTGCAATATCCTCCTTGCGGACTGCAGAGAGAACCTCCAGCTCACGGCTTGCATCACCGGCGATTGCCCCCAGTATACAGCTGATTTCTATGCCTCTTTCCCCTTCCGTTCCCGGTACGATGACACTTTTCACATTCTTGATGATATTCCCGGAGCATCTGGCAATGATCTTATCCGGTTCCCTGCCCAAAGTCTGCTTTGCCACTGCCGCCACAAAGGCAAGGGCTATCGGTTCCGTACAGCCGAATGCCGGGCGCAGTCCCTGCTGCAGCACCTCCTTGTAGGCCTGATACACGGAATCCTTCTTTTCCATAAACATATCCTCCAAAGCTTTAAAATTGATACTCTTTGATTCTCCTGTACAGCGTGCTTCTGGATATTCCCAAAATACGGCATATTTCCTGTTTGCTCTTTTGGCTGTCCAGAAGCCTTTTTAAGTATTCCTTTTCCAGCTCCGCCATAGATTTTCCGGCGCAGCCTCCTCCCTCCTTTACCATCCGGGTGCCGCTGTATTCCTGCATGCCGTTTCGGACAATGCTCTCCAGCAGCAGCTCCAAATTGCCCAAATCATAGTCTGCGGCACAAGCCCACAGATTATCCAGCATTTCCCGGTCAAGGGGTTGCGCCTCCTGCTTATATACGCTTTGGTAATATTTGATTCCGCTGCGTACAAATTTTTCAAATAAGGCATAGTCGCTGTGTATGGTATCAATGGACTGCATGGCGTTGCGGCTCATCTGCTGATACAGCTTCTCGCTGAACATACGCCTTTGCACCAATTCGTACAAATCCTCCGTCGTGCAGAAAATAAAACGCACATCCACGGCAATCGCCTTCTTGCTGTCACAGCGCAGCCTTTCCGAAACCATGTAATCCGCCAGCTTGTCCTGCACATACAAGGTCATCTTTTCAGGCTGTACAATAATCAACGTTCCCCTGTCCATATTGCGGATGACGCCGTACTCCCCCATCAAAAAATTGTCCAGCAAATCCCGGTACACGTTCTGCATGTAGATAACCTTGATTTCCCGCAGCTTCCGCTGGGAATAGTTGAAAATGGCTTTTGCCAGAAGCTCATTGATGGCGTTGTCATCGCTGTGTATCAGTATATTCTCATCCTTATCCGCCAGGAGCTTGGCTTCCTCAATCACACTTTTCTTCACATATTTGGAAAGCCACGAAAAGGTTACCAGCGTTCCCTGTAAAAAAGGAGCGGTATTCTCATGTATATTCTGGTAGGGTTTAAAATAGGAGATAAAGCCCTCTTCCGCACCTCCCGCCTTTAAAGGTTCGCAACTGAAGGTACCGTAGAACACCTGCTCCTTATATTCCAGCGAAAGCCTGACGTTCTCAACCCTCTTCTTTTTTCTGTACCAATGCAGTACATCGGCATATATCTCCTTCAGATTATTGATTTCTCCCTGTTCGGCAAACAGCTTCCCGAAAGCCTGATTCGCATAGATGACATTGCCGTACTTATCCGTGTGTACCATGGCATCCGGCATAATATTCAAAATGGCTTGCGCTTTCTCCGCCTGCTTTTTTAAATGGTTCTTTTCCGCATGCTCGTTCATGCGAAAGCCCACCAGATTGGCCATGCTTTCCAGAAACTGCAGGGTGTATGGCAATTCGGCAAACAGCTTCTTCGCCCTTGATTTGGAGAGCAAAAGAGCCAGCACCCCTGCAACTTCATTCCGGTAATGCACGGGAATACCGATAAAGCCTTTGATTCTGCAGTTTTTGTACTGCCCGCACATTCTGCATATTTCCGAATCCGCTTTATCCTGTAAACAGATGTTCCGGTTATTGGTCAGTACCTGCGCAAGAAGAGAAACCGAACCGAGATTCTCCTGCAGAGGGAAATGCCGCAGCGCACTTCCCACCACATTCATATCCTTGTCTATCATCATCACATCCGCATTCAGTACATCCGCAATCAATACCGCAAAGCTGTCCGCATATCGCTTTACCTTTCTAATGCCGCCCGCCATTTTTTTCTCTCCGAATCTTTATTGGGAATATGCAGAAGCAATCTCCCGAATCCATGCCAGGCGCTCCGGCTGAATGTCCTGCGCAATCGTACAGTCTGCTCCCAGACCTACGCCGCAGCAGCCCGCCTCATCCAGAATTTTATGCACCTCCGCCCGCAGCTCCTCTTTGCTTCCTTCGTACAAAATCGTTCCGAGGTTGTTGTCAAATCCCCCCAGCACCGCTTTACCGCCGAAAAGCTTCTTTCCTTCCGCCAAAGACACCTTTTCCGTATGCACCGCCCAGTTATACGCTTTTACCGGATAATCCTTATAACGGCTCAGCGTATTGGTGTAATGACCGTAGCCGCAGATATGCAGCATGATATTATCGGTAAACTGTCGAATCCGGTCGATAATCAACATATCCGTAGGCTCAACCAGCTCCTTATGCACCGCATCCGTAAAGTCCCGGTCCTGCACACACTGCACGCTGTAATAAATACCGTCCAGCTTCGTTTCCTCAAAAAGGCGGGTAATCAACTGTTTAATGTCTTCGGCAATGTATTCCGCCGCTCTTATCATAACATCCTTATCCTGTTTAAACAAAGCGACAAATTTCTGAAAATCCTCGTCGTATTCTTCAAAGCGCAGACGAATGTACTGCAAGGGCGAAAATATGCTGTAATACTTTACTATATCCTCCCCGGCATACTCGCAGATTTCCTTCACATAAGCCACCTGCCTGTCTATCCAGTCGTGATTTGCCCCTACGGAGCGTACCTGCGCCAAATCCTCTATACTTTCAATCTTCTTGCTGCATACGGAAGGATGGCCGAAGAAACCGTCGGACATAATCTTTAAGAAATCCGGCTGTACCACATCAATATATTTTTTCTGTCCGGATAAAATTGCCTCATAAACCTCCGGCACATCTGCGTGGTAGTGGTTATGAAAGGACACAAAATGATGCCAGAAGCCTACCGGCACCCTCTCCCCCGCCTCATTGTTTAAAAATGCCTGCATAATTTCTTTTTTATTCATCGCTTTTCTTCCCATCCTTTTCTTCTCTTATGTATCTGCCCGCCGCATCGGATATGATGCGAATCCTGCTGTCATCAATATCATTCGGTATGGAACAGTCCGCTCCCATAACGTAGCCGCGATAGCCGTTTTCCCGAATCAAAGACGCCACCTTCGCCTCCAGCTCCTCCTTGCCGCCGCTGTCTATCAGCGTACCCGGATTATTGTCAAAACCGCCCAGAACGCAAGGATTGCCGAACAGGGCTTTTCCCTCCTGCAAAGAAATCCCCTCCGTATGACAGGCCCAGTTATACACCTTTGCGCTGTAATCCTTATAATAACGCATATCATTCTTATGATGCGCATATCCGCAGATATGCAGAATATTGTAATCACTGCAGCGATTGGCTGTCTGCAACACTTCGATTTCCGTCGGCTGAATATAACGTGCATACATTTCTTTCGTATACTGCCCGCTCTGTATATTCTGCACGCAGTAATAAATGCCGTCCAATTTCGTTTCCTGCAAAAGCCTCTCCACCAAAATACATAAATCCTTCTGTATCTCCAAGCCCGCCTGCTTAAAGGCCTCCGGGAAATGTTCCGCCAGATATACGAAGCGTTCAAAATCCATATCCAGAAACTCCAGCCTGATCCGTATAAACTGCAGAGGTGCAAAAACGTTATAAAAACACATCACCTCATCGGCAAACCGTTCCGTCAGGCGCTTGACATGGGCTACCTGCTTTTCCATCCACGGATGCTCCCTGCCGATGCTCTTTATGTTCAGCAAATCCTCTTCCGTCTGCAGATCGTTATCCATAATCGGCGGATAGCCCATGAAGCCCTCATTCATCAGCTTCATCATATCCGGATTGGTCTGCTCGTAGTAGCGTATGTGCCCCTCTATTACCCTGTCCAAAATGCTTTCATCCTCCAAACCGGAGAACTGATCTTTTCCCAAAACAAAATGGTGCCAAAAGCCTACCGGAACCTTATCCACCACCTCATTGTCAAAAGCCCTTCTCAGCAATTCCCGTTTATTGTATTGCATATTTACCTCTCGCCCCTTATTTTGTGCGGATAAAGTCCATCAGCTCACTGATTTGATAGGACATGGTCACAGCCCCCGGATCCAAATGCCCCAAACCTTTGTTGCTCTGATAGCTCGCTCTGCCCTTTACCGCCTCCATATTCCTGGTGCTTTCCGCACCTTCCTGTGCCGCAGCCTTCACTCTTTCGCACAACTCTTCCTTTGTACAGTCCTCCTTTAAGCAAAGCCTGTAGACTTCCACCGCCGGAGCCAGACTGTCTATCATTGTTTTAAAGCCGGGCTGTGCCTGCCCTCTGGACATCATCGCATCCAGCATGGCCTGCAAGACCTCGCATAAGTCCCTTTCATCCAAATCCGCCTTATCCTTCGCCGTCTTTGCCGCCGCCAAATACGCACTGCCGTACAAAACGCCGGAGGAACCGCCGATAACGCTCATCATGGTTTTTCCGATTTCTTTAAACGCTTCGTCGATACGCAGAGCCTGTAACTGCTGTGCTTTTTCTGCCAGAGCCTTAAATCCCATATCCAAATTTGCCCAGTGATCGCCGTCCCCCGTAGCCAAATCCAGATCCGTCACGTACTCTCCCTTTGCGTGAATACATTCATAGGCACGCAGTATATATGCCGCATAATCCTTTGCATCTATTTGAAATTTCATCAGTGCCTCCTAATCTATTTTTAATGCCGGCGTATCGCAAGGTGCATCCAGCAGGCTCTTTAGCTCATCGTCCAGTTTCAGCAGACTGATGGAGCAGCCCGTCATATCCAGAGCCGTGGTATAGTTGCCCACCATGGTCTTATATACCTTCACGCCTTTTTCCCGCAGTATTTCCTGTACATTCTTATTCAGAATATACAGCTCCATCAGCGGCGTTCCGCCCAAGCCGTTGATCAAAACCGCCGCCTCGCTGCCTGTATAGTCGTAGTCCGCCAGAATTTTTTCCAACAATGTTTCCGCCACTTCTTTTGCCGTCTTTACCTTACTTCTTTCCACCCCCGGCTCGCCGTGTATACCCATGCCGATTTCTATTTCGTCCTCCGCCAGAGAAAATCCCGCTTTTCCTACTGCCGGTAAAATACACGGGCTCATTGCCATACCCATACTTCTGACATTGTCTATGGTCTTTTGCGCCACCCGCTTTACCTCTGCAAGGCTTGCCCCGCTTTCTGCCATGGCGCCGCTTAATTTATGCACAAACACCGTTCCGGCAATGCCTCTGCGTCCGGTAGAATAGGTGCTGTCCGGCACCGCCACATCATCCTTTACCACCACGGACTCTACATTGATGCCCTCCATTTCCGCAAGATCCGCCGCCAGACCAAAATTCATGATATCGCCGGAATAGTTTTTGATGATCATCAGCACGCCTTCACCCTGATTGGTTCTTTCGATTGCCGCACCGATTCTGTCCGGACTCGGAGAGGAAAACACATTGCCGGAAATCGCCGCATCCAGCATGCCCTTTCCCACAAATCCGGCATGCAAAGGCTCATGTCCGGCTCCGCCGCCGGAAATCACCGCCACCTTTTTTTGCAGATTTTTTCTGACGATGACCTCCATCCCGGGAATATAATCAAGGCTGTCCGCATACGCCGCCTGCATTCCCTCCAAAGCCTCCTTAACCACATCTTCCGCCGCATTGATAATTTTCTTCATCTTCATTCTCCTTATCTTATCCCAAACCCAAATATGCCTTTCTGACTCCGGAGTCTGCCGCAATATCCTTTGCCGCTCCGCTCATGCGTACCTTTCCGTTTTCCAGAACGTAAGCCCTGTCGGCAATCGCCAAAGCCATATTGGCATTTTGCTCAATCAGTAAAATAGTAACCCCCTGCTGATTGATTTCTTTAATCATACCAAAAATCATGTTCACAAAATTCGGCGCCAAGCCCAATGAGGGCTCATCCAAAAGCAAAAGCTGCGGCTTTGACATCAGCGCCCTGCCGACCGCCAGCATCTGCTGTTCTCCGCCGGAAAGGGTTCCCGCCTGCTGTTTATACCTTTCCTTTAATCTCGGAAAAAGCCGGTATACCCGCTCATACCCTTCACTTATCTTCGCCTTATCCTTTATGATGTAAGCACCGATGCGCAAATTCTCCTCCACCGTCAGCTCCGGAAAAACCTCTCTGCCCTCCGGAGAAATACTCATTCCCAAGCCCGTCATATGATGGGGCGACAGCTTCGTAATATCCCTGCCCCGGTATATAATACTTCCGCTGCTCGGCTTTACCAATCCGACAAGAGAATGAATCAAAGTGCTTTTTCCTGCGCCGTTGCTTCCGATGAGGGTCACGATTTCCCCCTCTTTCACCTCCATGTCAATACCCTTTAAGGCATGAATGGCACC
This sequence comes from Lachnospiraceae bacterium, assembly GCA_041848045.1. Classification (GTDB taxonomy): domain Bacteria; phylum Bacillota; class Clostridia; order Lachnospirales; family Lachnospiraceae; genus CAKAHY01. The sequence goes on from JBGZHY010000097.1 coordinate 23,809, forward strand.
ATAGTGTGTATGCAGACCATCAATCCTCAGCATGGCTTTCACCTCCTAAATACGCCCGAATAACCTCTTCATGCAGAGCAATTTCCTGGGGCAGTCCGTCCGCAACCGGCTTGCCGTGATCCAGCACATACACCCTGTCGGAAATATTCATCACCACACTCATGTCATGCTCGATCATCAGAATGGTATAACCTCTGCTTTGCAGCTGCTTAATAAAGGCCATCAAATCGGCGGATTCCTGAGGATTCATCCCTGCCGCCGGTTCATCCAGCAAAAGCAGCTCCGCCCCCGTAGCTATCGCCCTGGCAATCTCCAGCTTTCTCTGCTCGCCGTAAGGTAAGTCCGAAGCGTAGTCGTTGCGCCTTTCATACAAACCGATGGATTGCAAAAGCCGAAGAGCCTCCAAAACCTTTTCATCCTCCTCCCGACGAAAGACGCTGCTTCTGAACATCGCCGATAAAAAGGAATACTTTGTCTTGATATGGGCACCGATTAAAACATTTTCAAGCACACGCAAATCATAAAAAAGCCGGATGTTCTGAAATGTTCTGGAAATGCCCGCTTTTACAATGTGAATCGGAGATTTATTTTGTATTGCCTCGCCTTTAAACAAAATTTCTCCCTCATCCACCATATACACACCCGTCAGCATATTAAAAACCGTTGTTTTCCCTGCACCGTTAGGTCCGATAATACTGATGATTTCTCCCTTTTTTACCCGCAAACTGACGCCGTCCGCCGCCACGATACCGCCGAAACGTTTGGTAATCTTATTTACTTCCAATATATATTTATCTGCCATCTGCCTGCACCTCTGCTTCTTTTATCTTCTGTTTTACCCCGGCAGACAAAGGATAGGGCAGGGTGGAACGCCAGCCCAGAATGCCCTGGGGACGAAAACGCATCATCAATACCAGAATAAGACCGTACAGCACAAAACGATATTCCATCAGGAAGCGGGAAGCTTCCGGAAAGGCAATCAAAATCAGAGCCCCCACAAACATTCCCCGTAAGGTTCCCATGCCGCCCAAAATCACAATACTCAGAATCAGCGTGGATACATCAAAGTTAAAGGTATTCGGGTCAATATAGCCGATTAAAGAGGCGTATAAAGAACCCCCGAGGGCGCAAATTGCCGCCGACAGCACAAAAGCCAGTATCTTAAAGGCTGCCGTATCGATGCCCATCATGGTTCCGGCAAGCTCATCTCCCCTGACCGCCTGTAAGGCTCTGCCAAATTTGGAGCGAATCAGAACCAGACAAAAAAGACTCAGCAGCACGACCAGAAGCAGTACCAGATAATACAGCCCGTGATTGGCAACCGTCAGAGAAAAACCGAACAAGGAAGGCTTCGGTATGTTTTTGACGCCTAAGGTTCCGTTGGTCACTCCCTGCCAGTTTAATGCCACCATTTTTACGATTTCTCCAAAACCCAGAGTAATGATGGAAAGGTAGGTGCCGGATACCCGCAAAGTCGGAAGCCCCAGCAAAACCCCCACAAGGGCTGCCAAAAGCATACCGATAAGCGCCGCCGCAAAAAAATTCATTCCTCCCTTTACCATCAGAAGCGAAGAAGTATAGGCGCCGATCGCCACAAATCCCGCATGTCCCAAAGAAACCAATCCGGTGTAGCCCGTCAGGATATTCAAACCCATCGCCAGACAAATATAAATGCCGATTTTGATGCACACCGTAACCAGATACTGGTTTTGAAACAGCTTCGGAAAAAGCAGCAGCAAAAGCAGGAGTACAGCAAGCAAAACCTTCTTGTGTCTATCCGCAAACAGCTCCCATCTGTGTAATAAATTTTCTTTTCCTCCTGCCATCGCCTACACCTTTGTAATTCCTTTCCGCCCGAACAGACCATGCGGCCTTACGATAAGGACAATAATCAATATGATAAATGCTACGGAATCCCTGTATGTCGAACCCAAAAAAGCAGCCGCCATACTCTCGGATACACCTACAATCAGTCCGCCGAGCAAGGCTCCCGGCAGGCTGCCTATGCCGCCCAGAACCGCCGCCGCAAAGGCCTTTAAGCCTGCCATAAAGCCCATGCTCGGATATACAATCTGATAATAACCGCCCACCAAAGCACCGGCTATGGTTGCAGAAATACCGGCAAGAAAAAAGGTAAAGGAAATCACGAAATTGACATTGATTCCCATCATGCCCGCCGCCTTCGCATTCTGTTCGCTTGCCCGCATAGCCAAGCCGATCTTGGTTTTGTATACAATAAACATCAACGCCAGCATCAACAGAAGAGAAATGATGCACATCATAATCTGCGTATGCGTAATAACAACAGCCCCCACATCTATCGTATCCTGGCTGAAAATACTCGGAAAGCTTCTTCTTTCCGATCCCAAAAACACAACCAAAAGATTGGTAATGATATTGGAGATGCCGATGGTGGTAATCAGAGAAGCAATCGGCTTGGATTTTTTCATCCGCAAGGGCTCCAAAGCCACCTTATCAATACAAATACCCAGAATACCCGTCAGCACCATTGCCGCCAAAATTCCCGGCAGAATACCGAAATGCATACCGATAAATATCATTGCCATTTCCGCACCGAAAGCGTAAATGGCACCATGGGAAAAATTCACCAGCCGCAGTATACCGAAAACCAGCGAATATCCTACCGCTATCAGCGCATATCCCATGCCCAAGGCCAAACCGTTCAATATCTGTTGTGTAAGCATAATTTCCTCTTTTCACGCCTAGTTCATCTTGACGAATTTTCCATTCTGAATGGTCACTTTCACAAACGCCTTATCCACGTCACCGTTGGCGTCAAACTTCGTATTTCCCGTCACGCCTTTGTATTCCAGCTCATACAGTTTCTGCTTCACCGCTTCGGAATCCGTCGTGCCCGCCTGTTCGATAGCCGTAAGGAGCAACCCTACAGAGTCATAAGCCTGTGAAGTCAACGCGGACGGTGCCGTACCGTAAGCTTTCTTATAGGCGTCTACATAAGCAACAATTTCCGGCTCTTCCGACTCGGAGAAAAAGATAACCGGAAAGCAAACGCCCTCTACGGACTCTTGTCCAAGCTCTAAAAGCTGCTGGCTGTACGAATTGGAAAATCCTACAATCGCAATATCCGGATTGATCTGCTTATATTGCTTGGCAACCGGCGCCACCAGATTGTACATACCGCAGCAGATAACCACGTCTGCCCCCGCCTCGTTTAACTTCGTAATGGCAGGTGTATAGTCATCGGAGCCCTCCACAATCTGCTCATGTGCCACTACCTTTACCTCATCTCCATAGGTGGCAATGATGTCTTTGATGATTTGGGAGGTATTGGTTCCCCAGTCCGTCATAATGGAAATAATACCGATATTTTTCTTGCCCAAATCGTTTACGGCAATGTCCACGCTCGCCGCTCCCTCTTTGGAAATAACCGTATTGTTACGGAAAATGTAATCGCCGATGCCGGAATAATCCGGATGGGAAGCGGACGGAGAAATTTCAATAATCTTATTCTCCTGATAAATCGGCGCCGCCGTCATACATACGCCGGAAGAGAAATGTCCGATAACGCCCACCGCTTTTTTGTCCGATACGATTTTCTGCGCGATGGTCGCGGCTTCCTCCGGTGTATTTTTGTCATCATACTGCACAATCTCAATTTGCTTGCCCAGCACGCCTCCCTTGTCGTTCCACTCTTTTGCCTTCAAAAGAGCCGCATTATAAAAACCCAGTCCGTATTCCGCGTTATCTCCCGTCATCGGAGCCGCTACCGCAATTTGAATCGTTTCGCCGGACTGTGCACTGCCTGCGCCTGTTCCTGTCTGCTGACAGCCCGCTACACTTGCCGCCGCCAACACTGCCGCCAGTAAACCACTGAATATTCTCTTTTTCATAAAACCTTCTCCTTTACTTTTTTCTTTATATTCTATATCCAAAAGCTCCAAAAGTCACTTGCTTTTTGTTATTTTACACAAATACATCAATATTATATACTTTTATTTTGGTAAAAATCATTGATTTTTGTTGATTTTATCTTATCTCCTCCCCGCTACTGTGTCATTTTGACACAGTAGGAAACAAAAAGCGGCGAAGCCTTTTCAGACTCCGCCGCAGTTTACAAAATCTATATATTCATCATTTTTCGGATAATCGGTATAATACCTACCAGAAATACGCTGAGCACAATCAGAGGCAGGATAAACGTCATATACAGCCTGGACCATGCCGGCACCTTAAAGCCCTCTCCCTTATTGGCTTCCTTCACAAAAGCATCCCAACCCCAACCGTATCTGCTCACACAGAACAATACATATACCAAAGCGCCCAAAGGCAAGAGCAGGTTGCTGACCAGAAAGTCCTCAAAGTCCAGTATGGTGCTTCCGACGCCCATCGGCTGAATATGGGACAAAAGATTATATCCCAAAGCGCAAGGCAGGGATAGAACAATAATGGCAATACAGCAAATCAGGGATGCCTTCCTTCTTTGCCAGCCCCACAAATCCTGTGCCATGCTGTTGATATTCTCAAATACCGCCAGTATGGTAGAGAAAGCGGCAAAGGTCATAAATACGAAGAACAGAGAGCCCCACAGCCGCCCCAGAGGCATATTGTTGAAAATATTCGGCAAAGTAATAAAAATCAGACTCGGGCCTGCCGTAGGCTCCACACCGTAGGCAAAGCATGCCGGCAGAATGATTAAACCGGAAGAAAACGCAACAAAGGTATCCAGAAAG